>NZ_JAFGYS010000015.1:0-229338 GCF_017491705.1 Pseudomonas sp. 86_A | reverse complement strand
CCCCCCGCACCATTCGATCCACAAAACCAATAACAACAGGTTCGACACCATGTTCCCGCGCCCTGTCCCGTCCGGCTGATCGCCGCCGCTTCATCACAGATTCTGCAAGCTCTTGCCTGCCCCGAAAATGGCGGCAACGGCCCCGTTCGACCCCAAAAAAATAACAAGAGACCCTGCGATGACTCATCCAATTGCGCCGTACGCATTTCCCGGCCTGATCGCCTTGGCCCTGACCGGCGTCGCCCTGCCCGCCGCCGCCGAAGAAGCCGGTTTCCTCGAAGGGGCGAAGGCCAACCTGAACCTGCGCAACTTCTACATCAACCGCAACTTCACCAACCCGACCAAGGCGCAGGGCAAGGCTGAAGAGTGGACGCAGAGCTTCATCCTCGACGCCAAATCCGGTTTCACTCAAGGCACCGTCGGCTTCGGCATGGACGTGCTCGGTCTGTATTCGGTCAAACTCGATGGCGGCAAAGGCACCGGCGGCACCCAACTGCTGCCGCTGGATCACGACGGGCGCCCGGCGGACACGTTCGGCCGCACCAACGTGGCGTTCAAGGCCAAGTTGTCGCAGACCGAAATCAAGGTCGGCGAATGGATGCCGGTGCTGCCGATCCTGCGTTCGGATGACGGGCGTTCGCTGCCGCAAACCTTCCGTGGCGGCCAGATCACCTCCAGGGAGATCGACGGCCTGACGCTTTACGGCGGGCAGTTCCGCGCCAACAGCCCGCGCGACGACAGCAGCATGAGCGACATGTCGATGTTCGGTAAACCGGCGTTCACCTCCGATCGCTTCAACTTTCAGGGTGCTGAATACCAGTTCAACGAAAAGCGCACGCAGATCGGCCTATGGAACGCCGAGCTCAAGGACATCTACAGCCAGCAATACGTCAACCTGATCCACAGCCAGCCACTGGGCGACTGGACCCTGGGCGCCAACCTCGGCTTCTTCTATGGCAAGGACGACGGCAGCGCCCGCGCCGGCGTACTCGACAACAAAACCTGGTCGGGAATGTTCTCCGCCCGGTACGGCGGCAACACCTTCTACGTCGGCCTGCAAAAACTCACTGGCGACAGCGCCTGGATGCGCGTCAACGGCACCAGCGGCGGCACCCTGGCCAACGACAGCTACAACGCCAGCTATGACAACGCGCAAGAGCGTTCATGGCAGGTGCGCCACGACTACAACTTCGCCGCCATGGGCATCCCCGGCCTGACCCTGATGAACCGCTACATCAGCGGCGACAACGTGCACACCGGGACCATCACCGACGGCAAGGAATGGGGGCGCGAATCGGAACTGGGCTACACCGTGCAGAGCGGCACCTTGCGCGACCTGAACGTGCGCTGGCGCAACTCGACCATGCGGCGTGACTTCAGCAACAACGAGTTCGACGAGAACCGTCTGATCATCAGTTATCCGATCAGCTTGCTCTGATTCGAGAATGGCCCCGGATTATCTGTAGGCGCTGCCGCAGGCTACGGTCTTGTGCTTTTTAAAAGCAAAAGATCGCAGCCTGCGGCAGCACCTACAGGTAAGGGAATATCAGAGAGCCATCCGTCAGGATCTGTGGCACTTCGCCGGGCCTCGGATAGAGTAGAAATTACCTGAAGGACTCAGGCGCCACACCTTCCCCGCTTCCGTTATCTGTAGTTGTTGGTCCTCAAGCTTTGGCCAGATTGTCATCGGAAGACACTGCTGATCATCGGAGGACCACCTCATGATCAATCTACTCAAGGCTGCACCCGACTGGGACGCCAAGGCGTACCAGCAGTTTTCCCGTCAACGCCAGCGCCCGGTCAATGAATTGCTCGACCGCGTCGAACTGGACTTCCCCAAACGCATTTACGACCTGGGTTGCGGCACCGGCATCGCCACGCAACTGCTGGCCGAGCGCTGGCCGCGTGCGCAGTTGCATGGGGTCGACAGCTCCGCACAGATGCTCGACGAGGCTCGTTGCCTGCCGATCAACGCGTTATGGAAAGAATGCGACCTGCTCGACTGGAAACCCGAACAACCCGCCGACCTGCTGCTCGCGGCGGCGGTGCTGCATTTCATTGGCGATCATCAACGACTGCTGCCGCGCCTGCTGGGGCATCTAAACCCCGGCGGCTGTCTGGCGGCGCACATGCCGGACTGGCGCGATGCGCGGTGGTATCGACTGATGCTCGAGACCCTCGACGAGCCCGGCCGTGGACACCCCCCTCTCGGCACACCAGAACTGCGCCAGCGCATGGCGGCGCGGCCGTTGTTGGCATTGGAGGATTACTACCGCTTGCTGGCGCCGCTGACCACGTCGCTGGACATCTGGGAAACCGAGCAATTGCAGGTGGTCGGCGGCAAGTCACCGATCTATGACTGGGTGAAAGTCTCGGCGCTGCGGCCGGTGATGCAGGCGCTGACGTTGCAGGAGCAGGCGCGGTTTATCTACCACTTCCTAATGCGCGTGCATGAGCATTATCCGCCGGAGAAAAACGGGCAGACGCTGTTTCCGTTCAAGCGGATTTTCATTGTCGCCAGCGTTTGAAGATCAAAAGATCGCAGCCTGCGGCAGCTCCTACAGGGAAACGCATTCCAAATGCAGAAGCTGCCACAGGCCCGAGCCGCGATCGGACGATCCGTTGAATCTAATGTTCACTCCCGGGATTCGACACCCAGCTCATCCCACACCGATTCGGCCAGATGAAACGTCGCATTCGCCGCCGGAATCCCGCAATAGATCGCACTCTGCATGATCACTTCCTTGATCTCGCCCCGGCTCACGCCGTTGTTCGCCGCGGCGCGCAAATGCAGTTTCAGCTCGGCCTCGCGGTTCATCCCGATCAGCATGGCGATGGTGATCAGGCTACGGGTGTGTCGCGGCAGGCCCGGGCGGGTCCAGATGTCGCCCCAGGCGTGGCGGGTGATCATCTCCTGGAACTCCGAGTTGAACTCGGTCAGCGCATTCAGGCTGCGATCGACGTGGGCATCGCCCAATACCGCGCGGCGGACTTGCAGGCCTTCGTCGTAACGTTGTTTCTCGTCCACAGACTTTCCCTCACTGAGCGTTCAAAAACGCCAACACACGATCGCTGAAATCGGCACCGGCCTGCACGTTGGACAGGTGCGCGGCGTAGAACTCGGCGTACTCGGCGCCGCGCACATGCTCCTGAATGAAATGCCCGCCGGACGGTGGCGTCACCGCGTCTTCAGTGCCGGCGATCACCAGTAGCGGCAGGTTGATCGAGGCCAGTTGCTCACGGAAATCGGCATCACGCACCGCCGCGCAATTGGCCGCATAACCTTCAGGCGAAGTCGCCGCGAGCATGTCGGTAATCTTCTTCGCAGCGGCCGGATTGGCCGCCGAAAAGTCCGGGGTGAACCAGCGGGCAATCGACGCATCGCGCAGCGCGAGCATCGCCGCCGGGCCGTCGCGCAACACGGTTTCGATGCGCGGATTCCACACCGACGGGTCGCCGATCTTCGCGGCGGTGTTGCACACGATCAGTTTGTGCAGACGGTGACCGGCATTGATCCCCAGCCACTGACCGATCAGGCCGCCCATCGACAATCCGCAGAAATGCGCGCGTTCGATGTGCAACGCATCGAGCAAGCCGAGCACATCCCGGCCCAGTTGCTCGATGCTGTACGGGCCTGGTGTCACCAACGACTGGCCGTGACCGCGGGTGTCGAAACGCAGCACCCGGAATTGTTCGGTGAACGCCGGCATCTGCGCGTCCCACATGTGCAGATCGGTGCCCAGCGAGTTGGACAGCACCAGCACCGGCGCCTCGGCCGGCCCATCCAATTGATAGTGCAGTTCGCCATCGGCGAGTTGAACGAAAGCCACAGCCCTCTCCTTCAGACAGTCAAAGCGTTGTGTTCGGCCACTGCGCGCTCGACCCAGACGTGCGCCTGGCCGAGGTAATGCGCGGGGTCGAGCAGATGATCCAGTTCAGCGCTGCTCAGTTCGGCAGTCACTTGCGGCTCGTCGCCGAGTACCCCGCGCAGATGGCGTTGCTCGGCCACCGCGCGTTTGCAGCATTGTTCGAGCAAGTGATGCGCGGTGTCGCGCCCGACCCGCTGGGCGAGGACGATGCTCACCGCTTCGGCCAGCACCAGCCCTTGGGTCAACTCGAGATTGCGCGCCATGCGTTCGGCATCGACTTCCAGACCATCGGCCAGCAGGCGCGCCTGTTGCAGCGCACCGGACACCAGGCAGCAGATTTCCGGCAGGGTTTCCCATTCGGCATGCCACAAGCCAAGGCTGCGTTCGTGCTCCTGAGGCATGGCGCTGAACAGCGTCGAGACCAGCCCCGGGACCCGGGTCGCCGCGCCGATCAACACCGCCGCGCCCACCGGATTGCGCTTGTGCGGCATGGTCGACGAACCGCCCTTGCCCGGCGCCGACGGCTCGAACACTTCCGCCGCTTCGGTCTGCATCAACAGACTGACGTCGCGCCCCAATTTGCCGAGGCTGCCGGCGATCAACCCGAGGACGGCGCCGAACTCGACGATGCGATCACGCTGGGTGTGCCACGGTTGCTCGGGCAGCGTCAGTTGCAGTTCTTCGGCCAGGGCCTGGGCAATCGGCAAGGCTTGCTCGCCGAGCGCCGCCAGCGTGCCGGACGCACCGCCAAACTGCAGCACCAGCAGCCGTGGCTTGAGTTCACGCAAACGCTGACGGCTGCGGGTCACCGCGCCGAGCCAACCGGCGATTTTCATCCCGAGGGTCACCGGTGTCGCGTGTTGCAGCCAAGTGCGTCCGGCCAGTGGCGTCGCCGCATGACGTTTGGCTTGAGTGGCGAGCGAATCGGCGAGGTCTGCCAGATCGCGCTCGATCAACGCCAGGGCCTGACGCAATTGCAGGACCAGCCCGGAATCCATCACGTCCTGACTGGTGGCGCCCAGGTGCACATAACGCTCGGCCTCGGCGTCGGTCGCAGCAATCTGCTTGCCGAGCGCCTTGACCAGTGGAATCGCCGAATTGCCCGCCGTGGCAATGGCTTCACCGAGCGCCGCGAAGTCATACAGGCTGGCGTCGCATGCGCCGGCTATCGGGGCAACGGCGGACGCCGGAATCACCCCGACCCGCGCCTCGGCCCGGGCCAGCGCCGCTTCGAAGTCGAGCATCGCCTGCACCCGGCCCTGATCGCAGAACACCTGGCGCATATCGCGGGCAGTGAAGTAGGCATCGAACAATTGATTGCCCGGTCGCTGAGTCATAAACAGTCCTTGCCGGCGCGGGCCAACGCGGCCCGCGCACAGGGTTTACAGATCGTGATGCAAGTACGCCGCCTGTTTCGGCAGGCGCAGGCTGAACAGGAACGCCACCGCCATCATCACCGTCACGTACCAGTAGAAAGCGTTTTCCATGCCCCCGGCCTTCAGGCTCAGGGCCACGTATTCGGCCGAACCGCCGAAGATCGCGTTGGCCACCGCGTAAGCCAGACCGACGCCGAGGGCGCGGACTTCCGGCGGGAACATTTCGGCTTTCACCAGGCCGCTGATCGAGGTGTAGAAACTGACAATCGCCAGCGCCACGGTGATCAGCACAAAAGCCAGGATCGGGCTGCTGATGCTTTTCAGGCTCAACAGGATCGGCACCGTGAACAACGTGCCAAGCGCACCGAACCAGAGCATCGAATTACGTCGGCCGATCTTGTCGGCGAGCATGCCGAACAGCGGCTGCATGCACATATACAGGAACAGCGCGCCGGTCATGATGTAGCTGGCGGTCTTGGCGTGCATGCCGGCGGTGTTCACCAGGTATTTCTGCATGTAGGTGGTAAAGGTGTAGAAAATCAGCGAGCCGCCGGCGGTGTAACCGAGCACGGTGATAAACGCCGCCTTGTGATCGCGGAACAGCGCACGGATGCTGCCGGCGTCCTTGTTCTCGCGCATTTCCTTGCTGGTGGTTTCTTTCAACGAACGGCGCAGGAACAGCGAAATCACCGCCGCCACCGCACCGACCACAAACGGAATCCGCCAGCCGTAAGCGCGCAGTTCGTCTTCGCTGAGGAACTGCTGCAGGATCACCACCAGCGACACCGCCAGCAGTTGCCCGCCGATCAGGGTCACGTACTGGAACGAGGCGAAGAACCCGCGCTGCCCCTTGAGCGCGACTTCACTCATGTAGGTCGCTGTGGTGCCGTACTCGCCACCTACCGACAAGCCTTGCAGCAGACGCGCGAACAGCAACAGCAGCGGCGCCCAGACACCGATGCTGGCATACGTCGGCAAACAGGCGATGAGCAGCGAGCCGAAGCACATCATCAGCACCGAAATCATCATCGAAGTCTTGCGGCCCTTCTTGTCCGCCAGCCGCCCGAAAATCCAGCCGCCAATCGGGCGCATCAGGAACCCGGCGGCGAACACCCCGGCCGTGTTGACCAGTTGCACCGTGGGGTTGTCGGAAGGGAAAAACGCCGGGGCGAAATAGATCGCGCAAAAGGCGTAGACATAGAAGTCGAACCATTCGACCAGGTTGCCGGACGAGGCACCGACAATGGCGAAGATGCGCTTGCTGCGCTCCTCGCCGGTGTAATGAGCGGTGGTAGTTGTCATTGTTTTTTACTCTGAAGGGACAGGTGAGAGTCTAGACACACTTCGCAACAGTCCCGTTCCACATTGGATCAGCAACACCGTTCTCTTGTAGGAGTGAGCCTGCTCGCGATGGCGGTGTGTCATTCGGACCATTTAAATCTGACACACCGCGATCGCGAGCAGGCTCACTCCTACAGGGATTGGCGGTGTTCCTCAGTAATCGAAGAACACGGTCTCGGCATCAGTACCCTGCAAAATCACATTCCACTGATAAACACCCGACGCATCCGGCTTCGCCAGCAACGTCCCGCGACGCTCGGCTGGTACGCATTCCAGCAGCGGATCATTCACATTCGCCGGCTCGCCTTCAAAGTAGATGCGCGTCAGCAAGTGCTTGACCAGGCCACGGGCAAACACCAGCACCACCAGGTGCGGCGCCTGGGTCGAGCCCTTCAGGCCTTCGACCGTGCCCGGCTTGATCGTGGTGAAACGGAAACGCCCTTCAGCGTCCACCGGCACCCGGCCGAAACCTTCGAAATGCGGGTCCAGCGGTTTTTCCTGCTCGTCTTCCGGGTGCGCGTACTTGCCGGCGGCGTTGGCCTGCCAGACTTCGAGCATGGCGTCGTTGACCACATCGCCGTTGCCGTCAACGACTTGGCCGGTGATCGCCACGCGCTCGCCGAGGGTTTGTTCGACCGCGAGGTTTTCGCGGTTCAGCCAGGTCAGGCCGATGTGGTAGTACGGCCCGACGGTGTGGGACGTGGTGGCAGTCAGCGTCATCTTATTTCTCCATCGGCGTGGCGTCGCGGCCGCGCAAGACGATGTCCCAGCGATAGCCGAGGGCGTAGGACGGAATGGTTTTTTCCAGATCGAAAGCGGCGATCAGACGTTCCTTGGCGGAGGTGTCCGGCACGCAGTTGTAGATCGGGTCGTAGGCCAGCAGCGGATCGCCGGGGAAGTACATCTGTGTCACCAGACGGGTGAGGATGCTCGGCCCGAACAGCGAAAAATGGATGTGCGCCGGGCGCCACGCGTTGTGGTGGTTGCCCCACGGATAGGCGCCGGGCTTGATGGTCTGGAACTGATACCAGCCGTCGGCGTCGGTCACGGTGCGGCCGGTGCCGGTGAAGTTCGGGTCCAGCGGCGCGTCATGCAGGTCACGCTTGTGGTTATAGCGGCCGGCGGCGTTGGCCTGCCAGATCTCCACCAGAATCCCCGGCACCGGCAGACCGTTTTCGTCGAGCACACGGCCGTGAATGATGATCCGCTCGCCCAACGGTTCGCCGTCGTGCTGGGCGGTCAGGTCATTGTCTTTCTCGGCGACGCGTTCGGCACCGATGGTCGGGCCGGTGATCTCCGACAACGAATGCGGCAGAAACACCAACGGCTTGGACGGCGAGCGCAGGTTGGTGGATTGATACGTCGGGTGCAGGTACTCAGGCTGGGTGCCTTCCTGCGGACGACGGTAGCCAGGCTTGTCAGTCATTTCGCTTTCCTCTGTTCTTAGTCGTCACGGCTTGCGTCAGACGCGTTCGATGGCCAGGGCCAGACCTTGGCCGACACCGACGCACATGGTCGCCAGACCTTTCTTGCCGCCGGTCTTTTCCAGCTGATGCAGCGCGGTCAGCACCAGACGCGCGCCGCTCATGCCCAACGGGTGCCCCAGAGCAATCGCGCCACCGTTCGGATTGACCTGCGCCGCGTCGTCGGCCAGACCCAATTCACGCAGCACCGCCAGGCCTTGGCTGGCGAAGGCTTCGTTGAGTTCGATCACATCGAAATCGCTGACCGCCACGCCGAGGCGTTCGATGAGCTTGCGCACCGCTGGCACCGGGCCGATGCCCATCACGCGTGGCGCAACCCCGGCGCTGGCCATGCCGAGCACTTTGGCGCGGGCGGTCAGGCCGTGTTTTTTCACCGCTTCAGCCGAAGCGAGAATCAGCGCCGCAGCACCGTCGTTGACCCCCGAGGCATTGCCGGCGGTGACGGTCTTGTCCGCGCCGTTGACCGGTTTCAATTTGCTCAGTGCTTCAATCGTGGTGTCGGCACGTGGATGTTCGTCCTGGCTGACCACGGTTTCGCCCTTCTTGTGGGCGATGCGCACTTCGACGATTTCCTCGGCGAAGTAGCCAACGGCCTGCGCGGCGGCAGTGCGTTGCTGGCTGCGCAGGGCAAACGCGTCCTGATCGGCGCGCGACACTTTATAGTCGTCGGCGACGTTGTCGGCGGTCTGCGGCATCGCGTCGACGCCGTACTGGGCTTTCATCAACGGATTGATAAAGCGCCAGCCGATGGTGGTGTCTTCCAGTTTCATGTTGCGCGAAAACGCGGCATCCGCCTTGCCCATCACGAACGGCGCGCGGGACATCGACTCGACGCCGCCGGCAATCGCCAGCTCCATCTCGCCGCTGGCAATCGCACGGAATGCCGTACCGATCGCGTCCATGCCCGAAGCGCAGAGACGGTTGAGGGTCACGCCCGGGACGGTTTCCGGCAGGCCGGCCAGCAGCAGCGCCATGCGTGCCACGTTGCGGTTGTCTTCGCCGGCCTGGTTGGCGCAGCCGAGGAACACTTCGTCAATCGCGTTCCAGTCCACCGAGGGATTGCGTTCCATCAGTGCCTTGATCGGCACAGCGGCCAGGTCGTCGGCGCGCACGGCGGACAAACCACCGCCGAACCGGCCGATGGGGGTACGAATCGCGTCGCAGATATACACGTCACGCATCATGCTTCTCCCGGTGCCTGGCCGTGGGCCGCGGCAGTGCGCGCTTCGAGGTCGCGCAGCGCAGTCAGTTCGACCGCGGTCGGTGCGGCAGTGGTTTCAACAGTGTCGGCAAAACGAATGGCCCAACCGGTGGCCGCGACCACTTGTTCACGGGTCACGCCCGGGTGCAGCGCGGTGACCACGAATTCATGGGTGTCCGCTTCCGGTTCCATGATGCACAGGTCAGTGATGATCCCGACCGGACCGGCGCCCGGCAGGCCCAGACGTTTGCGCGAATCGCCGCCCTCGCCGTGACCGACCGAGGTAATGAAGTCGAGCTTGTCGACGAACGACCGCGCCGACTGTTTGAGGATGATCAGCACGCTTTTCGCCGAACCGGCGATTTCCGGCGCGCCACCGGCACCCGGCAGACGCACTTTCGGCGCGTGATAGTCGCCGACCACGGTGGTGTTGATGTTGCCGAAACGGTCGACCTGCGCGGCGCCGAGAAAACCGACGTCGATGCGTCCGCCCTGCAGCCAATAACGAAAAATCTCACCGGTGGGGACGACCGTGTCAGCGGTTTCCGCCAGTTCGCCGTCACCGATCGACAGCGGCAGCACGCTTGGCTTGGCGCCAATCGGGCCGGATTCGTATATCAGCACCACGTCCGGCGATGAAGTCAGGCGCGCGAGGTTGGCGGCTTTCGACGGCAGGCCGATGCCAACGAAGCACACCGAGCCGTTCTTCAGGCGACGGGCCGCCGCGACGGTCATCATTTCATTGGTGGTGTAAGTCATTACTTGGCCTCCGAAGCAGCGGCCAACTTGGCCTGGAACTCGCTGAAGTCAGCGCAGCCATGGATGTATTCGTTGATCCACGCGGTAAACGTCTCACGGTCGCGAGCGATCGGATCCCACGCCTGATAGAAGCGATTGTCGCGCTCGGTGTAACCGTGGGCGTAGGACGGGTGCGCGCCGCCGGGTACGTGGCAGACCGCGCTCAAGGCCCAGGTCGGCAGCACGCAGGCGTTCATCGGTGCGTTGAGGTTATCGACGATTTCCTCGACGGTGACGATGCAGCGCTTGGCGGCCAGCGCCGCTTCTTTCTGCACCCCGAGAATGCCCCACAGCAGCACGTTGCCCTGACGGTCGGCTTTCTGCGCATGGATCACGGTGACGTCCGGACGCACCGACGGCACCGCCGCCAGCACTTCACCGGTGAACGGGCAGGTGACCGATTTGATCAGCGGATTGACCTTCGGCAGGTCGGAGCCGGCGTAGGCCCGCAGCACAGCGAACGGCAGGCCGGACGCGCCGGCGACGTAGGCATTGGCCAGGTCGGCGTGGCTGTGTTCTTCGATCTCCAGCGCATGCGGCCATTGTTTCTCGACTGCATCGCGCAGACGGTGCAGCGAACCCACACCCGGATTGCCGCCCCAGGAAAAGATCAGCTTGCGTGCACAACCGGCACCGATCAGTTGGTCGTAGATCAGGTCAGGCGTCATCCGCACCAGGGTCAGATCTTTCTTGCCCTGACGAATGATTTCATGACCCGCCGCCGTAGGGATCAGGTGAGTGAAGCCTTCGAGCGCGACGGTGTCGCCGTCGTTGACGAATTGCTTCACCGCGTCGTGCAGCGAAAGGATCTCAGCCATGGAGCAGGCTCCCGTTTTTGTAGTGAATCGCCAGTGATAAAAAGGCGCGAGGTTCAGCGCCGGAGTCACTGCAGATTAAGCCGCTGAAAATCGCCAAACAATCCGATAATCGACTGAGCGTTCGTTTATCGAACAGATTGTTGTCTACCTATCGGTTCGTGTTGCCTGCAAAAGATCGCAGCCTTCGGCAGCTCCTACAGGGTTACGCGTTCACATGTAGGAGCTGCCGAAGGCTGCGATCTTTTCGCTTTACATCGAAATATCAGGTGGCATCCGCATGACTGACCATGCCTTTGATCACCACCGCCGTGGTCGCCAACGCCGCCGGAATCACCAGCGCCGTCAGCACCTGCTCGAAATTCCAGCCCAGGCCCAACAACGTCGCGCCCATCCACGCCCCGAGAATCGCGCCGAAGCGGCCGATCCCGAGCATCCACGAAACACCGGTCGCCCGGCCCTGAGTCGGATAAAAACGCGCCGCCAGCGACGGCATCGCCGATTGCGCGCCGTTGACGCACATACCGGCCACCAGCACCAGGGTCGCGAGCAAGGTGATGTTGCCCAGGCTCTGCCCCACTGCGTAGGCAAACACCCCGGCCAGCAGGTAGAACGTGCCGATGACCTTGTGCGGATTGAAGCGGTCCATCGCCCAGCCCACCGCAACCGCGCTCAACACCCCGCCGAACTGGAACAGCGCACCTATGAACGCCGCCTGCTCCATGCTCGCGCCGCTGTCACGCATCAGGGTCGGCAGCCAACTGGTCAGCAGATACACGATGACCAGGCCCATGAAGTAAGTCAGCCACAGCAACAAGGTGCCGGCGCTGTAGGTGCCGGAGAAGATCACCGCGAACACGTTACGCGCCTTGACGGTTTTCTGCTCCGGCACGCTGAAGCTCGAGGCCTGGGCCACGGCAACCGGATCGATCGGCGACAAGGTCTTGCGGACTTTGTCGGTGCCGCGATTGCGCACCACCAGATAGCGCGCCGATTCCGGCAGCCAGAACAGCAGCACCACCGCGAGGATCAGCGGCAGAATCCCGCCGATCAGCAGCAGACTGTGCCAGCCGAACGCCGGGATCAGCTTCGCCGAAATGAAGCCGCCACCGGCCATGCCGAGGTTGAAGCCGCAGAACATACTGGTCACCAGCAACGACTTCTTGCGCTCCGGGGTGTATTCCGAAAGCAGCGTGGTGGCGTTGGGCATGCCCGCGCCCAGCCCGAGACCGGTGAGGAAACGCAGCACCAGCAGTTGCTCGACGTTGGTGCTGTACGCCGAGGCCAGGCTGAAGGCGCCAAACAACAGGACGGCGCCGACCAGTACGACTTTGCGCCCGAAGCGGTCAGCCAGAGGGCCGGAGCCGAGTGCGCCAAAGACCATGCCGATCAGCGCGGCACTCATCACCGGGCCAAGGCTGGCGCGGTCGATGCCCCAGTCTTGGGACAAGGCCGGGGCGATAAAGCCCATCGCGGCGGTGTCGAGGCCGTCGAGAAACACAATCAGGAAACACAGGATCACCACCCGCCATTGATAGCGCGAGATCGGTTGGGCATTGATGAAGGTCTGCACGTCGAGGCAGTTACCTACAGCGGACTGAGGCTGGTTCATTATTTTTATTCCACGCAAAAAACGCAGTCGAACGGCGGCCGGCCAAAGCGCGGCACGGTCACAAGAATAGAAGATCGGGATCAGGCGTTGCGGTGAATCCGGCAACAGGGGATGGGGCTGAGACAGTCGGGGAGCATGCGCATGGTGAGTTGCCTCTTGTCATTATTATGGGAGTCGACAATCCGGCAGGCTCATTCACATGCGCCGGATGACGCTGCCGCGACATTAAAGAGCGAAGGGTTTTAGCGTCAATTCGATAAACGCAACACTGTGCGTTTATCGAACAGCTTCATCAGGCGAACAACTGCGCGCTGAGGTCGCGGCTGGCGCTCAGCAGGCCCGGCAGGAAGCGCTGCTCCAGCTCGGTGCGGCTGACGCGACCGGCGTGGGTGCTGACGTTGAGCGCCGCGACCACCTGGCCCGACGCATCGTAGACCGGCACCGCAATCGAACGCAGGCCTTGTTCGAGTTCCTGATCGACGATGCACCAGCCCTGCTGCCGCACTTCCTGCAGGCACTCGAGCAACGCTTGCGGGGTGTGCAGGGTGCGGCTGGTCTTGGCCACCAGTTCGGCATGGTCGAGGTATTCGCCCAGCGAAGTGTCGTCCAGCGCCGCCAGCAGGATGCGGCCCATCGATGTGCAATAGGCCGGCAAACGCCCGCCCACCGACAGGTCCACCGAAATCAGCCGCTGCGTGGTCGCCGAACGGGCGATATAAAGAATGTCGTCGCCTTCAAGCGTCGCCATGTTGCAGGCCTCGTGCAACTGCTCGCTCATCCGGTCGAGGTACGGCTGGGCCGAAACCGCCAGAGGCGTCGAAGACAGATACGCGTGGCCGAGGGTCAGCACTTTGGGCAGCAACGAATAGGTGCGGCCATCGGTGGTGGCGTAACCCAGTTTGATCAAGGTGTGCAGGCACCGGCGCACGGCGGCGCGAGGGATTTCCGTGCGGTGACTGATCTGGGCGATGGTCAAATGCCGTTTGCGCTCTTGAAACGCTTGCACCACCGCGAGACCACGGGCCAGCGAGGTCATGAAATCCGGATCGCCCGTCAGCGCCTGAATGCGCTTGGCCGGCGAAGCGACGATCGGCGGCGCCACGGAGGTGAAGGAGTTGCGCATTTGATCGTTCATTTCTTGTCCTTTTTTCCGGCACGGATCAATGGCTATACAAACGGCTCGCCGGCCGATGCACAAGGGCCGGGATGCCAAGATTGGGCGATTATCGAACCGTCGACCGATTATCGCAATCGCCCTCGTCGGCTCTATCCGGCCTGCAGGGAATGTTTTTTCAACTTGTCGAGCCGCTGGATCGATCGCTTAGTTGTTCGACTTAATGACGCCAGAAACTCAACACCGGGCCAATAACGGTTTGAGACGACTGCAACTACCGATAAAAATTGTCAGTCATAAAACAATCACACATCCGGAACCGTTTTTAACTTGGCAAAGATAGTCATTCCCGAATCGACCGCTATAATGCATTTCAGTGGCGCCCGGTTTTATTCGCCGTGACCGCCACCCGCCGAAGCGATGCCAATCGCCCACAGCCCCGGCCAGCGCTGACGCGAATGACTCATGCAACGCCAGCACTCGCTGAAACAGGAAACTGATGCTGCGTCAGTTTTAATCTGGTGCCGTAGCCGCCTGCAACATGGAAGTCTTGATCGCCCTGCCGATAACACCAATGCCCGTCCGGGTATTGCCTGTCGGTGGACCCGCTCAATCGATTCATTGCAGTGCGTTTCACCAGACATTTATCTCAACTCAAACAGGTAGCACTGTGACGAAAGACGAACTGCGCGCGGAACTTGAGCGCCAGGAACAACGTTACAAGGAAGTTTACGGCGGGGAAGTCACCACCTACGCCGCTCAACCCGAACCGGAACGCAAGGCATGGCGTAAACGCCCGACTGTCCAGGATCAGGTTTTCCAGCAAGAACTGAAAAAAATGGAAGAAGAACTCAAAACCGAAGAGCCATGAACGGACAATTCTGAGTTTTTCGAGGGTTTGCGTCGGCACCGGTTACAAGCGCGGTGATGCGACGATGCCTTGCGCGCCCGCTACCCGCGGGCAGCGGCCACCTCCCCCGTCCTGCACGGTAATGGAGCGTGTCGTACAGGTCTCAGAGATATTTCACACAAGCGTTTGAGCCGTCTCCGAACCCGGCAAAACCCTTGCCTGCGCGGTATTTTTTCAGGCTAATCAAGCAGTTGTAAAACCCTGCAAAATACTCGGCCATTGCACCTTGCAACAATTTAATTCGTTGAAGTGGGCAACCGATGAGCAGGTAGGGGATCGATTTCCAGTCTTTTCTGGCATAATCGCGCCCCCTTATGACCGGGTCAGAAAACCTTCATGATCGATTTATTCAGCGGACTGGATGCTTGGGTGCTTGTGAGCCTCTTGCTCGCCCTGACGTTTGTCCTCGCCTTCGAGTTCATCAATGGATTTCATGACACCGCTAACGCGGTAGCCACTGTTATCTACACCAAAGCCATGCCGCCTCACCTGGCGGTGTTCTTCTCCGGTGTGTTCAATTTCCTCGGCGTGTTGCTGGGCGGCGTTGGCGTGGCGTATGCCATTGTTCACCTGCTGCCGGTGGAACTGCTGATCAATGTGAACACCGGCCATGGCCTGGCGATGGTGTTCTCGTTGCTCGCCGCAGCCATCGCCTGGAACCTGGGCACCTGGTACTTCGGTATCCCGGCGTCGAGTTCGCACACCCTGATCGGCTCGATCCTCGGTGTTGGCCTGGCCAACGCCCTGATCAACGACATTCCGTTGGGCGACGGCGTGAACTGGCAGAAAGCGATCGACATCGGCGCCTCGCTGGTGTTCTCGCCAATGGCCGGTTTCCTGGTCGCAGCCCTGGTGCTGATCGGCCTGAAATGGTGGCGCCCGCTGTCGAAGATGCACAAGACGCCGGAACAGCGCCGCAAGATCGACGACAAGAAGCACCCGCCGTTCTGGAATCGCCTGGTGCTGGTGATGTCGGCCATGGCCATGAGCTTCGTGCACGGTTCCAACGATGGTCAGAAAGGCATCGGCCTGATCATGCTGGTGCTGATAGGTATCGTGCCGGCGCAGTTCGTCCTCGACCTGAACAGCACCACCTACCAGATCGAACGCACCCGCGATGCGACCCTGCACCTGAGCCAGTTCTACCAGCGCAACTCCGCGACCCTCGGCGAGTTCCTGGCCCTGGGCAAGAGCGTAGAAGGCGACCTGCCGGAGAAATTCCGCTGCAACCCGCAGCAGACCGAACCGACCATTTCCGCCCTGCTGCACACGCTCAAAGGGGTCTCGGACTACCACTCGCTGCCGGCTGAAAGCCGCATCGAAGTGCGTCGCTACCTGCTATGCCTGGACGACACCGCGAAGAAAGTCGCCAAGCTGCCGGGCGTTGAAGCCCGCGAAAAGGCTGACCTGGACAAACTGCGCAAAGACCTGACCACCACCACCGAATACGCCCCGTTCTGGGTGATTCTGGCAGTGGCACTGGCGCTGGGCCTGGGCACCATGATCGGCTGGAAACGCGTTGTGCTGACCATCGGCGAGAAGATCGGCAAGCAAGGCATGACCTATGCCCAAGGCATGTCGGCCCAGATCACCGCCGCGAGCATGATCGGCCTGGCCAACATCTTCAGCCTGCCAGTGTCCACCACCCACGTCCTGTCCTCGGGCGTGGCCGGTACCATGGTTGCGAACAAGAGCGGCCTGCAAGGTGGCACCGTGCGTACCATTCTGCTGGCCTGGGTCCTGACCCTGCCGGCGACGGTGGCGCTGTCGGCTGGTTTGTTCTGGCTGGCGTCGAAGGCGTTGGGTAGTTGATAGACTGCTTCAAGCTGTGATGAAGAAAGGCGCGATTCGAGAGAATCGCGCTTTTTTTTGCGTTTGGGATTTGGGGGCATATCCGTTGCTGCGGGGGTTGCTGCTGGCGGTTTCGTTCTTACAGCGAGTCACTTTTTCCAAACGCCGGAATGCCGGCCCAGCGAAAAAATAACCCAAAAGGCTTTGCCCCGGCGTACGGCCTGCCGAAGGGGCTGAAGGTCAAAAACCACATCAAAAGCCAAAGCCAAAGCCAAAGCCAAAGCCAAAGCAGATCAAAAGATCGCAGCCTTCGGCAGCTCCTACATGGGATTGGGTGTATTCAGTTAGAGATTGGTCGGCTGTCAGGCCGCCATCGCTGGCAAGTCAGCTCCCACAGAAATCAACAGCAGACCGCAGCCGCTTCTCACCACTCAACAGGATGAGCGTTAGCTCGGCTGCAGCTCTTGATCTGAAAGGCCCCTTCGGCAGGCTGAGTGGAGGGGTTTATCCGGGGGTGGGAGCGCAGCGACCGTTTGGCGAAGCCAAACACATCGAGAGGAGGTGCAGCGAAGCAAACCGGAGGCGATGCGCCCGGATGAACCCCGTAACGAAGGAACCCGAGCCACGGCGAGGGCCGAACGCCGGGGCCCAGCGTTTTGGTTACTTTTTGGCGTTTGAAAAAGTGACCCGCTGTAAGAGCGGAACCGCCAGCGGCAACACCCAAAAAAACGGATATTCACAAAGAACACCCAAAGCATGGTCGGCCCAAAGGCCGCCAAGACACAAAAAAAAGGGCAACCGAAGTTGCCCAAAATGCCTTGCGTGCTCATCAAACCCAGAAGGACTAAGGCTTCTTGCGCTTATTCGCATCCTTCCAGATAAAAAATCCAAACCCTGCAAAAAACAGAACCATGAGCCCAACGGTCAGAACCCCGGCAAACACCACGTTATCGAAAAACATGACTGTGGCCTCCTGGCCCCTGCTTTGCTGCGATGGAGCTAAGTTAACCAATCACGCAGGCGCAGAAATTGACCAGGATCAAGTCCGGTCAACACAGACGGCAAAGGCGGGAAAATAACTGACCTGCATCAAAGGATGCAGCGGGAGATCAACGCTTTTTCGGTTTCTTTTTCGACTTTTTCTGAGCTTTTCCCAACGGCATGGCCTGCTCGAAGGCCTTGCGCACTTCGTTCAGGCGTTTCTCGTTGAGGTCATGCACACGCTTGGCGCGTTCAGTGCTGAGGTCGATCAGTTTGTCGTCTTGGCTCATGGCGTTCGGTGCATCGCTTGAAGAATTCACAACTGCCGAATCACCGACAGGACTGCGCCAATCATGCAGCCTGACGCCCGCGCTCGACAACAATAGATGAATGACCGGATTCAGATCTCGATATCGACCCACAAGCCCTGACGCGGCTGATCTTCCATCAGCGGCACCACCGGCACGGTGTTGTCGGCATTGAGCTCGGTGCCCGGCACGGCGAGGTGTTCCTCCGGGTCTTCGTCGGCTTCGCGGCGGCGGCGATCACGTTCCTGCTGGCGGCGCTGTTCTTCGCGCGCCAGCAGTCGATCCTCTTCCGGGTCGCGTTTCTGCAGATCGATCGTGCTTTCGTTGGAGCTTTCCTGCACCGGCACCACCGGGGGAATGTCCGGCCGCTGGCGAATCGGATCCTGCTGGGAAGTGATCGGCACAGCGCTCAGGGGGAGCATCGGTGGCAGCATATAAAGGTCTCCTGTCAGCAAGCTATCGGCTGCGGCAAAGGCGCCTTGAGCCATCCGTCGCAAATCTGTGACGCACTTGGCACCTGTAGGAGCTGCCGCAGGCTGCGATCTTTTAATCGGACACTACAAATCTCAAGTGTTTCCAAAGATCAAAGGATCGCAGCCTGCGGCAGCTCCTACCCAGTAATCTTTGGCCCTGAAGCCTGCATTCCGTTAAGATAGCCCGCTTTTTCAAGGTGGGAGTCAGGCAGCATGGCGCAGCAGTATCAACCGGGGCAACGCTGGATCAGTGACAGCGAAGCAGAGCTTGGTTTAGGCACCGTTCTGGCACAGGACGGCCGCTTGTTGACCGTGCTTTACCCGGCCACTGGCGAAACCCGCCAGTACGCGCTACGGAATGCGCCCCTCACTCGCGTACGGTTCTCGCCGGGTGACAGCATTACTCACTTCGAAGGCTGGAAGATGACCGTGCAGCAAGTCGACGACGTCGACGGGCTGATGGTCTATCACGGCCTCAACGGGCAGAACGAAGCGGTCACCCTGCCGGAAACCCAGCTGTCGAACTTCATCCAGTTCCGGCTGGCCAGCGACCGCCTGTTCGCCGGGCAGATCGACCCGCTGTCGTGGTTCTCCCTGCGCTACAACACCCTGGAACACACCAGCCGCCAGTTGCAGTCTTCGCTCTGGGGCCTGGGCGGCGTGCGTGCGCAACCGATCGCGCACCAGTTGCACATTGCCCGTGAGGTCGCTGACCGTATCGCGCCGCGCGTATTGCTGGCGGACGAAGTGGGCCTGGGTAAAACCATCGAAGCCGGCTTGGTGATCCATCGCCAACTGCTGTCGGGCCGCGCCAATCGCGTGCTGATCCTGGTGCCGGAAAACCTCCAGCACCAGTGGCTGGTGGAAATGCGCCGCCGCTTCAACCTGCAGGTCGCGCTGTTCGACGAAGAGCGCTTCATCGAGAGCGATGCCACCAACCCGTTCGAAGACACCCAACTGGCGCTGGTGGCGCTGGAGTGGCTGGTCGACGACGAGAAAGCCCAGGACGCACTGTTCGCCGCCGGTTGGGACCTGTTGGTAGTCGACGAAGCGCACCACCTGGTGTGGCACGAAGAGAAAGCCAGCCCCGAGTATTCGCTGGTCGAACAACTGGCTGAAGTGATTCCTGGCGTGTTGCTGCTCACCGCCACCCCGGAACAACTCGGTCAGGACAGCCACTTCGCCCGCCTGCGCCTGCTCGACCCGAACCGTTTCCATGACCTGGCCGCCTTCCGCGCCGAGAGCGACAACTATCGCCCGGTGGCCGAAGCCGTTCAGGAACTGCTCGACAAAGGGCGCCTGTCGCCCGCAGCGCACAAGACCATTCACGGCTTCCTCGGCAACGAGGGCGAAGCCCTGCTGACCGCGGTCAACGATGGCGACACCGAAGCCAGCGCCCGCTTGGTGCGTGAACTGCTCGACCGTCACGGCACCGGCCGCGTGCTGTTCCGTAACACCCGCGCCGCCGTGCAGGGTTTCCCGGAACGCAAGCTGCACCCGTACCCGCTGCCGTGCCCGGATGAATACCTCGAACTGCCGCTGGGCGATCACGCCGAGCTGTACCCGGAAGTCAGCTTCCAGGCTCAGCCGGACGCCAGCGAAGAAGAGCGCTGGTGGAAATTCGACCCACGCGTCGAGTGGCTGATCGATCAGCTGAAAATGCTCAAGCGCACCAAAGTGCTGGTGATCTGCGCCCACGCCGAAACCGCGATGGACCTGGAAGACGCCCTGCGCGTGCGCTCCGGCATCCCGGCCACGGTGTTCCATGAAGGCATGAACATCCTTGAACGTGACCGCGCCGCCGCCTACTTCGCCGACGAAGAGTTTGGCGCCCAGGTACTGATCTGCTCGGAAATCGGCAGTGAAGGTCGCAACTTCCAGTTCGCGCACCATCTGGTGCTGTTCGATCTGCCGTCGCACCCGGACCTGCTCGAGCAGCGTATCGGGCGTCTCGACCGGATCGGCCAGAAGCACATCATCGAACTGCACGTGCCGTACCTGGAAACCAGCCCGCAAGAGCGCCTGTTCCAGTGGTACCACGAAGCGCTGAACGCGTTCCTCAATACCTGCCCGACCGGCAACGCCTTGCAGCACCAGTTCGGCCCACGCCTGCTGCCGCTGCTCGAAGAAGCCGACGACAGCGAGTGGCAAGCGCTGATCGACGAGGCGCGCACCGAACGCGAGCGTCTGGAACAAGAGCTGCACACCGGTCGCGACCGCCTGCTGGAACTCAACTCCGGTGGCGCTGGCGAAGGTGACGCGCTGGTCGAGGCGATCCATGAGCAGGACGACCAGTTCGCCCTGCCGATCTACATGGAAACCCTGTTCGACGCCTTCGGCATCGACAGCGAAGACCACTCGGAAAACGCCCTGATCCTCAAGCCGAGCGAGAAGATGCTCGACGCCAGCTTCCCGCTGGGTGACGACGAAGGTGTGACCATCACCTACGACCGCAATCAGGCGCTGTCGCGCGAAGACATGCAGTTCATCACCTGGGAACACCCGATGGTGCAGGGCGGCATGGACCTGGTGCTGTCCGGTTCGATGGGCAACACCGCCGTCGCGCTGATCAAGAACAAGGCGCTGAAACCGGGCACCGTGCTGCTGGAATTGCTCTACGTCAGCGAAGTGGTTGCCCCGCGTTCGCTGCAACTGGGCCGCTACCTGCCACCGGCTGCCCTGCGCTGCCTGCTCGACGCCAATGGCAACGACCTGTCGCCACGGGTCTCGTTCGAAACCCTGAACGATCAACTGGAAAGCGTGCCACGCGCCAGCGCCAACAAGTTCATCCAGGCCCAGCGCGATCAGCTGACGCCACGGATCAACGCCGGTGAAGACAAGATCGCCCCGCGTCACGCTGAGCGCGTGGCCGACGCCCGTCGCCGTCTGGCGGCCGACACCGACGAAGAACTGGCGCGCCTGACCGCGTTGCAAGCGGTCAACCCGACCGTGCGTGACAGCGAACTGGATGCGCTGCGCAAGCAACGTGAACAGGGTCTGGCGATGCTGGACAAAGCGGCGCTGCGTCTGGAAGCGATCCGGGTGTTGGTAGCGGGTTAAGCCCTCTGCTCCACCGCTATAAATTAAAAGGCCCGCAGTGATGCGGGTCTTTTTGTTTGTCTGTTATTTATCGGGTGATGCTAATGGCCCTATCGCGAGCAGGCTCACTCCTACAATTGGAATGCGTTTCAAACTGTAGGAGTGAGCCTGCTCGCGATAGCTATCATGCAGTCGCTACAGCAACATCAGGCTCAACCACCGCCACCAAACCCTCCTTCATCCGCTGCGCATCCCGGACAAAACACCGCGCCGCCAGAAACAGAAACACCATGGTCAAGAACAGCGCCACCGGGATCAGGTACATCGCGTCATGCAGCCCCACGGCCTTGAACGCCTCGGTCATCTGTTCAGCCCCTGCTGAAAGCATCGCCGATTGGGCGAAGTGATCCGACAGGCCACCGACCACCACCGGCCCCAAACCACCGCCCAGCAGGTACAACCCGGCAAAGAACAGCGCCATCGCCGTTGCCCGCAGGCGCGGTTCGACCACGTCCTGAATCGCCGTGTACACGCAGGTGTAGAAGTTATAGGCAAACAGCCAGCCGACGCTGAACAGCGCGACGAACACGCCGATCTCGACGCGTCCGGCATGCAGCGCCCACGCCGTGCACAACGCCGAGATGATCAGGCTGAACGCGGCAAACAACAGTCGGCCGTTGGCGACCCGCTGATGGATCTTGTCGGCGATCCAGCCGCCGAGGGTCAGGCCGATCAACCCGGTGATACCGACTATCACGCCGGTGGCCACCGCCGCATCGTGCAACGGCATCAAAAAATATCGCTGCAGCATCGGCACCATGAACGAGTTGCAGGCGTAGGTGGCGAAGTTGAAACACAAACCGGCCATCACCAGCCAGAGGAACGTCGGCACCGCGAGCACCCGGCGGATCGGCTTGTCGACTTTCTCCTGGGACACCTGCACGGTTTCCGCCGCGCCGCGCTTGGGCTCCTTGATGAAGAACATGAACACCGCAAGGATCAGCCCCGGCACCGCCGCAATAAAGAACGGCGCGCGCCAGCTGTCGAACGCCTTGACCATCGCGCCAATGGTGAAGAATGCCAGCAGCAGTCCCAGCGGCAGCCCGAGCATGAAAATACCCATCGCCCGGGCCCGCCGGTGCGCCGGAAACAGGTCGCCAATCAGCGAGTTGGCCGCCGGCGCATAACTGGCTTCGCCAATGCCGATGCCCATGCGCACCAGCAGGAAACTCCAGAAACTGCCGACCAGACCGTTGACCGCAGTCAGCGCGCTCCAGGTCGCCAGCCCCCAGCCCATCAGTTTGCTGCGCGAACCGGTGTCGGCCATCCGCCCCAAGGGCAGGCCAGCAATCGCATACACAAGGGTGAACGCCGTGCCGACAATCCCCAGCTGAAAGTCGCTGAGGTGCCATTCCATGCGGATCGGCTCGATGATGATCGCCGGAATGGTGCGGTCGAAGAAATTGAACAGGTTGGCAAGGAACAACAGGAACAGAATGCGCCAGGCATTCGCCGCTTGGGTCGAGTTCTGCATGGGTCCGTCTCTTTATTGTCATAGGGCTTCACTGCCGTCGCATCCGAGCCCGGAACCTGCAATCTAGACAGGCCTGCCGGGGCTGTCTGTGATCATTCGTCAAGCTGATGACGGGCCATGGCACTGTAACGAAACGTAAGCCCTTGATAACACTGCAATCGCCCATAAACCGGGGGTTTCACGGCAAAACCCGGCTACAAAAAAATACTTTCGCGCCCCCCTTCCCAAGTTCATGGCGAAGCCTAGAATAGCCGCCGGATCCGTCCGGATTCGCCGATCAACCCCTTTGATGCCCTCCTAATGTCCGAAGTCAGTCCGTGTCTAAATTGCGGTGCCTGCTGTTCCCATTTTCGCGTGTCATTTTTCTGGGGTGAATGCGCCTCCTCCGGGGGAACGGTGCCCGATGAACTGGTCACGCAGATCAGCCCCAGTCGGGTGGCGATGAATGGCACTGACTGCAAATCGCCGCGCTGCACGGCACTGATCGGTGAGGTGGGCACCAACGTGCAGTGCTCGATTTATGAGCAACGCTCCAGTCCCTGCCGCGAATTCGAGTCTTCCTGGGAGAACGGCGAACAGAATGTCGATTGCGACAAGGCGCGCGCCCGCTTCGGCCTGCCGCCCCTGCAACCGGACTGGGCTGAAATCCCCTTCGACCGGAGTGCCTGACGCTTAGCGCCAATCGCTATGAGGCTCATGCCGAAATCGTTGACTGCAATATGCCACTACCGCTTGCAGGTTAAAAACCGCCTCTATACTGCTTTCATTCGCTTGCGTTGATGGCGCAGGGACGACTTCAGAGACGGGGCATGCTATGGAGTGGCTTGGTTTGCAGTTTGTTACCGAGCTGCCGGACAGCGGGCAGGTCATCCTCGATTGCACCCACAACCCGCTGCTGGTGCTGGTGGCCTATCTGGTCGCCTGCGCCGCGAGTTTTGCCACTCTCGACATGGCCGAGCGGGTCGCCCATGCGGAAGACCTCGGTTCGCAGCGGGTGTGGCGCTGGATCGGCGCCACCTGCCTGGCTGGCGGTATCTGGGCCATGCACTTCATTGCCATGCTGGCGTTCCAGGCGCCGATCGAAATCCACTACGACCTGGCGGTCACCCTGTTCTCCCTGCTGATCGCACTGCTCGCGGCGTGGCTGGCGATGCACACTTTGAGTCATCCGCAAACCAGCCTGGTGCACTACCTGAAAACCGCCATCGTCATTGGTCTGGGCATCGCCGGCATGCATTACGTCGGCATGGCGGCGCTGCACTCGGTGGCCACAGCCTACTATCAGCCGCTGCTGTTCTGCCTGTCGATCATGATTGCCATTGGCGCCAGCTTCACCGCGTTGTGGGTTGCCGGTTATTTGCGTGAAGGCAGTGGGCGTTTTCATCAATTGCTCAAATACAGCGCCGCGATGATCCTCGGCGCCGGCATCATCAGCATGCACTTCACCGCGATGGCCGCGTTGCACCTGGTGTTGCCCGAAGGCACTGCGCCGACCCTGAGCGGCGAAACCAATCACCTGCAACTGGGCCTGACCGTCGCGCTGATCATCCTGCTGATTCTCGGCAGCGCGATCAGCGCGGCGCTGGCCGACAAGAAACTGCAGAGCAAGGAGCACGACCTGCGTCGGGTCAACGCCCTGCTCAGCCAACTCGATCAGGCGCGGATGTCGCTGCAACAAGTGGCCAACTACGACGCCTTGACCAACCTGATCAACCGCCGCGGCTTCAATCAGATCTTCGCCGAGAAACTCAGCCAGAAAACCAGCGAAGGCGGCATGCTTGCGGTCATGTTTCTCGACA
The DNA here is from genome assembly GCF_017491705.1 of Pseudomonas sp. 86_A. Taxonomy (NCBI): domain Bacteria; kingdom Pseudomonadati; phylum Pseudomonadota; class Gammaproteobacteria; order Pseudomonadales; family Pseudomonadaceae; genus Pseudomonas; species Pseudomonas sp. 86_A. The sequence continues at coordinate 204,893 of NZ_JAFGYS010000015.1, read as the reverse complement.
TCGACCACTTCAAGCGAATCAACGACAGCCTGGGCCACGACGCCGGCGACGCCCTGCTCAAAGTCATCGCCAATCACATCAAAAATTCGGTGCGCAGCCATGACGACGTGGTTGCGCGCTTCGGTGGCGACGAGTTCTGCATCCTGATCGGCCTGCGTGACCGTGAAGAAGCGCGCAGCATGGCGCAACGGATCATGCTGAAAATGAAGGAGCCGATCGAACTCGCCGGACGCCGTATGGTGATGACCACCAGCATCGGCATCAGCCTGTTCCCCGACGACGGCACCACCTGCGAAGAACTGCTCAAGCACGCCGATCTGGCGTTGTATCAGTCCAAGGGTGCCGGGCGTAACGGCCTGCACTTTTTCAGTTCGAACATGAAGACCCGCGCCAGCCTCGAACTGCAATTGGAAGAAGAACTGCGCCAGGCCCTGCGTGAAGAACACGGGCTGACGCTGTATTACCAACCGATCTTCGAACTGAAAACCGGTCGGGTAACCAAACTCGAAGCGTTGATCCGCTGGCAGCACCCGGTGCATGGCCTGCTGGCCCCGGACCGTTTCATTGCGATTGCCGAAACCAACGGCCTGATCGCCGAACTGGATAACTGGGTGCTGCGCAGGGCCTGCGCGGACCTTGGCGAACTGACACGGCACGGCTGCGAAGAATTGAAAATCGCCTGGAACTGCTCGCCACTCAATCTCGCCCGGGAAGAGCTGGCCGACGAGATCGAAAGCGCACTGCGCAGCGCCGGGGTCGCGCCGGAACGGCTGGAACTGGAAGTCACCGAAAACGCACTGATGGGCAACATCGCCAACACCCTGGTGCTGCTGCGGCAGATCCGCGCCCTCGGCGTGTCGCTGTCGATCGACGACTTCGGCACCGGTTATTCGTCGCTGGCCTACCTCAAGCGCCTGCCGCTGAACACGCTGAAGATCGATCGCTCGTTCATTCTCGACATTCCCACGGCAACCGCCGACATGGAGATCGTCCAGGCGATCATCGTCATGGCCCACACCCTGCATCTGCAGGTGGTGACCGAAGGCGTGGAAAGCCTGGAGCAGTACGAGTTCCTGGAGCGCTCGGGCTGCGACTACATTCAGGGTTACCTGCTCAGCCGTCCGGTGCCGCTGGACGAATTACGCCCGGTGCTGGAAGAAATCAATCAGCGCAAACACTCGCACGCGGTCAATCCGCTGAGTCTGGCGCGCGGTACATTTGAACCAGTGTCGCTGGATCCTGCTGCAAAAAGCCTTGCGCCCCATGCAGGCGCATCAGTTGTGCGGCCAATCCGCTGATGGGCGTGGCCGAACCCTGTTCGCGAGAGAACTTCACCGCGGTATCGAGATCCTTGAGCAGCGTGCGCACGTGCCATTTCACCGGTTCGAAACGGCTCTCGGCCATTTGCGGGGCGAGGATCTGCAACGGTTTCGAATCGGCGAAACCACCGGCCAGCGCTTCGGCGATCAGGCCGGCATCGACTCCGGCCTGTTCGGCCAGCGCCACCACTTCGGCAATCACCAGCGCATTGCAGGCGACGATCATCTGATTGCAGGCCTTGGTCACCTGCCCGGCGCCAATGCCGCCCATGTGGGTAACGCGCTGACCGAGGTTGAGCAGCACCGGGCGCACCCGATCCAGATCCGCCGCTGTCCCACCGACCATGATTGCCAGGCTGCCCGCCTCGGCACCGACCACGCCGCCGGACACCGGGGAATCGAGCCAGCGCATGCCGGTCTGGTCTGCCAGTTCGGCCGCCATCTCACGCGTCGCGGTCGGTTCCAGACTGGAAAAATCCACCAGCAACTGGCCTTCTTTTGCACCTTCAGCGACACCGCCGGCGCCAAACACCACCTCGCGCACCACCGCCGTGTCGGCCAGACAGAGCATCACCACGTCCGCGTGTTCACACAGTTCGGCCGGGGTCGCGACCTGCCGGGCACCGGCTTCGACCAGGGGTGCGCACTTGGCCGGGTTGCGGTTCCACACGGTCAGCGGGTAACCCGCGGCCAGCAGACGCCGGCACATCGGCAAGCCCATCAAGCCGATTCCGGCAAAGCCCAACGAAGGTAGCGTTGACATCATTTCGCCTCTTTTCGATTAAAGATCACCGAATAATGGCCGATTCATGAACGATCAGGAAAGGATTCCCCCGCGCGACGATCAGGCCAAGCCCCTGACGCCCGGGCCAAATACGCGCAGTCAAAGACGCGAGATCCTCTTTTCCGTGAGGCTCGATGACACCGGTCGCCGAGCCAATCCTGTCCAGGTATATGGCGCACAATGACTTCTAAAAACAATCCGGCCACTGCGGTATCCGACCTGACCCTGAGCCCTGCGGCGAACAGCCCGGCGCCGATGAAGCCATTGCCTCCTTCGCGCCCGCTGGGCACTCACCAATATCTGTACTACACCGAGACCAACACCGACCGCATCCTCGATAACCTCGACGGCTTGCGTGACCTGGTGTTCCCGCGTCCGCCGCACCTGGAAGGCGACAACGAACAGCACAACGACCAGGAATTTCCGTCGGTGTGCCTGATCGGCCTCGGTCGCTGCGGCTCGAACATCGCCCTCGACGTCGCCGAACTGGTGTACAACGCGCGCAAGTTCTACCTCAACGAATTCAACAATGAAGACCGCGCGGCGGATCGGCGGCTGGCTGACAAGGGCTACAGCCCGGCCCAGTGGATCAAGCACAACCTGCGGATCGGCCCGAACAAATCCACCAAACCGGTGTTCCTGGTGGAACCGCTGGTGATGCTCGGCGACCTCGACAAGGACATCGCCGGGCGCATCCGTTTCTCGCGCAAGGGCGAAAAAAGCGGCTTCCTGCGCGACTACAGCAAAATGAAGATCATGGACTTGTCCGAAGTCCACGCCGGTGGCGCCGGTAACGCGCCGATCCTCGGCCAGTACCTGGCGAAGATCATCCTCAACAAGGACACCCAGCGTTTCTCCAGCCCCGACTGGAAAATGATCCACTCGTATCTGATCGACAGCTGCGGCATCAAGGCCAACCAGTCGCGCCTGTACTTCTCGATCTTCAGTGCCGGCGGCGGTACCGGCTCGGGCATGGCCTCGGAATTCGGCCTGGCCCAGCAGCACTCGTACATGAACAAGACGTTCGACACCAAGCCGATGGACGAGCACGACGGCAAGAGCGGGCATTCGTTCGTGTTCGAGCCGATCTTCACCAGCGGCATCTGCGTGCTGCCGAACATTTCCGACCACCGCAGTGAAATGTCCGAGGCGCTGCACATCAACGCCGGACGCCTGCTGTGCAAATACCTGTCGGAAGAATGGGATTTCTCGTACAACTTCGCCAATGAAGACAGCAGCGAAGCCAGCGTCATGGGGCGTATCCGCCCATGGAACGCGATGATGCTGATCTCCAACGACATCATGCGTTACGCCGAAGAGAGCGATGACGGCAACATCCAGAACATTGATGTCAATGCGATGGAGAAGCACGCCAACCAGTACATATCGCAGCAGATCTTCAACATTCTGACGGCGCAGGCGGTGACCACCGACTACGACCAGAACTACTTCCGTCGCGCCGGCATCGACATCGGCGAAACCATTCGCCTGGACGCCAACGACCTGTTCATGAGCCTGGCCGGTCCGGTGGCAATCGCCTACGCCGAATCGGTGGTGCCGGAAACCCCGCCGCCGAGCAGCGACAAGTTCAAGGTGTTCGACAAAGAACCGCAGCGCCTGAACATCGACGACCTGTTTTTCCGATCGATCGACCTGCCGCACTTCAACAAGGTCACCCAGGCGATCGAAGGCATCAGCCTGCTGCCGATCGAGTCCAAGCGCTATCGTGCGTCCCTGGAGCAGTACAAGAATTCCGGCTACGACGCCGCCGCCCTGCACGACCTGCACTTCTTCAAGAACTGCTCGTCGGTGGTCTCGATCGTTTCGCTGCCCAAAGACTACAAGCTGTCGTACATGGACCTGAACCGGTTGAAGACCCACCTCAACAGCCTGTTCCCCAACACCACGCTCAAGCGTTATGCACTGGTGATCGGTGCGTCGGCCAACCTGTCGCTGACCACCCTGATCGCCAAGAGCCCGTGCCTGTCGGACGACTTCCTGACGTTGATCGTGGCGTTCATCAAGCGCTGCTTCGCGAAGACCCCATACCGTTTTGATGAGACCCTGGACAACTCGATCCTCGACTTCATCATTAATGAAGACTTCGACGAAGACCGCATCGACGACCTGCTCAACGAGTTCGAGAACCCGGCGAAGATCCTCGACACCAACTGGTACGCGATCAAACCGATGTACGAGAAGAAATACCGCGAACTGATCAACGACAAGGACAAGTTCGTCTCGATCAATGACATTCGCCTGTCGCGCGATTGCGTGAAGAAGTCGATCAAGTACCTGCGCGAGATCTACCGTCACCGGATCGGCAAGACCAAGGTTATTTCCCTGAATAACCATACGGGCAAGACTTACTCGGTCTGATCCGAGACCGAGTCGCCGCCATCGCGAGCAGGCTCACTCCTACAGTTGGAACGCATTCCCCTGTAGGAGTGAGCCTGCTCGCGATGAGGCCATCAAATCCCCTGAAAATCTCAGCTTTTCCAATATCCAGAAACAATTAAGCAGCCGTTAGGCTGCTTACTGAACTGTTCCCGTTACGTTTACGTCACCGTGAGGCCACCCCTGCTTGTGGCATTTCTTCACGGCAACGTGCCATCACGCTACTCGGCTACACACTTTCCTGCAGCCGAGGTGCGCACCACCAAGGTGCGACCGCTCAGGCCGACGCCCTTTCCTGGATCAGAATCCACGGACTTACCACCACCGCCCACAGCGCGGGATCCCGCTCGAAAATATCCAGCGCCCGCGTTTCAGACAGCTTCGCGACCTTGTCTTCGGCCAACCAGGCGGCGACTTTCTCGCCATCATCCGATGCCACGGCCTCGGCAGCGGCGATCAAATCCAGGGCCGGGTCGACCCACAATAGGGCACCCTTGGCGAAGAACGGCTCCAGCTCTTTCCAGGTAATAGATGCGGTTTCACCAAGCAGCTTGGCATAGAGGGTGCTAGGTTCTTGATTCATGGGACTGTCCGGAAAAGAAATCGACGCGAATGATAACGTCGGTGGTCCGGTAGAAAAACCCGGTTGCAAATGGCTTCACCGAACGAAAAGAGCAGGAACGCCAAGGAATGCTGCTGTTTGGGGCATAAGCCCCACGAAAGCCCCGCCGCAATTCTGTCTTTTTCATTCAAAAATGCGACACCCACAAGTTTTGCCCCCTGGCGCCAGCTTCCCAGGCCAACAACCGGCGCTCTACACTGTACCGGTACAGTTGCCGGGGGCATTTCCGGAGGGTATCGCAAAGATATCTGACCCGGTTCTGCTGCTACGGCGCCAGAACTCAAAAAAATTACAACAGTAAGAGTGGAGCACTATGACTAAGGCTACTAAGCAGATTTCCAAACTGTTTGCCGCTATGGTTCTGGCCGGGGTTGCCAGCCATTCGTTCGCAGCTGACACCATCAAGATCGGTATTGCCGGCCCTAAAACCGGCCCCGTTGCCCAATACGGCGACATGCAGTTCAGTGGCGCGAAAATGGCCATCGAGCAGATCAACGCCAAGGGCGGCGTCGACGGCAAGAAACTCGAAGCCGTTGAATACGATGACGCGTGCGATCCGAAACAAGCCGTTGCGGTCGCGAACAAGGTCGTCAACGATGGCGTCAAGTTCGTGGTCGGTCACCTGTGCTCCAGCTCCACTCAGCCTGCTTCGGACATCTACGAAGACGAAGGCGTGATCATGATCACCCCGGCTGCCACCAGCCCGGACATCACCGCTCGTGGTTACAAAATGGTCTTCCGCACCATCGGTCTGGACAGCGCCCAGGGCCCTGCCGCCGGTAACTACATTGCCGACCACGTGAAACCGAAAATCGTTGCTGTACTGCACGACAAGCAGCAATACGGTGAAGGCATCGCCACCGCCGTTAAAGCGACCCTGGAGAAGAAAGGCGTGAAAGTCGCCGTGTTCGAAGGCGTCAACGCCGGCGACAAGGACTTCTCCTCGATGATCGCCAAACTCAAGCAAGCCAACGTCGACTTCGTTTACTACGGCGGCTACCACCCGGAGCTGGGTCTGATCCTGCGTCAATCCCAGGAAAAAGGCCTGAAAGCCAAGTTCATGGGTCCGGAAGGCGTGGGTAACGACTCCATTTCGCAGATCGCCAAAGACGCCTCCGAAGGCCTGCTGGTGACCCTGCCGAAATCCTTCGACCAGGATCCGGCCAACGTCGCCCTGGCAGATGCCTTCAAGGCCAAGAAAGAAGACCCGAGCGGCCCGTTCGTGTTCCCTTCCTACTCGGCGGTTGAAGTGATTGCCCAGGGTATCACCGCAGCCAAATCCGAAGACCCTGCCAAAGTGGCCGAAGCCATTCACGCCGGCACCTTCAAGACCCCGACCGGCGATCTGAGCTTCGACGCCAAAGGTGACCTGAAGGACTTCAAATTTGTGGTTTACGAGTGGCACTTCGGCAAACCAAAAACTGAAGCTTCGCCTCAGTAAGGCGCGCCCTGACTGACTGCCAATAAAGCCCACGGCGTGCCGTGGGCTTTGTTTTACGAATGTATGGGCCGCGCTGGCGTGATCCGCCAGTCTCCCCACCTGAAAATCTCAAAACCGTCATCAGCGGTTCGCTGGCAAAACCCGGATTCGAAGTGGATATAGATCCACGGGGCCGGGCGGGAAAATGACTCCACCAGTGAAATGCGTATCAGGTTTTTAGGAGCGTTGTAATGCCTGACATCTATCACTTCTTCCAACAGCTGGTTAATGGCCTGACCATTGGCAGCACGTATGCCCTGATCGCCATCGGCTATACGATGGTCTACGGCATCATTGGAATGATCAACTTCGCCCACGGCGAGGTGTACATGATCGGTTCCTACGTGGCGTTCATCGCCATTGCCGGGCTGGCCATGATGGGAATCGACAACGTCCCGCTGTTGATGACCGCAGCGTTCATCGCGAGCATCGTCGTCACCAGTTCCTACGGTTACAGCATCGAACGGATCGCCTACCGCCCCCTGCGCGGCAGCAACCGTCTGATCCCGCTGATTTCCGCCATCGGTATGTCGATCTTCCTGCAGAACACGGTTCTGCTGGCGCAAGACTCCAAGGACAAATCCATCCCCAACCTGATCCCTGGAAACATTTCCATCGGGCCAGGTGGCGCACATGAAGTGCTGATTTCCTACATGCAAATCGTGGTGTTCGTGGTGACCCTGGTCGCCATGCTCGGCCTCACGCTGTTCATCTCCCGCTCTCGCCTGGGCCGCGCCTGCCGCGCCTGTGCCGAAGACATCAAGATGGCCAACCTGCTGGGCATCAACACCAACAACATCATCGCCCTGACCTTCGTCATCGGTGCTGCGCTGGCGGCCGTCGCGGCTGTGCTGCTGAGCATGCAGTACGGCGTGATCAACCCGAACGCCGGTTTCCTCGTCGGCCTCAAGGCCTTCACCGCCGCGGTACTGGGCGGCATCGGCAGCATCCCCGGAGCGATGCTCGGCGGGCTGGTGCTTGGGGTGGCGGAAGCGTTCGGTGCCGATATCTTCGGCGACCAGTACAAGGACGTCGTGGCTTTCGGCTTGTTGGTTCTGGTGCTGTTGTTCCGTCCGACCGGCATTCTGGGCCGTCCGGAGGTTGAGAAAGTATGACTAGGAATCTTAAACAGGCGCTGTTCAGCGCTTTGCTGGTGTGGGCCGTGGCCTACCCGGTACTCGGTCTGAAACTGACCATCGTCGGCATCAACCTCGAAGTGCACGGCACCAGCCCGGCCATTCTGGCGACCATCGCCGTGTGCTCGGTGCTGATGTTCCTGCGGGTGCTGTTCAACCAGCAGATCAGCAAGGCGTGGAAATCCTCGCCGGGCCTGCCGTTGATCCCGGCCAAGGCCAGCAACTTCCTGACCCTGCCGACCACCCAGCGCTACATCATCATCGCGCTGATCCTGGGTGCGCTGATCTGGCCGTTCTTCGGCTCCCGGGGCGCGGTGGACATCGCAACGCTGATCCTGATCTACGTGATGCTCGGCCTCGGCCTGAACATCGTCGTGGGTCTGGCCGGTCTGCTCGATCTGGGTTACGTCGGCTTCTACGCCGTCGGCGCCTACAGCTACGCGCTGCTGTCGCACTACTACGGCCTGAGCTTCTGGATCTGCCTGCCGATTGCCGGTCTGATGGCGGCGACGTTCGGCTTCCTGCTGGGCTTCCCGGTGTTGCGTCTGCGCGGTGACTACCTGGCGATCGTGACCCTCGGCTTCGGCGAGATCATCCGTCTGTTCCTGCGTAACCTGACCGACATCACCGGCGGTCCGAACGGCATCAGCAACATCGAGAAACCGACGTTCTTCGGCCTGACCTTCGAACGCAAGGCCGCGGAAGGCATGCAAACCTTCCACGAGTATTTCGGCCTCGAATACAACTCGATCAACAAGGTGATCTTCCTCTACCTGGTGGCCCTGTTGCTGGCGCTGGCGGCGCTGTTCATCATCAACCGCCTGCTGCGCATGCCGATCGGCCGTGCGTGGGAAGCGCTGCGTGAAGATGAAATCGCCTGCCGGGCACTGGGTCTGAATCCGACGATCATCAAGCTGTCGGCGTTCACCCTGGGTGCGAGCTTCGCCGGTTTCGCCGGTAGCTTCTTCGCTGCCCGTCAGGGTCTGGTGACACCGGAATCGTTCACCTTCATCGAGTCGGCGATCATCCTCGCCATCGTCGTGCTGGGTGGCATGGGCTCGCAGCTGGGCGTGATTCTCGCGGCCGTGGTGATGATCCTGTTGCCGGAAATGATGCGTGAGTTCAGCGAATACCGGATGTTGATGTTCGGTGCGCTGATGGTGTTGATGATGATCTGGCGTCCACAAGGTCTGCTGCCGATGCAACGCCCACACATGGAGTTGCGAAAATGAGCCGCGAGATTCTTAAAGTCGAAAACCTGAGCATGCGCTTCGGCGGCTTGCTGGCGGTCAATGGCGTGGCCCTGACCGTGAAGGAAAAACAAGTGGTGGCGCTGATCGGGCCGAACGGCGCGGGCAAGACCACCGTGTTCAACTGCCTGACCGGTTTCTACCAGCCTTCGGGCGGCAGCATCCTGCTGGACGGCGAGCCGATCCAGGGCCTGCCGGGGCACAAGATCGCCCTCAAGGGCGTGGTGCGCACCTTTCAGAACGTGCGATTGTTCAAGGACATGACAGCGGTCGAGAACCTGTTGATCGCCCAGCACCGTCACCTGAACACCAACTTCCTGGCCGGCCTGTTCAAGACCCCGGCGTTCCGCAAGAGCGAACGCGAGGCCATGGAATATGCCGAGTACTGGCTGGAAAAGGTCAACCTGAAAGAGTTCGCCAACCGTACCGCCGGCACCCTGGCCTACGGTCAGCAACGGCGCCTGGAAATCGCCCGCTGCATGATGACCCGCCCACGGATCCTCATGCTCGACGAACCGGCCGCCGGTCTGAACCCGAAGGAAACCGAAGACCTCAAGGCGCTGATCAGCGTGCTGCGTGAAGAGCACAACGTCACCGTGCTGCTGATCGAGCACGACATGAAACTGGTCATGAGCATTTCCGACCACATCGTCGTGATCAACCAGGGCACGCCTCTGGCCGACGGCACGCCGGAACAGATCCGCGACAATCCTGAAGTGATCAAAGCCTACCTGGGGGAAGCGTAAATGCTGCAGTTCGAAAACGTTTCCACCTTCTACGGCAAGATCCAGGCCCTGCACAGCGTCAACGTCGAAGTCCGTCAGGGCGAGATCGTGACGCTGATCGGCGCCAACGGTGCCGGCAAGTCCACGTTGCTGATGACGCTCTGCGGTTCGCCGCAGGCGCACAGCGGCAGCATCCGCTACATGGGTGAGGAACTGGTCGGCCAGGACTCTTCGCAGATCATGCGCAAAAGCATCGCGGTGGTGCCGGAAGGTCGTCGGGTGTTCGCTCGTCTGACCGTCGAAGAGAACCTGTCGATGGGCGGTTTCTTCACCGACAAGGGCGACTATCAAGCGCAAATGGACAAGGTCCTCGGCCTGTTCCCGCGCCTGAAAGAACGCTTCAACCAGCGCGGCGGCACCATGTCCGGCGGCGAACAGCAAATGCTCGCCATCGGCCGTGCGCTGATGAGCAAGCCGAAACTGCTGCTGCTCGACGAGCCGTCGCTGGGCCTGGCGCCGATCATCATCCAGCAGATCTTCGACATCATCGAACAGCTGCGCAAGGACGGTGTGACGGTGTTCCTGGTCGAGCAGAACGCCAACCAGGCGCTGAAAATCGCTGACCGTGCGTACGTTCTGGAGAACGGCCGCGTGGTCATGCAAGGCACCGGTGAAGCCCTGCTGACCGACCCGAAAGTGCGCGAGGCGTACCTCGGCGGTTGATGCTTTTCGTTGAACAAGAAAACGGCCTTCGGGCCGTTTTTTTTTACCTCACACATTCCCCTGCAGGAGCTGCCGCAGGCTGCGATCTTTTGCCATTGCCTTTTCAAGCAAGATCAAAAGATCGCAGCCTGCGGCAGCTCCTACACGGTTTTGCATTTTTTCTGAAAAATTTCGGCTGCGCTGTAACGCATCGTCATGAGCGTTCTCTAGTGGGGTAAGCAAGCGCACTTCGCTTGCAAAACCCAAGCTCAAATCTGGAGAAACATCATGACTGCTACCACCCGCACCCTGTCCGCTACCGCCCTGGTTCTGGCCCTTGGCTCTGCCCTGAGCATGGCCGCCGTGTCGACCGTCCACGCCGCTGATGCCGACATGGAGAAATGCTTTGGCGTGGCCATGAAAGGTCACAACGATTGCGCTGCGGGCGCAGGCACCACGTGTGCCGGCACCGCGAAAACGGACTACCAGCCAAACGCCTGGAAACTCGTGCCAAAAGGCACCTGCGCCACCACCGAGAGCAAGACCTCTCCGACCGGTTTCGGTCAGATGGAAGCGTTCAAAGCCAAGTCCTGATCCACGGCCTGCCTGAGTGACGATCATGTTCACCCTCGACGAACCTGTCCCACCCCGCACTCAGGCAGCCCTCCCCGGGCTCCCGCCCCGTGCCGGGCTGGGGCTCAAGACCGGGCACTTTACTGAAGTGCTCGGTTCACTGCCGGACCTCGGTTTCTTCGAAGTCCACGCCGAAAACTACATGGTGGACGGCGGTCCGTTTCATCAGTTTCTCGGTTTGATCCGCGAGCAGTATCCGCTGTCGCTGCACGGCGTCGGGCTGTCCATCGGGGCCGAAGGGCCACTGGACATTCAGCACCTGCAACGCCTGAAGAACCTGATCGAGCGCTATCAACCACACTCCTTTTCCGAACACCTGGCCTGGTCGAGCCACGGCCCGGTGTTCCTCAATGACTTGCTGCCGCTGGCCTATGACACGCCGACCCTGAACCGGGTCTGCGAACACATCGATCAGGTGCAGACCACCCTGAAACGCCCGATGCTGCTGGAAAATCCGGCGACCTATCTGGGGTTCCAGCGCTCCACCCTCGATGAGCCGGACTTCATCGCCGAAGTGGTGCGGCGCAGCGGCTGCGGCCTGTTGCTGGACGTGAATAACGTCTACGTCTCGTGCATCAATCATCAGCGCGATCCACTGACCTATCTCGACGCCCTGCCACTGCACGCCGTGGGCGAGATTCACCTGGCCGGATTTGCCGAAGACAGTGACAGCCTCGGCGACCGCTTGCTGATCGACGATCACGGTGCGCCGGTCGATCAGGCGGTCTGGACCTTGTACCGGCAAGCGCTGCAGCGCACTGGCGCGGTGGCGACCCTGATCGAGCGCGACAATCAGGTGCCGGCCTTCAACGTGTTGCTGGCCGAGGCGCGGCAGGCCGACGACATACTGCTAGGCGCGGGAGCACGGCCATGAGCACTCAAGCGGCTTTTGCTGCGGCCCTGCTCGACCCACAACGGCCCTGCCCCGAAGGTTTGTGCAGCGCCAATGGCGCCGACCCGGCCAGTCGATTTTCGGTGTACCGCAACAATGTGCAGGGGTCGCTGATCAATGCCTTGGCAGACAGTTACCCGGTGGTGCAGCAATTGGTCGGTGAGGCGTTCTTCCGCGCCATGGCCGCTGTGTTCGTACAACAGCAGCCACCCGACAGCCCGTTGATGAGCCGTTACGGCGACGCCCTGCCAGCCTTCATCGACGCCTTCGAACCGGCGGCGAGCGTGCCGTATCTGGCCGACGTGGCACGTCTGGAACGCCTGCGTACCCGCGCCTACCACGCCGCCGATGCGTTGCCGGTGCGCCCTGAACGGATCACCGAAGCGCTGGCCAATCCCGATGGGCTGAGCCACCTGCGCTTCACGCTTCATCCGTCCCTGCATCTACTGGATTCACACCACGCTGTGGTCGCGATCTGGGCCGCACATCAAGGGGACGCAACGCTGGCCGGCATCGACATCCACCACGGGCAGCACGCCCTGGTGCTGCGCAATGGCCTCGACGTCGAGGTGTTTGCCCTCGAACCCGGCGCCAGCGTGTTTCTGCGCCACCTGCTCGATGACCAGCCGCTGCTGGCGGCCGCCCAAAACAGTCCGCCATTCGACCTCAGCCACACCCTCGCGCTGCTGATTGCGCACAACGCCATCGTTGACCTGAACGACAAGGAATCGCCATGAACAACCTCATCGCCCGCGCCATCACGCTGCTGGAGAAAATCCCCCACAGCCTGATCGCCTTCATCGCACGTTTTTCGATTGCCGCGGTGTTCTGGAAGTCCGGGCAGACCAAGGTCGAAGGCCTGGCCATCGACCTGATCGACGGCACCTTTCAACTCGGCTGGCCACGCCTGGCGGACTCGACCATTCCTCTGTTCAAAAGCGAGTACCACGTGCCGTTGCTGTCACCGGAAATCGCCGCGCACATGGCGGCGTTCGCCGAACACTTCTTCCCGGTGCTGATCCTGATCGGCTTCGCCACACGGTTTTCCGCACTGGCGCTGCTGGGCATGACCCTGACCATTCAACTGTTCGTCTACCCGGATGCGTATCCGACCCACGGCACCTGGGCAGCGGTGCTGTTGTACCTGATGGCGACCGGGCCGGGGAAATTGTCGATCGATCACCTGATCGCCCGACGTTATCGCTGAAGTCGATCCAGCGCCTCGCCGCTGCGCTTGAACCAGCCGATCAGATAATCCGCCAGCACCTGCGTGCGTTTGGGCAAGCCGCCCTGATACGGATGCACCAGGTACATCGGCATGCGCCGGGTCTGAAAGTCGCGCAGCAGCCAGCGCAAACGGCCGTCAGCCAGTTCCGCCTGCAACAAATATGACGGCAGGCGGGCGATGCCGGCGCCGGCCAGGGCGGCTTTCTTCAGCAGGTTGTAGTGGTTGCTGGCGAACGGGCCGCAGACCCGCACCCTGAGCAGTTCGTGCTGTTGGTGATACAGCCACTCTTCGCGACCGCTGTAGTGGCTGTTGAGCAGGCACCGGTGTTCGGCCAGCTCCTGCGGGGTCAGCGGCTCGCCAAACTGTTCAAGATAGGCCGGGCTGGCGCAGGTCATTTCCTGCCACGCCAGCAAGGGTTTGGCCACCAGGCGTTCGTCATTGGCCACCTCGGTGCGAATCGCTAGATCGAAGCCATCCCGAGACAGATCCCGATAGTGGTTGTTCAGCTCCAGCTCGATCTGCACCTTGGGGTATTTTTGTGAAAACTCCAGCAGCAATCCGTCGAAGAAGGTTTCCCCCAGCGACACCGGCACCGTCATCCGTACCGGTCCGGCCATATCATCCTTCAGCCGCGCCAGCGCCTGACGCGCGCGCTCCACCTGCAACACCAGCGCCTGGGCTTGGGGCAACAATGCAGCGCCCGCCGCGGTCAGGCTCAAGCGGCGGGTGGTGCGTTGCAGCAATACCACGGAAAACTGCGCTTCCAACTGGCTGATGCGCTTGGACAACTGGCCCTTGCTGCAGCCCAATTGCTGCGCCGCCAAAGTGAAACTGCCCGCCTCGATCAACACCGCAAACGCCGCCAGATCATCCATTTCACTCATGGATTGTTTCCATTTGAAAACCAAAGGTTGCCTATTAGTGCGCTTATCCGCAGAAAAAACCACTCTAGACTGAAACCTCGTTCAACCCATTGAGGAACAGCCCATGAAGATTCTGTTGATCGGTGCCGCCGGCACCATTGGTTCGGCCGTGGACAAAGAACTGAGCCAGCGCCACGAAGTGATTCGCATCGGTCGCAGCAGCGGCGACTTCCGGGTCGACATCAGCGACAGCGATTCGATTCGCCAGCTGTTCGAGCAAACCGGCAAGTTCGACGCGCTGGTCTGTGCAGCCGGCAACGTGACCTTCGCCCCACTGGGTGAGATGAACGCCGACAGCTTCGCCCTGGGCCTGCAAGACAAGCTGATGGGCCAGGTCAACCTGCTGCTGATCGGCCGCGAATACGCCAACGACGGCGCCTCGTTCACCTTCACCACCGGCGTGCTCAGCCACGATCCGATCCGCTCCGGCGCCTCGGCGGCACTGGTCAACGGCGCACTGGACAGCTTCGTGAAAGCCGCCGCCATCGAACTGCCGCGCGGTCTGCGGGTAAACTCGATCAGCCCGACGGTGCTGCTGGAAGCCATGGGCAGCTACGCCCCGTACTTCCGTGGCTACAAACCGGTTCCGGCGGCGGATGTGGCGCTGGCCTACGCGAAAAGTGTCGAAGGTCTGCAAACAGGGCAGACCTTTCACGTAGGCTGAATGCCTCGTAGGCAGGGGGCATCAACGGGCCATCGCGGCAACCTTGTTGTGTCCCCCTGTACGTCGGCGTATCCAACGTTGCACGGGGCGCTCAAACACGTAGTGACACAACAGGCTGCTACCGATCAGCACCGCAAAAAACAACAGCAGGCTCCACGGCTGATAAAAAACGGCGCGTCCAGGCAGAAATTTATCGGCCAACAGCGCCGCGACAATTTGCAAGGGAAAGTGCAGCAAATAGGCGGCGAAACTGATGTCCCCCAGCCAGGACACACGGCGCGCCAGCGGCTGCAACCATGGGTGGCAAGCGGCGACGGCAACAATGGTCAATGGAAACAGCACGGCAAACCTGACCAACGGTGATTGCGCCGCATCGTCGCCACACCACCACCACCAGCCAGCCCCGCAGGCCAGTACCAGGCCGGCAGCGACCCAGCGCACATCAAAGCGCCGCAACAGCCAGTCCGCAGCGATGTAACCCAGGCCGCCACAGAAAAACCCGAACACCCCGAGACTGATTTTGTACTGCGCCGGAAACACCCACAGGCTCACGGCAATCAACAACGCACTGAGTAGCAGCGGCGCCGGCGAGTAACGCCACAGCAGGAAAAACCCTGCGTACAGCAACACCTCCACCGATATCGACCATGCCGGGCCGTTGAACGACCAGCCTTGCTCCAATCCCCACGCGGGTGCCAGAAACACATTGAGCAGCGCGTGCCAGGCATCATTGAACGGATACACGAACGCATTCCCCGTGTGCGCACTATAGATTTTCTGCAACAGGGCGACCGCCAGGAACGTCACCAGATGCAGTGGATAGATCCGGCTGAAACGCTCCATGAAAAACTGTTTGCCGCTGATCTCCCGTTGCGCCAGTCCTTGGGAAAACAGCCAGAAGAAGATAAACCCCGAAAGACTGAAAAACAGCGAGACCGCATCGCCGCCGTGGCGATAGAACAATGAAAACAGGCTATACAGCGGTTGGTCTTCACGCTGCAAAGGGCCGGGCAGTGCGCCCTGGAAAAAGAAGTGCTGCCAATGCCAGAAAACCACCGCCAACGCCGCAATACCGCGCAGTGCGTCCAGCGCATACAGCCGTTCAGGGAACACCGAAGGGTTTTGTTTCATGCTCAATGAATCCACGCCCACACAGGTGCGCCACTATGCTGGCGGACAACGGGCAACTCAATAGCGCCTCCCGACCTGGCACTCAAGTCTTGTGATCAACGGTCAGCCTGCGTAACGTGGCGGCACTTGTCTGGAGAGCCGAAGATGCGTGTTGCCCGTTCATTGATCGTTGTTGCCCTGCTGCCGTTGTTCGCCGCCTGCCAATTGCTCGATGGCCCGCGGCAAAGTGCTTCCCACGTCGGGCAGAGCCGGATGCAGGGGCAGTTGACGGCGGCTGACGGCAGACTGGTGTTCCAGCCGTGTGGCGAACAGCGTCAGTACGTGGTCAACGACATCGGCGGCACCAGCGTGCTGCAAGAGGCCGCGACCCTTGCCGATCAGCAGGGCAAGCTGTTTGCCGACGTGCGCGGGAAGATCGCCGGCGACCGCCTCGACCTCGCCCAGTTGTACCGCGTCGAGCGCTCCGGCACCGCGTGCGATGACCCGAACTTCAAGCTATTGATCCTGCGTGCCGCCGGCCACGGTCCGGAGTGGAACGTCAAAGTCAGCGGCAAGGGCATGGTCATCGACCGTGAAGGCCAGCCGGCGCTGGCCGTGCCTTATGTCGAAGAACAACTGGGCGATGGTCGCTTCAACCTGAGCAGCGAAGCCAACAACCAGCGCATCGAGTTGTGGGTCGCGCCGCAACGCTGCGTCGACAGCAGCACCGGCAGCGTGCAGCACATGAGCGCCGAGCTGCGCATCGACGGCAAGGTCGAGCGTGGTTGCGGGTATTTCGGCGGATCGCGCAACGACTGAGCGTTTTAGCCTCACCGGATCCGGCCTTTGCGGCTTATAATCGCGGCCTTCAAACGCCCTGGCGCAGTTGTGCGCCCCGCGAATCCGGATCCTCGCCATGTTACGAATCACCGAACTCAAGCTGCCAATCGACCATCCCGAAGAAGACCTGCGTGCTGCCATCGTGCAGCGCCTGGGCATCGCCAGCGATAATCTGCTCGATTTCACCTTGTTCAAGCGCAGCTACGACGCGCGCAAAAAGTCCTCCGAACTGTGCTTCATCTACACCATCGACCTCAACGTACGCGACGAGGCCAAGGTGCTGGGCAAGTTCGCCGACGACCGTAACGTCAACGTGGCGCCGGATGTCAGCTACAAATTCGTCGGTCAGGCGCCGAGCGACCTGAGCCAGCGCCCGATCGTGGTCGGTTTCGGCCCGTGCGGGATTTTCGCCGGCCTGCTGCTGGCACAGATGGGCTTCAAGCCGATCATCCTCGAACGCGGCACCGAAGTGCGTCAGCGCACCAAGGACACCTGGGGCCTGTGGCGTAAAAGCGTGCTCAACCCCGAGTCCAACGTGCAGTTCGGCGAAGGCGGCGCGGGCACGTTCTCCGACGGCAAGCTGTACAGCCAGATCAAGGATCCGAAGTTCCTTGGCCGTAAAGTCCTGCACGAATTCGTCAAGGCCGGCGCGCCGGAAGAAATCCTCTACGTCAGCAAACCGCACATCGGTACGTTCCGTCTGACCGGCATGGTCGAGACCATGCGTGAAGAAATCCGCGCTCTGGGCGGTGAAGTGCGTTTCCAGGAGCGCGTCACTGACGTGCTGATCGACGACGGCCAACTGGTCGGCGTGCAACTGGCGAGCGGCGAAACCCTGCATTCGAAACACGTGGTCCTGGCCCTCGGCCACAGTGCCCGTGACACCTTCCGCATGCTCCACAGCCGTGGCGTGTTCATGGAAGCCAAGCCGTTCTCGGTGGGTTTCCGCATCGAACACCCGCAATCGCTGATCGACCGTGCGCGCCTGGGCAAGTACGCCGGCCACCCCAAGCTGGGCGCCGCCGACTACAAACTGGTGCACCACGCCAAGAACGGCCGTTCGGTCTACAGCTTCTGCATGTGCCCGGGCGGCACCGTGGTGGCGGCGACTTCCGAGCCGAACCGCGTGGTCACCAACGGCATGAGCCAATACTCGCGTAACGAGCGTAACGCCAACTCCGGGATCGTCGTCGGCATCACCCCGGAAGTCGACTACCCGGGCGGCCCGCTGGCCGGCATCGAGTTGCAGGAGCGCCTGGAATCCCACGCGTTCATCCTCGGCGGCAGCGACTACAAGGCCCCGGCACAACTGGTGGGCGACTTCATCAACGACATTCCTTCGACCGAACTGGGCGAAGTCGAGCCGTCGTACAAACCGGGCGTGGCCCTGGGCGACTTGGCCCTGGCGCTGCCGGACTTTGCCATCGAAGCGATTCGTGAAGCATTGCCGGCGTTCGAGAAGCAGATTCGCGGTTACTCGCTGCATGACGCGGTGTTGACCGGGATCGAAACCCGCACCTCGTCACCGCTGCGCATCACGCGTAATGAGTCGCTGCAGAGCATGAACGTCAAAGGCTTGTTCCCGGCCGGCGAAGGCGCGGGTTATGCCGGCGGGATTCTGTCGGCGGGTGTGGACGGGATTCGCATCGCGGAAGCTGTGGCACGCGACATTCTGGGGATTGAGGCTTAATTCTCAAGATCAAAAGATCGCAGCCTGCGGCAGCTCCTACAGGAATGTACTCCCCTGTAGGAGCTGCCGCAGGCTGCGATCTTTTTGCTTTTAGATATTGGCGCGCAACACTGAAGTCGGCAGCGCCTCACCGCGCTCGGCACTCGCCGCCACCGCCGCGATCAACCCCTCCAGCTCATAGCCTTGCGCCTTCAGCCAGGCCTGATCGTAATAAGTGTCGGCATAGCGTTCGCCGCCATCGCACAGAATCGCCACGATCGACCCCGACTCCCCCGCCGCTTGCATCTGCTGCGCCGCCATCAGCGCGCCGATCAGATTGGTGCCGCTCGACCCGCCGACATGCCGCCCCAGGCGCTGCGCCAGGTAATGCATGGCCGCCAGCGACAAGGCGTCCGGCACCTTGACCATCGCATCGATCACTTTGGGCAGGAACGACGCTTCCACCCGTGGCCGGCCAATGCCTTCGATCCGCGAACCGCAGTCCAGACGCAGGCTGGCGTCGCCGGTCTGGTAGTAATCGAAAAACACCGAACGCTCGGCATCGGCGCACAGCACCCGCGTGCAATGCTGGCGATAGCGCACGTAACGGCCGAGGGTCGCGGTGGTGCCGCCGGTGCCCGGGCTGGAAATCAGCCAGCTCGGCTCCGGGTGTTTCTCGAAACGCATCTGCTGGAAGATCGACTCGGCGATGTTGTTGTTCGCCCGCCAGTCGGTGGCCCGCTCGGCGTAGGTGAACTGATCGATGAAGTGGCCGCCATGCTCGCGGGCCAGACGCTCGGATTCGGCGTAAATCTGCGTCGGATCCTTTACCAGATGGCTCTGGCCGCCGTAGAAGGCGATCTGCGCGATCTTCTCTTTGGAGGTGGTTGCCGGCATCACCGCAATGAACGGCAGGCCAAGCATGCGCGCGAAATACGCCTCGGAAATCGCCGTCGAACCGCTGGACGCCTCGATCACCGGCGCACCGGGTTTGAGCCAGCCGTTACACAACGCGTACAGGAACAGCGAGCGCGCCAGGCGATGCTTGAGGCTGCCGGTGGGGTGACTGGACTCGTCCTTGAAGTACAACTCGATGCCCGCAAAACCCGGCAGCGGCAAGGGGATCAGGTGGGTGTCGGCGCTGCGCTGGAAGTCCGCTTCGATGATGCGGATGGCTTCGCGGGCCCACTGTCGGTTGTCGCTCATGGTCATGCTCTCGTTGAATCGGGCAGGAATGGCCTCGTCACAGGCTCGGTCACCCAGCATAGGAAAAAACCTACAAGGCTCACAGATACAGCTGAGGCCCAATATATCCGCCAACTGCTAGGCTCTGTGCAAGTGTTACCCGTTACAGGTGTTGTGCGCGGGTGTCAGTCCTTTGCGAATGTTGATGGAGAGCGACCTTGCCGCTGCGTAGAACCTTCACGCGTTTCTTTCAGCTGGAAGCGGCCAGTGGCCTGCTGTTGATCGCCGCAGCCCTCCTCGCCCTGATCATTAACAACTCACCGCTGTCGTGGCTGTACACCGGGCTGCTCGACACCCCCGTTGTCGCGCAGATCGGGGCGTTGAAGATCGCCAAGCCGCTGCTGTTGTGGATCAACGACGGGCTGATGGCGCTGTTCTTCCTGCTGATCGGCCTGGAGGTGAAGCGCGAAGTGCTCGACGGGCAGCTGTCGAAACCGTCGCAGATCGTCTTGCCGGGCGCCGCAGCGATTGGCGGCATGGTCGTGCCGGCATTGCTTTACTGGTGGCTCAATCGGGACAACCCGCCAGCCCTCGACGGCTGGGCGATTCCCACCGCCACTGACATCGCTTTCGCTCTCGGTGTACTCGCGCTGCTGGGTAACCGGGTGCCGGTGTCGCTGAAACTGTTCCTGATGACCCTGGCGATCATCGACGACCTCGGCGCCATCGTGATCATTGCGGTCTTCTATTCCGGCGAGCTCTCGACCCTGTCGCTGGGGCTGGCGGCGGCGTGCATCGCGGCGCTGGTGGCGATGAACCGGCTCGGGGTGGTCAAGCTTGGGCCCTACATGATCATCGGTTTGATCCTGTGGGTGTGCGTGCTCAAGAGCGGCGTCCACGCGACGCTGGCCGGGGTCACGCTGGCGTTCTGCATTCCGCTGCGCACCCGCAATGCCGAGCCTTCGCCGCTACTGACCCTCGAACACGCGCTGCACCCGTGGGTCGCGTACGGCATCTTGCCGCTGTTCGCCTTCGCCAACGCTGGCCTGTCGCTGAGCGGCGTCACCGTCGAAAGCTTCACCCATCACGTCCCCATGGGCATCGCCGTCGGCCTGCTGCTGGGCAAGACCGTCGGCGTGTTCGGCCTGACCTGGCTGGCGGTGAAAATCGGCATCGCCGCCCTGCCCCAGGGCGCCAATTGGGGTCAGGTGCTGGGCGTGGCGATCCTCTGCGGCATCGGTTTCACCATGAGCCTGTTTGTCGGCTCGCTGGCCTTTGAACCGGGCGTGAGCGACTACGCCGGGATGGACCGGATGGGCATCCTGACCGGTTCGATTCTGGCGGCGTTAATCGGGTATGCGGTGACGGCGGCGGCGAGTCGCCATAACGTACATTCACCTGCATAGGACCTGTGAATGGGCTCGTTGTGGCGAGGGAGCTTGCTCCCGCTGGGCTGCGCAGCAGACCCGGGATATCGGGATCGCTTCGCGCTCCTGCGGGAGCAAGCTCCCTCGCCACAAGTCCAGGCTCGTCTGAAAACCAGCGAACAATCCCGGGGATAAATCCCCTCACCACAAGCCGGCTTATCTGACAGATAGCGACTAATCCCCACCTCAATAGCGACGCGTCCTACAGCCACCATCTGCCTGCTTCGTTAACGTCGCACAGCCCTCTCGAAGGGCTGTCGATGGATGAACGAAAGGACGCTTTGTGGCTCGCAACAAGGACATTCCCCGGGTTCCCAACCCACCGGCGGGCGACGGGCATCACGTCACCTACCGCTATATGACGGCCACTGAACTGGCCAAGCGCGAGGCCAGACAGAACGCTTACGAGGCCATGCTGGCGCGGCAGGAGGCTTTCGAGCGCAGTCGAGAGGTTGCGGCGAAAAAGCCTGATCCCGTACGCGCCGGGTGCGTGTTCGCCAAGTCCTGCAAGTTGCCGGACGCGATCATTGATTATTCGAATCCTTCGGGGATGGTGCCGACCGACAGCCTCAAGGATTACGGCGAGCTGATCCTGCTTGGCGCTCGCGAAAGCGATGAAAACGGCGGCGTTGCCCTGAAGAAAATCGGCGCCACGGCGATTCCCGCCGGGCTGGGCAGTTTCGCATTGGTCGGCGCCGCGTTCGAGGCGCTACCCGCGATTGCCGCCGGAACGGCAACCGCTACCTTGGCAGGACTGGTTGCGCTGCTCATGCCTTCCAGCCTCGGCGACAGCGCCCTCTACAGCGATGAGCAACTGCGCAGCCTCAAACAGGCCCGCACCCGCGTTCGCCTGCGCATCGAACAACAGGCCGACGGCAATCTGCGGGGCTACGGCTTTTACACCGGCAGCAACCGTGATTGGGAAATGGTCGATGTCGTGCAGTTCAGCACGCGCGGTAGTCAGTTCATTGCAGACCTGGGTGAAGGCATCGAACTGATCTGGACGCCCGCCGTGGACGGCTCCGACATCCTCGGCATCCCCGCGCTGGAAGCCGCTCCGCAGGCACCGCACATCTGGGTGTATCCACCGACCAAAGCGGCTGACGGAATTCTGGTGAATCCGGTTTATCCGCCGGAGTATCGGGATTTCATTCTGGTGTTTCCGGCGGATTCAGGGGTTAAGCCGGTTTACATCGTGCTCAGTCGAGCTCGCGACCATGCCTACTACGACCACCCAAAGACGCTACCTGCGTTTCCTGATGCGGTCAGAGTGAAGTCCAAGTCATCGGTTCAGGGTGGAGGAAAGCGGCGAGCACGCTGGGTAGACCGCAAAGGTCGGATCTATGAATGGGATTACAAAAGCAATGCTGTAGAAAAATACGACAAACTGGGAACCACTCATCTGGGTGAGTTCAATCATATTACTGGTGAACAAACCGGGCCCGCCGAGCCGGATAGAAGAACCTCTAGAAATTAAGGGACTAAAACATGCGTTACCTATCAATAACCGGGTTTTACCCTGACGAAATCCAAGACAGCTCGCTACAGTTTGAAATGGATATCAACGGTAGCGAAATGAATGAAAAGGTTGCACAGCTCATTGAATCCAAGCCGCTTAACGAACTGGAGCCTGGAGAGTTGTTATTGAGCCGGGATCAAGTAAGCGCATTGGAAGTCCTTCTGAACGTCAGCTTCCCGAAGGGTCTGGAGTATTTCATGGGCACCTGTGCGCAGCACTGATCAGGCGAAGTGAAACAAACAAAAAACCCCGACCAGTCACCTGATCGGGGTTTTTCTTTACCGCTCGTTGCCGCTTAGTGCGAAACGCGGCTGGTGCCACCGACGGTGGAGATGCGCACGCGCTCACCGACACGGAATACTTCGTTTTCCTGAACCTGTTGCACGTAGGCGCGCATGCTGCCGTCGTCTTCGCGTACGGTGATTTCCACGCCTTGGGTGCGGGTCAGGCCTTCTTCAGTCGCGGAACCGATCAGACCACCGGCCACAGCACCGATGACCGCCGCGACGATGCTGCCCTTGCCGCCACCGATGGCGCTGCCGCCGACACCGCCGACCACTGCGCCTGCAGCGCCGCCGATCGGGGTCTTGGTGCCTTCGATTTTCACCGGACGCAGGGATTCGATGGTGCCCATGCGAATCGTCTGCACACGACGCGCTTCGTCACGGGAGTAGGAGTCACCGGTCAGGCTCGACTGGCAGCCGGTCAGCAACATCGCCATCGTGGAAAAGGAAGCAACCAGCAGAACAGACTTACGCATAGCATCAACTCCAAAAGAACATGTATTCATTAAACCCCGCTGCTTGACGCCTGTCACGACACAGCCTGGATAAACTTGATTTTATTCAGGCCCGGTACAGGCACCTGCAGACCCACCCAACAGTAGCGCCAAATCGCCCAACCTGCCCTGCCGAGCCAAGGATTTTCATGGATTACTTGATCATTTTCGTCACCACCGTCGCCGGTCTGTACTTCCACGGGTGGCTGTACGTGCGGATCAGACGCTGGATGGATCGTGACCTCGCGCTGTCCCTGGCGGGCAAGGATGAGGGCAAGCGCGCCTTCATTCTCGAACAACTGGCTCATGCCCGGGCGCAGAAAATCAAGCGTCGGGACTTGCCGAAGTGGCTTGAGGCCACTGCGGCAGGCTATCACGCTCGGTAGACTGCTTAAGGCGCCAGACGTTCAAGAATCCAGCTCGCGCCCTGCAAACGGTAGTTCAGGCGATCGTGCAGGCGGCTCGGACGGCCTTGCCAGAACTCGATGCGCTCCGGCAGCAAACGATAACCGCCCCAGTGTTCCGGGCAGTCGGGCTGGGTGTCGCTGAAGCGCTGTTCAGTCGCCTTGAGCAGATCCTCCAGCTCGCCACGGCCGTTGATCACCCGGCTCTGCGGTGAGGCCCAGGCCCCGAGCCGGCTGCCCAGCGGACGCACCTGATAATACGCGTCGGACTCTTCAGGCGTGACCTTCTGCACACGCCCTTCGATGCGCACCTGACGTTCCAGGCTCGGCCAGAAGAAGGTCATGGCGGCAAACGGGTTGGCCGCCAGCTGCTGGCCCTTGGCGCTGTCGTAGTTGGTGAAGAAGGTGAAGCCCTGCGCGTCCAGGCCCTTGAGCAGCAGAATGCGGCAATGCGGTCGACCGTCCGCATCGACCGTGGCCAGGGTCATGGCGTTGGCCTCCACCGGCGCCTGTTCGGTTTTCACCGCGTCGGCAAACCATTGGTGGAACAGCGCAAACGGTTCGCCCGGGGCTTGCGCCTCGGTCAGACCGTCCCGGGTGTAATCACGACGCATATCTGCCAGAGCCTGGGTCATGGCGCATTCCTTTTCGTTAGCGGATCACTGCTTGGCAGTATCGGTGGCGGCCACTTTCTTGTCAGCCGTTGCTGCTTTGGCCGGAGCGGTTTTCTTGGCAGGAGCTTTCGCCGGAGCCTTGGTTGCCGCCTTCTTCGCAGGTGCCTTGGCCGCCGCTTTCTTCGCTGGCGCCTTTTTGCTCGCAGGCACCGCAGCTTTCGCCGCCGCTGGCGCCGGGGTCACCGGCTTGGCCGCAGGCTTGACGTCCTGGGCGGCAATCATCGTGGTCGGTGCCGGCGCCGGCATGTTGTACTTGCTCAGCAGGGCCACCATGGTGTTCTGCGGGGTCACCAGCAACTCCACGCGACGGTTCAGGGCACGGCCTTCGGCGCTGTCGTTGGCGGCACGCGGGGCATCGCCGCCCATGCCGCGAAGCATCAGGCGATCTCGCTGCAGGCCGCTCAGGCGGAAGATCGCCGCCACGGACTGGGCGCGCTCCTGGCTGAGTTTGACGTTGGCCGGTGCAGCACCGGTGTTGTCGCTGTGACCGAGCACCAATACTGCGGTTTTCGGATCAGCTTCGAGGATTTTCGCAACATTGGTGAACGGGCTGAGGGTCACCGGTAGCAACATGGCCGGACGCTTCGGGTTGAACGAGCCTTCCACCGGCGCAATCACCACCAGCACGTTGTCCCGGCGTTCGAGTTGCAGGTTGCTGTCCTTGATCGCCGCACGCAGGCGCGGTTCGTAGTCATCCAGCCAGGCTTGGGTAACTTTCGGGTCAGGCATCGGCACTGCTTTAGCAGTGGACTGATCCTTGCCGCCGAACGGCCACCACCACTTGCTGCCAGTGTCGGCATCGGCCTTGGCAACCGCGACCGGTTTGGCTTCAGGTTTTACTTCAGGCTTCACCTCAGCCTTGGCCGCCGCATCATCGGAACCGCCAAACGGCCAGTACCAGTGGCTGCTGCTTTCAGTCTTGGCCACGGGTGCCGTGGCGGCAGGTTTGAGCGGGGCTGGAGCCGGTGCCGGCTCTTTGGCCGCCACTTTGTCGGAAGACCCGAACGGCCACCAACTGCTGCCGTCCGCATCGTTTTTAGGAGTCTGTGCACAACCGGTAATCGCAACGCACAGGGCCAGGGCGAGAGTTTTTTTGGATGACATTGAAAATCCACAAAGTGAAGTAATGAAAGATCAGAGCTCTTTTGCCCGGATAAACAGACGCTTTGAATCAAAAATCCGAATCTGGTTCCAACCCTGGAACCGCATGTCGTGCTTTACAGACAAGTGGCAAGTACCCGCGCCAGCTGCTGCGCGCGCGGATCCATCAAGACGTATGGCCCAAGGGTATTTGTCACAAAACCGAACGCGACATCGTGCTCCGGATCAGCAAAACCCACCGAACCACCCGCCCCCGGATGACCGAACGCACGCGGGCCGAGGCCGTAGGTGGCGTTGGCCATGTCCGGCTGATCGAGCATGCAGCCCAGACCAAAACGGGTGCGGGTCAGCAGGGTCTTGTCCTCACCATAGCTGTGTTCGCGGGTCAGTTCTTCGAGCATGTCGCTTTCGAGCAGGCTGCCATCGAGCAAACCGGCGTAGAAACCGGCGAGGCTGCGTGCATTGCCATGACCGTTGGCGGCCGGCTGCTGCATGCGCCGCCATTCCGGTTTGTTGGTGCTGGTGAGCACCGACGGCGGATTGGTGAAGGCCCGGGTGGTCATCGCGGTCGGCTCACGCAGGGTCACTTGCAACAGGCGCTGGGCAGCGGCATCACCGACATTGCCCTTGCCGCGAGCGATATGCGCCACGCGGTAGAACTCTTCGTCAGCCAGACCGACGTGGAAATCCAGCCCCAGCGGCTTGGCGACTCGGGCGACGATGGACTCGCCCGGCCCGCGACCGTCAGCGCGACGAAGCAATTCCCCAACCAGCCAGCCATAGGTGATGGCGGCATAGCCGTGGCCGGTGCCCGGCGTCCACCACGGGGCTTCGGCCGCGAGGGCGTCGACCATGGTTTGCCATTCGTAGAGAGCAGCCGGCGCCAGCAACTCGCGCAGGGCCGGCAAACCGGCCTGATGGCAGAGCAATTGGCGCAGGGTGACGGATTCTTTGCCAGCGGCAGCGAACTCCGGCCAGTAACGGGCAACCGGGACATCGAGTTGCAGTTTGCCTTCGGCCACCAGTTGCAACGCGGTGACCGCGGTGAAGGTCTTGGTGCAGGAGAACAGGTTGGCGATGGTGTCGCTGTGCCAGGCCTCGGTGCCATCCTTGTCGGCGGTACCGGACCAGAGGTCGAGGACCGTTTCTCCGCCGACCTTGATGCACAACGCTGCGCCGCGTTCCTGGGGATCGTCGAACAGTGCCGCGAACGCCTCGCGCACCGCTTCGAATTGAAGTTCGTAATGTCCCTGAATCTGCACCCGCAACTCCCCCGCGAAAACGATCTACAAAGTGGCCCGCATTGTTCCAGCCCTTGAGGGATTTGGGAACAGCTGCGGGCCGGGTGGTCATTTCAAAGAGCAATCAAAAGATCGCAGCCTGCGGCAGCGATCTTTCAAGGCATCAAGCCTTAATGGCCATTGCCCGAATGCCCACCCGCATGCCCGGCCCCCGGGCCTTTGCCGGCTTCACCCTTGCGCCCGCCTTCGGCTTCATGACCAGCGGCGGCGGCAGCTTTCTCAGCCTCCTTGCCCAACTGATCAAGCGCCTGCAGGTTGCTCTTGCGCACCGCTTCGACGAACCCCTGATACGGCAGATCGGTAACCCCCACCAGACCGAAGTGTCCGTTCTCGCCGTCGAGCAGACGCCCGGTCACCGGTTGGTCCAGATACTGGAACCAGTGCACGCCGACAATCGACGGTTCGCTCAACGCCTGCTTGAGGAAGTTGGCGTACGCCGGGCCACGGTCTTCCTCCCGCGCCAGTTGCGTCACGCCGCCCCAGAACGGCCCACGATCACTGGAGCCGAAGTTGAATTCGGTGATCAGCACCGGTTTGTCGAGGGCGCGCAAAGCGGCGAAGTCATACCCGTCCTGCGGTTTCAACGTGTACATGTTGAAGCTCAGCACGTCGCAATACTGCGCGCAGGACGCCACGGCTTCCGGGGTGCTGGTGGCAAACCGGCCGCCCAGCAGCAACTGATTCGGCGCGTGCCATTTCAGCGAATCGGAGATGGTCTTGAAGTAGGTGTCGGCGAACACCTTCTGGAAATATTTGAAATCGTTTTCGATTTCCGGGTGCTCCGGATTCGGCACCGGCGGCACGAAACCCGGGTCTTCCATCAATTCCCAGGCGGGCAACTCAATGCCCCAGGCTTTCGACAGCCCTTCCTGATTGCGGTATTTGTCGCGCAATTGTTTGAGAAACGCGCGTTTGGCCGGCACGTCGGTGGTCAATTTCAGCGTGCCGTAAGCCAGGGCATAGCGCGACTTCGGATCATCGCCCGGACCGGCCCAGGCCAGCTCGTTGTCAGCGTAGTAACCGATCAGCCAGGGGTCGTCGCGGTGATCGCGCGCGGCAATGGCCACGGCGCGCTCGGTGGCCATGGCAAAACGCGGATCGAACGGATCCGGCATGCCGCCCCACCAGTCGTTACCGGTGCTGATGCTGGCGTAATCGCCAATGATCGACAGTGGCAAGGTGTAAGGCACCCGCGCGGCATCGCTCAGCGAATCGGCGCTCCAGTTGCCGACGGTGTTGAAGCCCCAGGCTTGCAGGCGATCAAGGGTGTGTGTGGCCCACTTCTGCTCATCGACCGTGGCCTTGCATGGCGCCGCGCTCGTCGGTTCTGCGGCCGCTGCGGTTTTCGCCTGCGCGGCGCAGGGTTCGCCATACAGGCGTTGCAGGTTGGCCGCGTAGAAATCGTACCAGCGCCCGGCGTTGTAGCCCCGGCCCTGATCGGCGCCGTTGCCGCCACGGTTGTCGCCCTCGCCGAAATGGCTGGCCAGTGGCTCGTCGGCTTTGGGCAGGGATTCGAACATCCATTCGCGCCCGGCCACGTAGGTCTGGTTGACCTCCGGGCTGACGGTGTTGACTCCCAGCGAATAGAACGGATGCCCTTCAGGGGTCACCAGGTACCAGCGACCGTCACGCTTTTCCGTGCGGAAAAAGCCGCTGGCCTTGAACGCCGGGCCTTTGCTCCAGCCACCGAACTTGTCCAGCGAGGACTTTTCGCGCTCGGCCAGCCAGGTTTTCAGCTGTTGCTCTTCCCTGGCGGCGGCGGATTTCAGTTGTTCGTCGCTGCTGATTTTTTCCGGCCATTTGTTGCGGGTCGATTGACCGTAAGCGTCCACCAGATTGCCGTAGACGGCGCGGGTCACCGCCTCACCGTCCTGCACGCCGAAACGCTCGAGCAGCAAGCTCTGCGCGGCTTTTGGCTGATCCATCCACAAACTGACCGACACCACCTGGCTACGATCCAGTTCACCGCTGCTGCTGGCCAGCAGAATCCGCTGACCATCGACGGTCATCGGCATCGGCGGCCCGGCCTTCATGCCCTGGCTCAGCGGCGAGGTTGCCACCAGCGGCACCAGCAGGGTTTGCGCAGGTCCGGCCGGCAGGTCGACGCGACTGGTCAGCGTCTGCCCGTTGTTGCTCTGGATTTGCACGTAGACCGTCACGGCCCAGTTCATCGCGCTTTGCAGGCGCAGGCTCATCATGCCCGACTGCGACCAGTCCCACGCGCCAGTCTGCGGGGTCAGGCGCAGGGTCGGGCGCGCAACCGGGTTGAACGTCACCCGACGCAGCACTTCACCTTCCGCGGTTTGCTCGGCGTTGGCTTGTGGCAAGTCAGTGTTTTCGGTGACGACTTTCACCACATCCGCGGGGCGAACGAAGTTGAACAGGGTCTGCTGACCGGCAGGCGCCGCCAACAAGGGGGCGGCGAAGATCAAGGCAAACACGGCAGGCAACGAGCGGCGAATCATAAGAACGGAGTTCTCCCTAACGACCAAAAGGCCAATGGAAAAGCATGGCAGAGAGATAGACAGCGCGGCGGGCAAAACTGCCCACCGTTGTCTCAGGATATTTCACGACGGAATGGCGGCAACGCATTGAGGATCGCCTTGCCATAGCGCTGGGTGACCAGCCGCCGATCAAGCAAGGTGATGGTGCCGCGGTCTTCTTCGGTCCGCAGCAGGCGGCCGCAGGCCTGGACCAGTTTCAGCGAGGCGTCCGGCACCGAGATTTCCATGAACGGATTGCCGCCGCGGGCTTCGATCCACTCCGACAGCGCGGCCTCGACCGGATCGTCCGGTACCGAAAACGGGATCTTGGCGATCACCACGTGTTCGCAGTACGCGCCCGGCAAGTCCACGCCTTCGGCGAAACTGGCGAGGCCGAACAGCACGCTGGAATCACCGCCATCGACCCGCGCCTTGTGCTTGTTCAGGGTTTCCTGTTTCGACAGGTTGCCTTGAATGAACACTTGCTTGCGCCAGTCGCGGTCCAGACCGTCAAACACGTCCTGCATCTGTTTGCGCGAAGAGAACAGCACCAGCGTGCCGCGCGAGCCTTCGACCAGATCCGGCAACTCGCGGATGATCGCCGCCGTGTGAGCCGCGGCATCCCGCGGGTCGGCCTTCAGGTCCGGGACCCGCAACACGCCGGCGTCGGCGTGGTGGAACGGGCTTGGCACCACGGCGGTGACGGCTTTTTTCGGCAGGCCGGCGCGCATGCGGAAGCGGTCGAAAGTGCCCAGCGCGGTCAGGGTCGCCGACGTCACCAGGCAGCCGTAGGCCACGTTCCACAGGCTGCGGCGCAAGGTCTCGGCG
Source organism: Pseudomonas sp. 86_A (assembly GCF_017491705.1). NCBI lineage: Bacteria > Pseudomonadati > Pseudomonadota > Gammaproteobacteria > Pseudomonadales > Pseudomonadaceae > Pseudomonas > Pseudomonas sp. 86_A. The sequence continues at coordinate 174,819 of NZ_JAFGYS010000015.1, read as the reverse complement.
GCAAGGATCGGGCTGGCGTTGACCTCGATATCGAACAGCGAACCGCTTTCGGCCAGCGTCAGCCAACGCGCCATCGGCGGGCTGTCTTCCGGGTCTTCGGCGGTGAACGCGGTCCACAGCTCCCAGTTGCCCGAAGCCCGGGACAACAGGCTGCCGAACAGCGGATACCACTCCTCGGCCTGATTGCTGGCGATGCCGATGTTGACCTCACCGTCCATGCCTTCCTTGAGCAGGTCGGTCAGGCGGGTAAACAGGTCATTGAGCCGCGAGTAGCCCTTTTTCAGCTCGATGCCCATTTCGCGCATGTGCTCGGGAATCACCCCGCCGACGAAACGATGGCGGGGCCGCTCGCGACCTTCGACGTCTTCGCCGGGCTTGAAATCGGCGATCTGCTCGCACGCGGTGAACATGAACTGCTGCTGGGTCTTGATCTCCCGCGCCAACTCCGGCACCTGCTCGATCAACTTGCCGAGATCCCCCGGCAGCGGATGCTGGGCCAGCAACTTGGTGAGGTTCTTGGCGGTGGTTTCCAGCCAGTCGGCGGTGGAGCGCAGGCGCGTGTAGTGAGCGAAGTGGCCGATGGCCTTGTCCGGCAGGTGGTGGCCTTCGTCGAACACGTAAATGGTGTCGCGCGGGTCGGGCAGCACCGCACCGCCGCCGAGCGCGAGGTCAGCCAGGACCATGTCGTGGTTGGTGACGATCACGTCAACCTTGCCCATGCCTTCGCGCGCTTTATAGAACGCGCACTGGCCGAAGTTCGGGCAATGGCGGTTGGTGCACTGACTGTGATCGGTGGTCAGGCGCGCCCAGTCGGCGTCTTCCAGCGCATTGGGCCAGCTGTCGCGGTCGCCGTCCCATTTATTGCCAGCAAGCTTCTCGATCATGCTGGTGAACAGCTTCTGGCTGGCTTCGTCGACCTCGATCTTGAAACCTTCTTCTTCGAACAGCTGCGCGGTGGCGGTTTGCGCGTGGCCTTCCTGCAGCAGCATGTCGAGCTTGGACAGGCACATGTAGCGGCCACGGCCCTTGGCCAGCGCGAAGCTGAAGTTCAGCCCGCTGTTGCGCATCAGGTCGGGCAAATCCTTGTAGACGATCTGCTCTTGCAGGGCCACGGTCGCGGTGGCGATTACCAGGCGCTTGCCGGCCAGCTTCGCCGTCGGAATCGCCGCCAGGCTGTAGGCCACGGTCTTGCCGGTACCGGTGCCGGCTTCCACCGCGACAATCGCGGGGTCGCCACTGCGCCGGCCTTCGTCGTCGGTGTCGATATCCCCGAGGACTTTGGCGATTTCAGCGATCATCAGGCGCTGGCCGTAACGCGGTTTGAGGCTCTTGGCTTCAAGAAAACGCGAATAGGCGCCCTGGATCGTGGTTTTGAGTTCAGTGCTGATCATGGATTGTCGGGCGCAAAAAACGCTGGATAAATTTTCAGTGGTTTCGGATGGCGGCTATCATACCCCGCTAATTAATCCCGCGCAGAACGGAGTGCCCCAATGACACCTTTTAGCCTCGTTTATCCGCTGCATGTCCTGGCCGCCCTGGTCTGGGTCGGCGGCATGTTTTTCGCCTGGATGGTCCTGCGCCCGGCGGCGGTCAAGGCCCTCGACGGCCCCGCCCGCCTGACCCTGTGGGTGGAAGTGTTTCAAGGTTTTTTCCGTTGGGTCTGGGTGGCGGTGATCCTGCTGCCGATCAGCGGTGTGGGCATGCTGCACTTGCAGCACATCGGCTTCGAGACCGCACCGAAGTACGTGCAGGTGATGATGGGGCTGTATGTGGTGATGACTGCGCTGTTTATCCGCATTCAGGGTTTGATGCTGCCTGAGTTGCGCAAGGCAGTGGAAGCCAAGGACTGGCCGGCGGGTGCGGCAGTGCTGGGGCGGATTCGCCGGGTGGTGGGGATCAATCTGATTGTCGGGCTGGTGCTGGTGGCGATTGCGGCGGCGCGGCCGATGTTCTGACCCACTGACGACAAGCACTTTTTGTGGCGAGGGAGCTTGCTCCCGCGGGGCTGCGCAGCAGCCCCACATCAGCTGGCGCGTTCAATCTGATGAAACGCGTTATCTGGAGTGGGGCCGCTACGCGACCCAGCGGGAGCAAGCTCCCTCGCCACAATGGTGAACAGTGCTGTTATTTAGAGGCGCTGCACAGTCACGGCCCCCGCCGCACCCACCGGCCCCGGCTGACCATCAGCCCCGGCCTTGCCGTTTTTGCCGCCATCGGCGCGATACACCAGGCAGCCTTTGGACTTGCCGCCCTTGCCGGCCTTGCCACCAACACCCGCCGGGCCACCGGCGCCGCCAGCGACGTTGACCTTGATCAGCTCAGCCGGAAACTCGCGCGGCACTTCCAGACGCACCAGCGCTCCCGGCGCTCCGGGTTGGCCGTCGCTGCCGTTGCTGCCATCAAAACCGTGACCGGCCTCGCCCCAGGTGCAACCCGGATCTTCACCGTTGCCGCCATCGAGGCCGACGAAACCCGGTGCTCCGGTGCCGCCGCGAGCATCCACAAACAGTTTTGGCGCGCTCAAGGCCTTGAACTGCAAATTCAGATTGCGTCCGGCGCGGGCGGCTTTTTCATAAGTGCCCGGCGCACCGCGAGCAGTGATCAGACTGCCTTCGGCCAACTGCGCTTGGCCGACTTTCATGTCCAGCGCCTGTTCGCTGGGGACGATCGCTATGCGCGCTTCGTGGCCCAGACGCAATTCGCCGATGCTCAGCTCGGTCACGTTCGAAGGAATCAACAGGGTGCCGTAGTCCGCCACTTCCAGCCGTTCCAGCTGCAAGGTGCTGGCGGTATTGGGCAGGCGCATCAGCGAGTTGGGTTCGACGCTGACCACCTGGGCACAGGCCAGGGGACTGATCAATGCAGCGAGCAGGCAAAGTTTACGCATGGGAAGAAGCCTCCGGAGCGGCCGGGGCCGGGATGGTTTGCAGGTGAAAAACGCCGAACAGCAGGATGCGCACACGGTCGCGCCACGGGTTGGGACGCCCCTTGAGGCGCGAGAAAAGCAACTCCAGCACATGCAGCGCCAGCAGCGAGGCACCGGCCAGATTGACCAGCGCATGCAGCGGATGCACAAACGGCAGCAGCAGATTGACCACCACCACGCACCAGAACAGCAGGGTCAGCAAACGCCCCAGCCCCCAGAAAACCTTCATACGCTCCCCCGTGTCGGAATTATTCTTTGGGCGCACAGTAACGGCTTCGACGGGGGATAAGCCAGAGGGGCAAAAGAAAAAACTTTTGTCAGTCGTCGGATGGCTGCCGGTTCGACGATTTTCGTCGCCCGGCAGCTCTAGCTTGCGGACTACAGACACGTCCTAGCGATTGATATGCAACTCCACCCGACGGTTTTTCGCCCGGCCCTCGTCCGTTGCGTTATCCGCTACCGGCTCGCTCTCGCCACGCCCTTCACTGGTCAGTTTGCTCGGTTCCAGGCCCTGGCTCAGCAGATACGCCGCGACACTGCTGGCGCGCCGCTCGGACAGCGCCTGGTTATAGGCATCCGAACCTTTGCTGTCGGTATGGCCGATGACCTTGATGCTGACCACGTCGGCATTGCGCAGCTTGTCCATCAGCGTGTCGAGCTGGGCCTTGGCGGCCGGGGTCAGGTCCGATTTGTCGAAATCGAACAACACATTGCCCGCATCGCTGAGGGTGATGACTTCCGATTGCGGCGCAGGCTCCGGGGCTTTTACCGTGACCGGATATTGCGGTAACGGACAGCCACGATGATCAACCGGGGTATTGGCCGGGGTGTCAGGGCAACGGTCGCGGCGGTCGAACACGCCATCGCCGTCTTCATCGCCATCCTGGGCATAGCAGATCAGCCCGCCAGTCAGAATCCCCAGCGCCGCACCGCCACCGGCCCAGCCGCCACTTTCAATGGCGCCAAGACCGCCACCGACCAGCCCGCCGATCAGGCTGCAGATTGGCCACGTACGTTGATTGAGGGGGGCATCGCCATCGCTGTGAGTGGCGCAACCGGTGAGCAAGCTGCCTAGCAGCAGCACCGGCAAGACGGACCTTGAGAAAACAGTCATTGTGAAAGCTCCTGTGTCACCGGCCCATACCGGTTACACAGGAGTAAAGACCCGCTTCCGCGACTGCACAAGCCGCGGAAGCGAGAGGGGCTAGCGGACGATTTTGATTTCGGTACGGCGGTTCTGTGCGCGACCGTCAGCGGTTTTGTTATCCGCCACTGGCTGGCTCTCACCCATGCCCGAGACCGAGACGAAGCTGGCACGCGGCACACCTTGCTGGATCAGGTATTCCACCACCGAATGCGCACGGCGATCCGACAGTTTCTTGTTGTAGGCATCGCTGCCGACGCTGTCGGTGTGGCCGGTCACGGTCAGTTGCGCCGTGGACGACTCTTGTTTCAGGCGCGTGGCGACTTTGTCCAGAACCTGTTTGTCGGAAGCGGTCAGGGTGGCTTTGTCGAACTGGAAGTGCACATCGCGGATCACGATGGTTTCTTCCTTGACCACAACGGCCTCTTCTACCACTGGCGCCGGGGCGGGTGGAGGGCAGCCGTCAGCATCGACCTGCACGCCTTTAGGCGTGTGCGGGCACTTGTCGCGACTGTCCGGCACACCATCGCCGTCTTCGTCGCCATCACCGTGCACCCAGCAATAGGCCGCTGCCGTACCACCGACCAACAGTGCGCCATAACCGGCCCACGCCGAACTTTCCGTCGCGCCGAGACCGGCACCGACTACACCACCGACCGCCGCACAGGTCGGCCAGTCGGTTTTCTGCAAACCTGCGCAACCAGTCAACACACTGGTTAGCAGAATCAAAGGTAATGCTGTCCGAACTATGCTCATCTGGTTTTCTCCTGAGGGATCGGCTTAGAACCGATTCACGGAGTAAAGACCGGAGTTTTAATCTCCGCCAGCAATAGGCCACTGGCATTTGGGACCGTGTTCACAGTGATTCGGCACTTTTGCCGCCCGCGGCAAATCGGGGTCTAGGCCGGATCCGTCTGGCGCGCTAGTCTTGGCGATCTGATTGAGGAGCTTCGATGAACGTCGCCATTTCTTCGCGCACGCCGCAACAGGCGCTGGCTGCTTTACTGGATCGCTATGCCCCGGCGCGCTTGCTGCTGATCGGCGCCAGCGAATTTCCGGCGCTCGCCGCCTTTAAAGCAGCGCACCCGGACTGTTGCGTCGCCCACGCCGAACCCGGTGCGTTACCCGCCGAACTCGCGGCGCGGCGCTTCGACCTGGCGCTGGTGGTCGATTGCCTGGAGCATCTGCCCAAGCGCGATGGCCTGAACCTGCTGGGCGGGATCCGCAACCTCAACGCCAGCCGCATTGCGGTGCTGGCGGATCTGCCGGCCAGCGGCTGGCAGGAAACCGATTTCTACTCGCTGGCACTGCAAGCCAGTGAACGCTTCCAGCGCGACGATCAAGTGTTGACCCTGTTCACCTACGATCTGCTTGACTACAAACAAGTCCCCGACTGGCTCAACTCGCGATTCTGGGCCAATCCGGAAAACTTCGGGAAATACTGGTGGTAATGCAATGAGTACAGCCATTTGCCCGTGCGGCAGCGGCAACCTGCTGGAGGCCTGCTGCGGCCACTATCACGCCGGCCACCCGGCGCCGTGCGCTGAAGCGCTGATGCGTTCGCGCTACAGCGCCTACGTGCTGGGGCTGATCGATTATCTGGTGGCCACCACCCTGCCCGCCCAACAGGCGGGTCTGGATCGCCAGTCGATCAGCGCCTGGAGTGCGCAGAGCACCTGGCTCGGCCTTGATGTCGAAAGCTCGGAAGTGTTTGGCGGCCAGCCCGAGCACGCCTTCGTCACCTTCACCGCGCGCTGGCACGACAGCCAGGGTGAACACAGCCACCGTGAGCGCTCCTCATTCGTGCAGAACGGCGATCGTTGGTACTTTATCGACCCGACCGTGCAGTTGAAGCCGGGCCGCAACGATGCGTGTATTTGTGCCAGCGGGCAGAAGTTCAAGAAGTGCTGCGCGGGGTATTTCGCCGCATAAAGGGAAGCGCCGACTAGACTGGGGCACAAAGGGAGTTTTTTCGATGCTCGGTCACCGCCGCACACTACATGGCTTGTTGTTGATGCTGATCCTGAACCTCGGCGGTTGCGCCTCGTGGTTCAGCGATGACAGCGTCGACCCCGCCGTCCACCTGGTGAAAGTCGAGGTGGTGCGGGCCAAGCTGCTCGAACAGAAATTCATCCTGCACTTTCGCATCGACAACCCCAACGACAGCGACCTGACCGTGCGCGGCATGGAATACCGCATTCATCTGGCCGACCTGCTGCTGGCCGAAGGCGAGCACGAACACTGGATCACTGTGGCGCCCAAAAGCAGCGCTTTCTACCGGATACCGATCCGCACCAACCTGTGGCCGCGGGTGAAGGACGTGGTGAAAATGCTCAAGAGTCCGCAGCAGCAGGTGCCTTATCGACTGCAAGGCGAGATGGAAACCGGTTTATTCATCGCCCACTACGTGCACCTGGAGCGCAATGGCGTGATAATCCCCGCCGATTTAATTCCGGAGCAAAACCGATGACTCAGCAACCTCATGTCCATGGCCCAGACTGCAACCACGATCATGACCATCATCACGATCATGACCATGGCCATGTCCACGGCCCGAACTGCGGCCACGCCCACCAGGAACCGGTGCGCAACGCCCTGAAAGACGTCGGCCGCAACGACCCTTGCCCCTGCGGAAACGGCAAGAAATTCAAGAAGTGCCACGGCGCTTGATGCCTTGGGCGAAGTCCTTCTTCGCCTGAAACATCGCTATCGCGAGCAGGCTCACTCCCACAGAGGAATGCACCGTGATTCCTGTGGGAGCTGGCTTGCCAGCGATGAAGCCGGCACCTTCGACATTGATCTCGCCTGACACACCGCGATCGCTGGCAAGCCAGCTCCCACCGTTTTTTTCAGCCGGCCGCCAGAATCTGCGCAGCGCTGGTCACCGTCGCATACTCCCCGTGCAAATTACCCAGCGACATACCGTGCACTTCTTCGGCTGAACGCGGCGTGCCGAAATAATCGGCCTTGTCGAAGGTGAAGCACGCATCCTCCACCACCCACGCCTCAAACCCCAGATTGCCTGCCGTGCGCGCCGTGGACTCCACCGAGTTGTGGGTCGCCACACCGACGATGATCAATTGCCCGATTCCCGCCTTACGCAACTGCGCCTCCAGTCCTGTGGCACAGAACGCATCCGGCACGCGCTTCTGAATCAGCCACTCGCCCTTCTGTGGCGCAAACCGCAGCTGAAACTCCACGCCCGGCTGCTCGGGCCAGAACACCGACTGCGGCGAATGCGACAGATGCTGCACATGAATCACCGGTCGCCCACTGCTGCGCCACGCCCCCAGCAAATCGAGCATGCGTTCTTCGGCCTGCGGGTTATTCCGCCGCCCCAGGCGCGGTTCCAGAATGCCTTGTTGCTGGTCGATGATGATCAGTGCGGCGTTGGTCTGAAGCTCCATGGCGATTTGTCTCACGCAGGGTCATTGAATTTTCCGCACTTCAGCATCATCGCCACAGGGTGAGCAAGCGCTGGTTCAACCCAATCAACGATCACCCGGCGACGGTGAACACGTATGCCAACCCGCCGAAATCCTGATATTTGGATGAACCCTTTTTGTGGCGAGGGAGCTTGCTCCCGCTGGAGTGCGAAGCGCTCCCAGACTGTTCGCCGCGATTTATCAGAAAAATGCGCAGCCTGGATAACGACCGCTGCGCAGCCGAGCGGGAGCAAGCTCCCTCGCCACAAAAGCACTGCTCTCTCTGCTGATTGGCTGTTGGTCAGACAAATACAGAAATAACCACTCGCCCCGCTTGCGCGGCCACCGCCTGCTCACTAACGTAGCGGCTTTATTGCGCCCCCAGCCTCTACACCCCCGCAGGAGCTTTGCCATGGCCTCGCCAGCCCTTACACATTTTCTTCCCCGGTTCGGCGTTGCCGCAGCAGTGGCCGGTGTCTTGAGCCTGTCCGGTTGCCAGACCTGGAACGCTCAGGACACCCTCCCGCCGACCTCCGGCGTGCAACCGCTCAAGGGCCTGGCGCAGAACGTTTCGGTCCGCCGCAATGCCATGGGCATGCCGTTGATCGAAAGCAACAGCTTCCACGACGCGCTGTTCACCCTCGGTTACGTGCATGCCAGCGACCGCATCAATCAGATGGTCACCCTGCGCCTGTTGGCTCAGGGCCGTCTGGCGGAAATGTCCGGCGCGTCGATGCTCGACGCCGACCGCTACATGCGCGCAGTCAACCTGAAGAAAAGCGCCGACGAGCTGTACAAGGCCTCGTCGCCACGGCTCAAGCGGTTCTTCGAAGTCTATGCGCGGGGCGTCAACGCCTACCTGTTCCGCTATGCCGACAAACTGCCGGGCGACCTCGCCTCCAGCGGCTACAAGCCTGAATACTGGAAACCGGAAGATTCGGCGCTGATCTTCGCGCTGCTGAACTTCAGCCAGTCGGCCAACCTGCCGGAAGAGATCGCCTCCCTGGTGCTGGCGCAAACCGTGACCACCGACAAACTCGCCTGGCTGACCCCGTCCGCGCCGGACGAAAACCTGCCGCTGGCCGAGGCCGACAAGCTGCAAGGCCTCAAACTCAATGGGCAGATCCCTGGCCTCAGCGAGCTGAGCAACGCCAGTCAACAATTGGCCGCAGAGAATCCGCTGGGCACCAGCACCTCGAACAACTGGGCCATCGCCCCGCAACGCAGCCGCAGTGGCAAGAGCATTCTCGCCAGCGACAGCCATGGCCCACTGACGGCGCCGTCGCTGTGGACCTTCGTGCAGATCCGCGCGCCGAAATATCAGGCCGCCGGCGTCACCATCGCCGGTCTGCCGATGGTCCTCGGCGGCTTCAACGGCAAAGTCGCGTGGAGCGCCACCAGCGTGCTCGGTGACAACCAGGACCTGTTCCTGGAAAAAATCCGCCGTCAGGGCAGCAGCCTGACCTATGAGGTCAACGGTAAATGGCAGCCGCTGGGCGTGCGCAACGAAACCTATTTCGTCAAAGGCCAGCGACCGATTCGCGAAGCTGTGTACGAAACCCGCCACGGTGCGCTGCTCAACAGTGCCCAGGCTGCGGCGCAGGGCAACGGCTTTGGCCTGGCCCTGCAAACACCGAGCTTCACCGACGACAAATCGCTGGACGCGTTTTTTGACCTGACCCGCGCACAGAACGTTGAACGCGCCTCGGACGCCAGTCGCGAGATCCGCGCCATCGCCCTGAACATGGTGTTCGCCGACGCCAGCAACATCGGCTGGCAAGTCACCGGGCGTTTCCCTAACCGCCGCGAAGGCGAAGGCCTGCTGCCATCGCCGGGCTGGGAAGGTCGCTACGACTGGGACGGTTACGCCGACCCGATGCTGCACCCGTACGATCAAGACCCGAGCCAAGGCTGGCTCGGCACCGCCAACCAGCGGGTGATTCCTCACGGCTACGGCATGCAACTGTCCAACTCCTGGGCCGCGCCGGAGCGTGGCGAGCGCCTGGCAGAACTGGCCGGCAGCGGCAAGCAGGACGGGCGCAGCGTGATCGCCATGCAGTACGACCAGACCACGACATTCGCCGCCAAGCTGAAGAAAATGTTTGAAGCCCCGGGCATGAAGCAGCCGCTGAAACAGGCGATCGACGCACTGCCGGAAGCCGATCGCAGCAAGGCCCGTGAGGCGTTCAGCCGGTTGATGGCGTTCGATGGCAAACTCAGCCCGACGTCGGCCGACGCGGCGATCTACGAACTGTTCCTGCAAGAAAGCATGAAACAGATCTTCCTCGACGAGCTCGGCCCCGAGTCGAGCCCGGCGTGGAAAGCCTTTATCGCCAATGGCGACCTGTCCTACGCAGCGCAAGCCGATCACCTGCTCGGTCGCGAAGACAGCCCGTTCTGGGATGACATCCGCACCCCGCAGAAAGAAGACAAAGCGGTGATTCTCGCCCGCAGCCTGGCGGCAGCGATCAGCGCCGGCGACAGCCAGTTGGGTGGCGATCACAAGGCCTGGCAGTGGGGCAAACTGCATGGCTACACGTGGAAAAACGCCAGCGGCCAGACCATTCGCGGCCCACTGGCAGCCGGCGGCGATCACACCACGCTCAATACTGCGGCGTTTGCCTGGGGTAAAGACTTCAACACCACGCGCGCGCCGTCGATGCGTTTCATCGTCGACTTCAGCCAGACCGAGCCGCTGATGGGGCAGAACGGCACCGGCCAGTCCGGCAACCCGGCCAGTCCGAACTACCTTAACGGCATCGATGCCTGGCTCAAGGGCCAGTACATCGGCTTGCCGATGCAGCCGCAGAACTTTGACCGGGTGTATGGCAAGACGCGTTTGACCCTGACGCCGGGCAAATAAGCGCAGCCCCCTTGTAGGAGTGAGCCTGCTCGCGATCGCGGTGTGCCAGTTTCTGAAAAAGTCACTGATGTACCGCGATCGCGAGCAGGCTCACTCCTACATGGGCGCAGTGTCGCCCTGAAAAAAATCGATAGAACTTCCAGACCCGCACCAGCCTCTTAGCTAACAAGTCCTCCATTCTGGTAACGACATGGACCTTGTTATTGCCCGCCCCGAAGGTTTGTACTGCCCCGCCGGGGATTTCTATATTGATCCGTGGCGCCCGGTCGAGCGTTCGGTGATCACCCACGCCCATGGCGATCACGCGCGTACCGGCAACCAGCACTATCTGGCCAGCAGCGCCAGCGAAGGGATCTTGCGCGCACGCCTTGGGCAGGACATCAACCTGCAGACCCTCGCCTACGGCCAGCGCCTGACCCACCACGGGGTGACCCTGAGCTTTCATCCTGCCGGCCACGTGCTCGGTTCGTCACAGGTGCGCCTGGAATACGGCGGCGAAGTCTGGGTCGCGTCCGGTGACTACAAGATCGAGCCCGATGGCACCTGCGCGCCATTTGAACCCGTGCGTTGCCACACCTTCATCACCGAATCGACCTTCGGCCTGCCGATTTATCGCTGGCAGCCGCAGGCGCAGGTGTTCAGCGAAATCAACCAGTGGTGGCAGGCGAACATCGCCGCCGGCAAGGCCAGCGTGTTGTTCTGCTATTCGTTCGGCAAGGCCCAGCGGATTCTGCATGGCATCGACGCCAGCCTCGGGCCGATCCTCAGTCATGGCGCGGTCGAACCGCTGAACCGGGTCTACCGCGAGGCCGGGGTTTATCTGCCGCCGACGATCTACGCCGGCGATGTGAAAAAGTCAGACCCGATCATGCGCCAGGCCTTGGTCATCGCTCCGCCCTCGGCCGGTGGCAGCACTTGGATGCGGCGTTTCGGTGAGTTCAGCGACGCCTTCGCCAGCGGCTGGATGCGTCTGCGTGGCACTCGCCGGCGGCGCGGGGTGGATCGTGGCTTCGTGCTGTCGGATCACGCCGACTGGCCCGGTCTGCTCTGGGCCATCGAACAGACTGGCGCCGAACGGGTGATGGTCACCCACGGCTCGATCGGCGTTCTGGTCCGTCATCTGCGCGAACAAGGCCTGGATGCCCAGGGGTTCACCACCGAATACGGCGACGATGAGGAGGAAAACATCGACGCCGAACCGGTTATTGCCGAGGTGCAAGCATGAAAGCGTTCGCCGAGTTGTACGCCGAACTCGACGCCACCACGTCCAGCAACGCCAAACTGGCGGCCATGCAAAACTACTTCGCCCAGGCTGCACCGCAGGATGCGGCGTGGGCGGTGTACTTTCTGTCCGGCGGTCGCCCGCGACAACTTGTGCCGGTGCGCACCCTGCGCGAATTGGCCGTCGACGTTTCGGGGCTTGAACCTTGGTTGTTCGAAGAGAGCTACCAGGCGGTCGGCGATCTGGCCGAGACCATTTCGTTGGTGCTGCCGGAAAACCCTCACAGCTCCGAGGCCGGCCTGGCCGAATGGATCGAAGACAAACTGCTGCCGCTGCGCGGTGAAACCCCGGAATACCTCGCCCGCCAGTTGCCGGCGCTGTGGGCGCAGCTGGATCGGCCGAGCCTGATGCTGTGCATCAAATTGATCACCGGCAGCTTTCGCGTCGGCGTGTCGAAACTGCTGGTCACCCGCGCCTTGGCGTCGATGGCCGGCCTCGACAGCAAACGCGTGGCGCAGCGCCTGGTGGGTTACACCGACCTGTCGAACCGGCCGAGCGCCGCCAGCTACCTGAAACTGATCGCACCGGAGTCCGCCGACGAACACGCGCAACGCGGCGGCCAGCCCTACCCGTTCTTCCTCGCCCATGGCTTGTCGCAATCGGTCGAGGAATTTGAAGGGCTATTGGGGCCGGCAAGCGATTGGCAGGTGGAATGGAAGTGGGATGGCATCCGGGCGCAGGTGGTCAAGCGTGAGGGGCGATTGTGGGTCTGGTCGCGCGGTGAAGAGCTGGTCACTGAACGATTCCCCGAGTTCGACACACTGGTGCACAGCTTGCCCGATGGAACGGTGATCGACGGCGAAATCGTGGTCTGGAAAAGCACCCACCCAACCACCGAAGACGCCTTCGATCCGCAATCGACAACGCCACCGGCCGTGCAACCGTTCGCCCTGCTGCAGCAACGCATCGGCCGCAAGACCCTCGACAAGAAGATCCTCGAAGATCTGCCCGTGGTAGTGCTCGCCTACGACTTGCTGGAATGGCAAGGCGAAGACTGGCGCAACCGCCCGCAAGCCGAACGGCGCGCGCAACTGGAAGAGGTGATCGCCCACGGTAACAACCCGGTGTTACTGCCCTCACCGGTTCTCACCGGCAGCGACTGGTTCGATCTCGCGCGCCAGCGTGAAGCCTCGCGCCGGCTGGGGGTCGAGGGCATGATGCTCAAGGCCCGCGATGCGCTGTATGGCGTGGGCCGGACCAAGGACATGGGCGTGTGGTGGAAGTGGAAGGTCGACCCGTTCAGCGTCGATGCGGTGTTGATCTACGCTCAGCGCGGGCATGGCCGCCGGGCCAGCCTGTACAGCGATTACACCTTCGCGGTATGGGACGGCCCGCCCGACTCCAGCCAACGGGCGCTGGTGCCGTTCGCCAAGGCTTATTCGGGGCTGACCGATGAGGAAATGCGCCAGGTCGACAGCATCGTGCGCAAGACCACCGTGGAAAAATTCGGCCCGGTCAGCAGCGTCAAGCCGAGTCTGGTGTTCGAGTTGGGTTTCGAAGGCATCGCCCTGTCGCGACGGCACAAGAGCGGCATTGCCGTGCGTTTTCCGAGGATGCTGCGCTGGCGCCAGGACAAGAGCGTGGATGAGGCCGATAGCCTGGCGACACTGCAGGACTTGCTGGCCTGACCCGGTTTCCCAGGACATTTATCACCTTTGACTGAATGAAATCCTGTGGCGAGGGAGCTTGCTCCCGCTGGAGGGCGCAGCACTCCCTGGCATTGCATAGGGCATTGACAGGTTTGCGACTGCTGCGCAGCCGAGCGGGAGCAAGCTCCCTCGCCACAGGAAATTTCACGCCCACAAATCCCGCACACGACCCGAAATGGTGCAGCCCTTTCCCAACGCCCATTTCCGTGCACCAATCCCTCCCGCTGCTCCCTCCCCCAACCTTTTAAAACACTTGTTCGGGACTCTGGTTCGGAAATTGCTACTTTCTATAGGTCGTACGCGTTCCAGTAACAATAATTCTGCGCCACAAGCGCTCATATTGGTTCTTAGGGATTGAATAATGAAAAAAGCATTGCTGACCCTTTCTGCACTGGCGTTGTGCATGGCTGCCGGCTCCGCGCTGGCCAAGGAATACAAAGAGCTGCGTTTTGGCGTTGATCCTTCCTACGCACCGTTCGAGTCGAAAGCGGCCGACGGCAGCCTGGTGGGCTTCGACATCGACCTGGGCAACGCGATCTGCGCCGAGCTGAAGGTCAAGTGCAAATGGGTTGAAAGCGACTTCGACGGCATGATTCCGGGCCTCAACGCCAACAAATTCGACGGTGTGATCTCGTCGATGACCGTGACCCCGGCCCGTGAAAAGGCGATCGACTTCTCCAGCGAGCTGTTCTCCGGCCCGACTTCCTACGTGTTCAAGAAGGGTTCCGGCCTGAGCGATGACGTCGCTTCGCTCAAGGGCAAGTCCGTCGGTTACGAGCAAGGCACCATCCAGGAAGCCTACGCCAAGGCCGTTCTGGAAAAGGCCGGGGTGAAAATCCAGGCTTACGCCAACCAGGACCAAGTGTACGCCGACCTGAAAAACGGCCGCCTCGACGCTTCGATCCAGGACATGCTGCAAGCCGAACTGGGCTTTTTGAAGTCGCCTGATGGGGCCAACTACGAAGTCAGCAAGCCGGTCGACAGCGAATTGCTGCCCGCCAAAACCGCTGTCGGTATTAAGAAAGGTAACAAAGAGCTGAAGGCGCTTTTAGATAAAGGTATCAAAGCGTTACACGATGACGGCAAATACGCCGAGATTCAAAAGAAACACTTTGGCGATCTGAATCTGTACAGCGGTAAATAATGCCCTGGCGCCCATCACGCGATGGGCGCCTTTTCCGTTCGCTCAGGTTGCTGATTTATGTTCGAAAACCTCTTACAAAATCTGGGGCTCTCCGCCTTCAGCCTCAAGGGCTTCGGCCCGTTGCTGTTGGAAGGCACCTGGATGACCATCAAATTGTCGGCGTTGTCGCTGCTGGTGGCCGTGTTGCTCGGTCTCTTGGGCGCCAGTGCCAAACTGTCGAAATCCAAACTGCTGCGCCTGCCTGCCCAGCTCTACACCACGCTGATCCGCGGGGTGCCGGACCTGGTGCTGATGCTGTTGATCTTCTACAGCCTGCAAACCTGGCTGACCGCCCTGACCGATGTCATGGAGTGGGACTACATCGAAATCGACTCCTTCACCGCCGGGGTGATCACCCTGGGCTTCATCTATGGTGCGTATTTCACCGAAACCTTCCGTGGGGCGATCCTTGCCGTGCCGCGCGGTCAGGTGGAAGCTGCGACCGCCTACGGCCTCAAACGCGGCCAGCGCTTTCGCTTCGTGGTGTTCCCGCAAATGATGCGTTTCGCCCTGCCGGGCATCGGCAACAACTGGATGGTGATGCTCAAGGCCACCGCACTGGTGTCGATCATCGGCCTGGCCGACCTGGTCAAAGCCGCGCAGGACGCCGGTAAAAGCACCTATCAACTGTTCTACTTCCTGGTACTCGCCGCCTTGATCTATCTGCTGATCACCAGTGCTTCGAACGTCATCCTGCGCTGGCTCGAGCGCCGTTACGCCGCGGGCGCACGGGAGGCCGTACGATGATCGAACTCCTGCAGGAATACTGGAAACCCTTCCTTTATACCGACGGCACCAACATCACCGGGCTGGCGATGACCCTGTGGCTGCTCAGCGCCTCGATCTTCATCGGTTTCCTGGTGTCGATCCCGCTGTCGATTGCCCGAGTCTCGTCGCACTTCTATGTGCGCTGGCCGGTGCAGTTCTACACCTACCTGTTCCGGGGCACGCCGCTGTATATCCAGTTGCTGATCTGCTACACCGGCATCTACAGCCTCGCCGCCGTGCGTGAGCAGCCGCTGCTCGACAGTTTCTTTCGCGATGCGATGAACTGCACGATCCTGGCGTTCGCCCTGAACACCTGCGCCTACACCACGGAGATTTTCGCCGGGGCGATCCGCAGCATGAACCACGGCGAAGTCGAAGCGGCCAAGGCCTATGGCCTGACCGGCTGGAAGCTGTACGCCTACGTGATCATGCCCTCGGCGCTGCGCCGTTCGTTGCCGTATTACAGCAACGAAGTGATCCTGATGCTGCACTCGACCACCGTGGCCTTCACCGCGACCATTCCCGACATCCTGAAAGTCGCACGGGACGCCAACTCGGCGACCTACCTGACTTTCCAGTCGTTCGGCATCGCCGCGCTGATCTACCTGACCATTACCTTTGCGCTGGTCGGCCTGTTCCGCCTCGCCGAACGCCGATGGCTGGCCTTCCTCGGGCCGTCCCACTAGGAAAACCTGTAATGCGACACCAGATCCATGACCTGTTGGCCCCGGTGCCGGGGACCGCACGACAGATCCACAGCTTCCACTTCGGCCCGGAGCAGGCCCAAGGCAAGGTCTACATCCAGTCCTCGCTGCATGCCGACGAAATGCCCGGCATGCTCGTGGCCTGGCACCTCAAGCAGCGCCTGGCGGAGCTGGAAGCCGCCGGGCGCCTGCGCAGCCAGATCGTGCTGGTGCCGGTGGCCAATCCGGTCGGCCTCGAACAAGTGCTGATGGACGTGCCACTGGGCCGCTACGAGATGGAAAGCGGGCAGAATTTCAATCGCTGGTTCATCGACCTCAGCGAAGAAATCGGCAATGACATCGAAGGCCAACTGAGCGCTGACCCGCAACGCAACCTTGAGCTGATCCGCGCCAGCCTGCGCAACGCCCTCGCTCGCCAGACACCCGCCACGCAACTGCAATCCCAGCGCCTGACCCTGCAACGGCTGGCGTGCGATGCCGACATGGTGCTGGACTTGCACTGCGATTTCGAATCCGTGGTGCACCTCTACACCACCCCCGAGGCGTGGCCGCAGGTCGAGCCACTGGCGCGTTACATCGAGTCTCAGGCCAGCCTGCTGGCCACCGACTCCGGCGGCCAGTCGTTCGACGAATGCTTCACCCTGCTGTGGTGGCAACTGAAGGAGCGCTTTGGCGAACACTTCGAGATTCCGCTGGGCAGTTTCTCGGTGACCGTCGAATTGCGCGGCCAGGGTGACGTCAATCATCCGATGGCCAGCCGTGATTGCCAGGCACTGATCGATTACCTGATCCAGTTCGATGCAATCGTCGGCGAGACCAAGCCGCAGCCGCCCTTGCCCTTCCCCGCCACACCGCTGGCCGGTGTCGAACCGGTGACCACGCCGGTGGGCGGCTTGCTGGTGTACACCGCCACGGCCGGGCAATACCTGCAGGCCGGACAACAGATTGCCGAAATCATCGACCCGATCCACGACCGGGTCACCCCCATTCATTGCTCTGCCGCCGGCCTGCTGTACGCCCGCTCGCTGCGGCGCATGGCCACTGCCGGCATGGTGATCGCCCACGTGGCGGGCGCCGAAGCCTATCGCAGCGGCTACCTACTTTCGCCTTGAGGATGTCTGTCCCATGTACAAATTGACCGTTGAAGGCCTGCACAAAAGCTATGGCGACCATCAGGTGCTCAAAGGCGTTTCGCTCAAGGCCAGGACTGGCGACGTGATCAGCCTGATCGGCGCCAGCGGCTCAGGCAAAAGCACGTTTCTGCGCTGTATCAACTTCCTCGAACAACCCAACGACGGCGCCATGAGCCTGGACGGCCAGGCGATCCGCATGGTCACCGACCGCCACGGCATGCACGTCGCCGACCCGAATGAACTGCAACGCCTGCGCACGCGCCTGGCGATGGTGTTCCAGCACTTCAACCTGTGGAGCCACATGACCGTGCTGGAAAACATCACCATGGCCCCACGACGGGTGCTCGGTTGCAGCAAGCAGGAGGCTGAAGACCGCGCCCGCCGTTACCTGGACAAGGTCGGCCTGCCGGCGCGGGTCGCCGATCAGTACCCGGCGTTTCTCTCCGGCGGCCAGCAACAACGGGTGGCGATCGCCCGGGCGCTGGCGATGGAGCCGGAAGTGATGCTGTTCGACGAACCGACCTCGGCACTCGACCCGGAGCTGGTGAGCGAAGTGTTGCGAGTGATTCAGGGGCTGGCCGAGGAAGGCCGGACGATGATCATGGTGACGCACGAAATGAGTTTTGCACGCAAGGTGTCCAGCCAGGTGCTGTTCCTGCATCAGGGGCTGGTGGAAGAAGAAGGCGCGCCGGAAGACGTGCTGGGCAACCCGAAGAGCGAGCGGCTGAAGCAGTTCCTGAGCGGTAACCTCAAGTAACCGCGAATCCCCCTGTAGGAGCTGCCGCAGGCCGCGATCTTTTGATGTTGCCTTTGAAATCAAAGATCGCAGCCTGCGGCAGCTCCTACATTGAGATTGCGGTGTTTTTAAACCTTTCGTACGTCGGTGTGGTCACTGGAAGAACACTTCCAGAGCGCGCGCAGCCGGCATGGCGAAACTTCCCGACCTCGCAAAAACCTGGTTCAGCGCACGCGGCTGGAAGCCGTTCGCCTTTCAAAAGCAGGTGTGGGCCGCCGTCAAACGCGGTGAGTCGGGGTTGCTCCACGCCAGCACCGGCGCCGGTAAAACCTACGCCGTGTGGTTCGCGGCACTCAACCGCTTCGCCCGCACGAAGCCACCCGCCACAGCCCCCCAAAAACGCAAAGCCCCGGCCGAACCACTGACCGTGTTGTGGATCACGCCGATGCGCGCCCTCGCCGCCGATACCGCCCGAGCCCTGCAAGCGCCGCTCAGCGACTTGCAGATTCCGTGGAGCATCGGCCTGCGCACCGGCGACACCAGTAGCGCCGAACGCGCCCGTCAAGGCCGGCGCCTGCCAACCACACTGATCACCACCCCGGAAAGCCTGACCCTGCTGCTCGCCCGCGCCGATGCCAAAACCGCGCTATCGAGCCTGCGCATGATCGTCGTCGATGAATGGCACGAACTGCTCGGCAACAAGCGCGGCGTGCAACTGCAACTGGCGCTGGCACGCTTGCGCCACTGGCAGCCCGAGCTGATCGTGTGGGGCGTTTCCGCGACACTCGGTAATCAATCCCACGCCGAACAGGTACTGATCCCACAGGGCGGCGGCGTGACGGTGCAAGGCCAAAGCGACAAAACGCTGCAGGTCGACACCTTGATCCCACCCGCCATCGAGCGATTTCCCTGGGCCGGGCACATCGGCCTGAAGATGCTGCCGCAAGTGATCGCTGAACTGGACGCCTGCGCCAGCAGCCTGGTGTTCACCAACACCCGCGCGCAGTCGGAAATCTGGTATCAGGCGTTGCTCGAAGCACGGCCAGACTGGGCCGGGCTGATCGCGCTGCACCACAGCTCACTGTCCCGTGACACCCGCGACTGGGTCGAGCAAGCGTTGAAAAACGGCCAGCTGAAAGCGGTGGTCTGCACCTCGAGTCTGGATCTGGGCGTGGACTTCTTGCCGGTGGAGCGGGTGCTGCAGATCGGCTCGGCCAAAGGCGTGGCGCGGCTGATGCAGCGGGCCGGACGCTCCGGTCACGCGCCGGGCCGCACCTCACGGGTGACGCTGGTGCCGACCCACAGCCTGGAGCTGATCGAAGCCGTCGCCGCACGCGATGCCGTGGAGCAGCGGCGCATCGAACCGCGTCTGTCGCCGCACCAACCACTGGATGTGTTGGTACAACATTTGGTCAGCATGGCCTTGGGCGGTGGGTTTATTCCCGAGGAGCTGTACGAAGAGGTCCGTGGCGCCTGGGCCTATCGCGACCTGACGCCGGCGGATTGGGCCTGGGCACTGGCATTCGTACGCCACGGTGGGCTTTCTCTGACGGCTTATCCGGATTACCGCCGGGTCGAGCCGGACGAACACGGCGTGTGGCGCGTACCCGATGCACGCCTCGCCCGCCGGCATCGCATGAGCATCGGCACCATCGTCAGCGACGCGAGCATCAATCTGAAGTTTTGGAGCAAGGGAGGCGGCGGCAAGCAACTGGGCAGCGTCGAAGAAGGCTTTATTGCGCGGCTGAAACCGGGCGACGGCTTTCTGTTTGCCGGGCGTCTGCTGGAGTTGGTGCGGGTGGAAAACATGACCGCTTACGTCAAACGCAGCACGGCGAAAAAAGCCGCCGTGCCGCGCTGGAATGGCGGACGCATGCCGCTCTCCAACGAGCTGGCTGCCGCGGTGGTCAGCCGCTTCAGTGCTGCTGCGCAGGGGGAATTTGCCGGACCGGAAATGCACGCGCTGCAACCGTTGCTGCAAACCCAGGCGCGCTGGTCGGGGCTGCCCACCACCCATAACCTGCTGGCAGAAGTATTGAAGTCCCGCGAGGGCTGGCACCTGTTCCTCTACCCGTTTGCCGGACGCCAGGTGCATCTGGGTCTCGCCAGCCTGTTGGCATGGCGGGTGAGCCAGCGCCAGCCACTGACGTTCTCGATCGCGGTGAACGATTACGGCCTGGAATTGCTCAGCGCCACGCCGGTCGACTGGTCTGAGCAACTCGATGCCGCGCTGCTCAGCCCGCTGCATCTGCTGGACGATGTACTGGCCAGCCTCAATGCCGGAGAACTGGCGCTGCGGCGCTTCCGTGAAATTGCGCGGATCGCCGGGCTGGTGTTCGCCGGCTACCCTGGCGCGCCGAAAAGCACGCGTCAGGTGCAGGCCTCCAGCGGGTTGTTCTTTGAAGTCTTCAAGCAATACGACGCCGACAACCTGCTGCTGGCCCAGGCCGGGGAAGAAGTCCTGCGCGAAGAGCTGGATATTCGTCGTCTGGAACAGACACTGGAAGGGATCAACGGGATGAAACTGGACCTGCACCTGATCAAACGCCCTACGCCGCTGGGCTTTCCGCTGCTGGTGGAGCGCATGCGTGAAAGCATGAGCTCGGAAAAGCTCGCCGATCGCATCAGACGGATGGTCGGCGACCTGGAGAAATCCGCCGACAAGGGTAACGCCTGATGAGCAGCGGCTATCCAGTGCGTCTGGCGGGCGAAGAACTCTGGTTGCTGCCGGAAAAAGCCCTGTACTGGCCGGCGCAAGAGGCCCTTCTGATTGCCGACGTGCACTTCGGCAAGGCCGCGGCCTATCGCAGCCTCGGTCAGCCAGTGCCGCTGGGCACCACGGCGGCGAACATCGCGGTGCTCGACCGTCTGCTGGCGAAGCTGCCTTGCCGGCAGCTGATTTTCCTCGGCGACTTCCTCCACGGCCCCGGTTCGCACGCGGTGGGCACACTGAATGCCTTGGCTGAATGGCGTGCACGTCACGCGAATCTGCCGATGACGTTGATTCGCGGCAACCACGACAAGCGCGCTGGCGACCCACCGGCATCGCTGAACATCCGCGTGGTCCCCGAGCCGCTGCTGCTCGGGCCATTCGCCTTGCAACACGAACCTGATCCACACCCCGAACGCCACGTGCTGGCGGGGCACGTGCATCCGGTCTATCGGCTCAATGGACGGGGGCGGCAAAGTTTGCGCCTGGCGTGTTTCCGGCTGGGTGGTCGTCTGAGTCTGTTACCTGCCTTCGGCGCATTCACCGGCGGTTATCCGGTGGAAAAAGATGCCGACTGCAGGATTTTTGTCATCGGTGATCAGCAGGTATGGCCGGTGGATTGAGCACGCTTCAGGCCCTCAGGATGAGCCCAACCCCGGGCAACCGGCAGCCGCCCGCCGAACGGTAACACTGTCATCTTGACATCACTTGGCCCTGCACTATGTTGTAGTGACATTCGACAGAGCAGCGTCTGAATCACACCAATAGCGGGCCGTCATTGGTGATCTCCAAAAACCACGTAAAACACCGCCAGCGGTGGTCATAACGTGCGTTTGCATAGCGTAAGCCGGATCTATTTGAGTCTCTCAAAGGTGGCAAGTCGTGAAAGGAGTTCACAGGCTTATGGCCGGTCGTCTGCTGTCTATTTCCCTCGGATCCCCCGTACTGCTGGTGACTCAGCTGAACGTGGTGCATTTCACCTCCGAAACGGTAACGGTGCGCTATGACTCACTCCCGGCGAATCGCCCACTGAGCAACGAAAATTTCGTGGCAATCTGGGCATCCAGCGTCATCCCCTGGCAAGCCGAGCCGCTGGCGCGCATCACCATTCCCCAGAACAGTGAATCCGGCACCGTGGTGCTTTCCGGAGTTTCCATCGGACGCCTGAGTTACGTGCTCGGCTACGGCACCGGTCCCAATGTCTCGAACATTGCCGCCAGTGCCTTGATCAGCGCCAGCGGCCCGGAACCGGCGCCCCATTACATTCAGATTGCTATCAGCAACGTCACCACCAACACCCTGTCGGTGAACTACCAGACGCTCAACGGATATCTACCGCACACCTATGGCAACTGGGTCGGATTATGGCGCGGCTATATGTCGCCCTATAACCCCACCGCGCCGCTGGCAAAACTGGATATTCCCGATGACGCCACCGAAGGCACCGTGGCGTTCAACGGTCTGGACCTGGCCGTGAACGGCACCTACACCCTCGCCTACTTCACCGGCCAGCCCGGTCATCCGGAGCAGCGCACCGCCGCGGCGATGCTGACCTTTACCGTGGCCGAATAGACATCACGGACGTGCTTCTTCCAGAGCGCACGTCCGGTCAAGGAGATCCGGAGAGGGACTTCCCTTTCCGATAACCGGCGTCCGCAAGGCGCCATTGCAGGAGGCAAGTCATGAGTGCAAATCCCAAGGAACTTCAGGCCGCCGCGCCAACGCTTATCCAAACCCAGGTAACCGCGCAAGTGCTTGATGCCCATAACATCAACGTGAACTACGACACACTGCCCGGCAACCAACCAAGCAGCTATGGCAACTACATCGCTATCTGGCAGAACCAGGCACAGATCCCGTTCAATCAGACCCCCCTGGCAACCTACCCGGTCAAGTCCAACACTCAATCCGGGACACTCAACATTCCAGGGCTGCAAATCACCAACAATAGCTACATCGTCGCCTACTGCGTCGGCCCTGCACTGACTTCCGGGCAAGCTCAGGGCAATGCGTGCTCTACCGTTTTCATTCCACAGACAGGCCAGGGACCCAACGTCAATGTGCTCAGTTCGCTGAGCGTTGCCAACATCGGCACCACCTCACTGTCGATAAATTTCATCCTTCCCAACGGCGAAACCCCTCAATCCAACGGTGCCTGGATCGGCGTCTGGGAAGGCAATGTGGCGTCTTATAGCCTCCCGCCGACGTATCTCAATGCCGTTACGGTCAATACCAACAGCGGCGTAGCGTTCATCAACAACCTGAACATCGGTCGAGGCTCGACCTACACAGTCGCCCTCTACACCAGCGGTTACTCCAGCAACCCGGGGAATCTTGGTCTGACTGCAATGGCCGCGACCCTGACTTTCAGCGTCTGACAGCCAATCAGAGAGGGCCGTTTATGGCCCTCTCTTCACTTCGGGTTCTGTGGAGACGAATGCCATGGCGTTCTTCAGCCCTTTGTTCAATCAACAGCTGTTTACGGCGGTCAGCGGCAAGGACTATCTGTTCCTTGTGCTTCCCGCTCCCACTCCACTGACCGGCATCGAATTGGCTGATGCACTGAACAACATTCAACTTTGCGCCACATTCGTTTTCTCTGCCGGCAACCCTGGCCTCACCGCGCAGAACGCTGCGACATTTGTCGAAGATGTGCTGGGTGTGGTGCGCCGTGCCGGCCCGTCTCGAGGGATTGTCTGGCTTCGCGATCCGCTCAGCGTCACGGACACTGGTACCGCACTGCTAGGGCTTGATCCCGGCGGGAAGTTTGTCACCAACGCACTGGATGCGCCGCTGCTGTCGTCCTTCAGCCTGACTGTCGATAACGGCGCGCAAGTGGCATTGTCCGATGATGCGGTCTCTCTGAAACTGAGCGCGGCCCGCATCCGTTTTTCCAATCTTGACCCCGCGCTCGCCGCCCCCGCCGAAGAGGCAACCATCCCCTGCACCGGTACAACCCGCGGTGTCATCGGATTCTGGTATTACATCCAGCGCCAGGCGTTGCACGACATCTTCAGTTGGGGCCTGCAGTTCGCCATCGCGCCACCTGCAGACAGCGACACTGCGGCAACTGCACTGTGGCTGCCACTGGCCAGCGGCAACCTGCCCAGTGCAACCGATCAGATTGGTTTTGACGCAACGATTGACCCCAGTGACCCGCTCAATCAATACGCCGACGACCGCACCGCACTGTACTTCAACGGCGTCACGTTGAACCCGGGACGCAGCGAGACCGTCCTCGTTTCCAACTACAGCACGCCGTCTGGCCAGGCCGTTTTCCTGCACCCGCTGAAGAACGGCGCTGACACGGCGCGACTGGTCTTCATGCTCGGCAGCCAGCCTGACAGCCTCGGCCACAATGCGTTCCAGCTCGCGCCGGTGGGTGACTTCGCACTCAGCGTTCCCGATGCACCGCAGGCGGCGACCCAGTCATTGATGTGCGGTTTCCTCGGTACTGAATATCTGGTGTTCCGTCCCGGATCCCAAGGCAACCCCGCCGATCGTCTGCGCTTCCTGCAAAATCAGTGCGCCTTCGCCGAACGGTTTCCATTTGCCAAAGCTTCCCCCGTGGGCCCGCCTCTGGATCCTGACGCGCCACTGCTGAGCGCGTCGCTTGGAACCTCGTGGGTGAGGCTGCTGACGGAACAGGATCAACCCGGCGGCGACTATGTCTGTCAGCCCAAAGGCGCAACACTCTATGGCCGCGATGCCATAACCCACCATCGCTACCCACAACTGTTCGGAGCGATGGAACCGGGCATCACCCTGGCGCAAAGCACGGCAGCTTTTCCCCTGGCACCTTACGCAGGGGTCAGCAGTGGAGACGGCATCGAGAATTATTCTTCGGCGCAAATCATCGCTTTCGAACAGCAAGTATTGGGGCCGCTGCGCAGCGAACGGCTGGGCGGTGAACCAAAAGTCGCGGTCAATCGTGCAATGACCGCACTCGCCCCCACTGGCCAACAGGTCATGACCACCCCCATGGGGCTGCTCGCCACCATCGAAAGCGATGGCCGCTGGAGCAAAATCCTGCTGGGAAAAAACTTCGCGCAACCGGCGATGGAGATGGCCTTTCTCAATCCGACGCCTCTGCTCCAACAAGCCTTTCAGACACCACAGCAATTCATGGTTATTGCCAACAGCACGCAACTGGGTGGTTCGGCCTTCGGCAACAGCATGAACATCGAGTCCTGGAACCTGCAGGCCGATGTCGGACGCAACGGTTACGACGACTACCGCAATGTCATGATCATCAAGGGTCGCCAGGGTGCACTGTTTGACCCGAGCAGCGACGCGACACGCGCTGCCAGCCTGCTCAGTTCCCCCGACCAATGGACCCAGGGCAATGTATTTGCAGCCCCCAGCGATGTGCCCCCGGGCAGTGTCGGGCAACCTCCGGGACCGCCGGATGTGATGGAGCTGGTCACCCTGTCGTTCTGGCTGCAACGCTACTTCGAACAGGCAGCGGCCGACACCGATGGCGAATACTTCGAGCACTTCAATCGTATTGCCCGAGATCCGAACTGGACCGGCATTCTGATCCTGCGTGTGGACACCCAACTGCCCAAGGATCTGGCGGGCATGGCGGCGGGCATGACCACACCGGAGAACTTTGTCGCCCACCACTTCGGCATTGAGATCAGTCAGGTGCAGAACGATCCGCAGGCCACGCAAATTGCCCTGCAAAGCTCCAGTTCCATGTTCGGCCTGATCCATTACGTTGATCCCGATTTCGTCGCCCCCGCCGCTGGCGAGCCTGTACAGCCACTGCCCCCTCCTGCAGGCGCCGACTACGACTTCCGGGTGCTGACCCTCAAAGTGCTGTTTGCCAACACGGCAATAAAAAACTTCGAGAGTTATTCGCAGATCACCCTCAATCGCCTGTTCGGCACGCCCGTGAGCCGGATGGGCAACGGCGGCAACCCCTACAATGCCATCGTTCTCAGCGGCACCTATCAGAACAACAACGGCCAGCCTGTCTACAGTTTGAGCAGTCAGGACGACAGCACGTTTTATCTGAACAGCAACGTGATCAATAAAATCGAGATCACCAACGCGCAAATGACCACTCGCAATGCCACCGCCGGGCAAATCAGTTCGTGGATCGGCTTGCAAGGCTTCATCGACTTCAAGGCCGTGACTTTCACCCTGCCCGCCGACGGCGAGGCCCCAGCCACGACTAAAGTGTTCGATGTGTTCTCGTTCGGCAGTCCGGCCGGCAACGATAATCTGCGGCAAGGTTTGAGTTTCAATAACCTGGGGCTGCTGCTGGACTTCCCCGGCAATGCCAAGGAAGCCCGCACACTGACTTTCGTCAGTAAGGACATCCGCTTTGACCTGACCAACAGCACGCCGCGAGCAGACAGTCTGTTCAGCAACTTCGCGCTGCAATTGCAGGGTCTGGTCAGCGGCGACGAGCAACACACTCCGGGCCAGGCCGGTTATCTGCCGGTGATTCCCGATGCGCCATTCGGCGGCGTCGACGGCGGCAACTGGTACGGTCTGCAACTGCAGGTAAACATGGGCACACCCGGTGCACTGGCCGGCAATGTCGGCCTGACTTCGACCCTGTTGGTAGCCTGGTCCAGCGACAGCATCGGCGATGACCGTTTCAAGGCCAGCATCGGTATCCAACTGCCCGGCACCGGCGGCGGAGCCCGGCTGATCAGCCTGCAAAGCGTGCTCAAACTGTCCATCGGCCAGATCCGCCTGGGCTTCGATGCAGACCGCCATTCCTTTTTGCTGCAACTGACCGACATCGCCCTGAAGTTCTTTGGCCTGCTGAAGATTCCACCGGGCGGCTCGACTCTGTTCTACCTGTTCGGCAACCCGCAGAGCGACGGCAAGCCGTCCGGGTTGGGGTGGTATGCGATGTACCGCAAGGACGCCGACAAGGCGTTGGTTCATTCGACGACGCTGTTGCCAGGCGATATGCAGGACAGCCCGGAACCCCGCGACCTGACTGGCAAGCAGCCACGTCAATCCAATTGAACAGGGAGAAGCCTCATGAAGTTCAAGGATCTGCTCGACACCCTGATGGCGGGCGATACCGTCAATACGCATTTCACCGAGGAAGGCATCAGGCTCTTCAAGGCTTACCTGCTGACGCTCCTGGAGATCCGCGTTTACGTCGACGGCACGCCGAACTTCGGCCACCAGGCCAGCAGTGTGCACGTGCTCAAGCGCCTGATCGATGTCAGTGGCTATGCCGGCCGCGTCACCGTGGTGTACCGGGCCAGCGATGATGGAGTCAGCACGCCGCGCAAACTGGCGACCATGCTGACGGGCCTGAATCCTGACGATATCAATAACGCCGTGATCGGATACGGCACCTGCAACGACATCCGCTTTGTCCAGTACGCCGACGATCTCGATCTCGCGCCTTTGGCTTTCGGCATCACCGGTGGAGCCGACGATGAAGATGAAATGCCCGAAACCCATAACCTGGCCAACGCGCTCAACACTGATTATTTCCTGCGTCTGCAGCCGTTTGCCTGGCGTTATACCGCAGATATCGAAGACGGTGGCGATGGCGAGGAGCACTACGAAGTCAACCGGATCGAAATCAACGACCGGATCCCTGCCGATGAACATCTGATCGACATCGGTGAGCAGAACGATATCTTCAATCAGCTCGCTTACTACTTCGACCCCCAAAGAGTTCAAACCGTCCCCAATGCCACATGGCTCTGGTATGAAACCACCCAGACCTACGACCAGACGCTGGCGGACCGCACTGCCGCCGCCCACGTCCTGTTCGATGCGCTGGCTCTGCGGCCGACGATCAGGACCCAACCGGTTTACGGCCTGCACCATCCGCAATTCAAATCAGGAGAAATCCTGCTCAACATTCTGACAGCGCAACGCCAGTTACATAGCTGGCCGCAGTTCCCGCAGCCGATCGTGATGCCGGTGTTCCATCGTGACATCAACGGTCTTGTAGCGACGCTGACAGCGTTCCGTGCAGGACGCGACGCCCTGCGCGATTTTTTGCGCGGCGACTACAACACCGAAGGTGACGTTGCGCTGAATACGCGTATCGATCTGCTGGTGACCGCCGTATACGACCGGTGGCCGGACACCTCATACGCCGACGACTTCATATTCATTCCCGACTCGACCCATGCACCCGCTCTGGCACAAACCATTGCTGGCCTGGCCGACAAAAAGATTCTGCTGATACTCATGGGATCCGTCCCCAGTGCCGTGTACAACGCGTTTTTCAGCCAGGCCCAATTGCCCTGTGTGTTCGAAGGTCAGGGAACCTCCAGCCTGGTGATCAGCCAAGGCCGCGCCTACTTGCAAATCCCGCGCGACACCATCACCCCGTTCAACTATCCGTCGCTGGAGTTTGCCGAGCAGAACCATAGCGTCATTTCCCGCCAATGCGCGACGATTGCGAAAAACGTCACGGTAAGCCTTGGCGAAATTATCAATACCGAACAGTTGCCCATCAGCACATTTGCCGACAATGCCGCTGCGTTGGGCACAATGCTCAAGAGTGTCGCCAGCGGGACCACCGCTCTGTGCGATTACTTCAATAGCCTCAGAGACTTCTACCAGCAAGACATCCACGACAAATTCCTGCTCGGCTGCACCTATATTCACGGGGTCATCAGCGCTCGCATCGACCCTTCGCTGCTGTTGCTCAAAGCCAATGCAGCGACGGATCCACTGGCGACGATTTACCAGCAATTGACCACGGCCTGGAGTGCAGACCAACTCGATCTGATCAAGGCGCTGCCCAACTCGAAGCTGGCCAGATATTACGGTTCGATCACCGGTTCGAGCTTCAACCTGAAGATTGCCAAAGCCGATATCGTCAGCGAAACAGGCGGCAACAATCAGGTCACTCGAGTCGTGCTAAGCAACGCCACGACCGACGCCTTCAAGCTGGGATTCGACCTGCAACTGTCATTCTCGATGGCCAACGGTATGGTCGTCTCGGATCTGAGCTGCCGCGCCAACGCTAACTGGGCTCTGGACGGAGCGCAGTGGCTGGGCTTTGAAGAACCCGGTTTCGACATGCGCGTGACTGAAGCAGAAATTCCGGTTCAAGGCGCAATGCGCGCGAAAATCATCGGTACCGGCATGACCATCAGCGTCGGATATCCGGTCTACAACAACCTGTGGCGAATCACTGGAGACTTCTCCAAACCCTATCCAGGCATCGCGACGTTCTTCCAGATGGCCGGCGGGGTCAATCTGGTCCAGGTGTTGCCAGCCCCGCTCAATGCGTTAGCCGGTGTCGGCCTCAAACAAAGCCAGCTTGCGTTCGATGCCGGCGCCAGATCGCTGACCAGCAGCAGCTTCACCATGAGCACCAACGCACCCTGGACGCTTGTCAGTTCGCCGGCGATCAGTGTCACTCCGACGTTGACGGTCACCGTACTGAGCCCCGCCGACTTGAAAAACCGCAGCGTGCTGATGAACGCGGTGGGCGCATTCAGCATCGGAAAGGGTACGGTTGTCATCAACGCCCAATACCCGGACTTCCAGGTCAGCGGCCGGCTGGCGAGCGGCAGGATCGACCTCAGTGACCTGGTCAAACTGTTCGGCGCCGATATCGATCTGGCTGCGCAGGTCAGCGAGTTTTCCCTGCAAGTATTGCCGCCCACCGGTCGTTACAGCGTCACCACCGCGATCACGTCCACCTGGCCGATCTCGATTGCCGGTAGCACGCTGTTCACCATCACCGGTATGGGGTTTCACGTGGCCGGCGGCAAGAACAGCTTTGCCGTCAGCCTGTCCGGCGCGGTGGTGATCCTGCCGGACACCGCCAACTTCGCCCTCGCGTTGAGCGCGGCCTATCAAGGCAAAGGCAAGGGTTGGCTATTCGAAGGCAAGCAGACATCCGAGGTGCTGGCGCTGGGTGATGTGCTCAATCACTACCTGGGCTGGAACACCCAGGCCAATCTGCAGATCAAGGGACTGGCCCTGAGCGTCAACACCACTGGCAGTGCCTGGTCGTTCAGTGCACAAACCGCTGCGCCGTGGACAGTGCCGTTCATTCCCGAGCTGTCGGTTTCAGCCAGCTTCAAGGGCGGCTATCGCGCTGCGCCACCGGCGGTCAAAGGCTCGTTGCGCGTAGTCGGTGGCACGGCGGTGCGGCACTTGAGCGAAGACGCTCCCGGCCACTATGGCCGACTGGAAACCGACTGGAACTGGCAAGGTATCAACATCAAGGTGTGGTTCAACTACGACCCCAAGGTCAACACCTACGGGATTACCTGGGGCATTCTGCAAGGCTCGGTCAGCAGTCCCGACAAGCTCACCGGTGATCGCGTGGCGTTGCTCCAGTTCACCGAGAACGTCACGCTGGGTTCGGTCATCGAAATCATGATTACCTGGATGACCGGCACGGCCTTCACTCTGGACGCGCCATGGAATGTGCTCGACTCGATCAACCTGAGCAACGTTGGCCTCAAGTACATCTTCAACAGCAAAGACAAGTCCCGTAACAAGGTGACGTTCAACGTCAAGATCGGCCCCATCGACCTGGGCTTCGCCCGTATTGACGGGATCGACATCGGCTACCAGTCGACCGGCCCTGACCGTGGTGTGATGGTCACGCTCAACGGCTCGTTTCCCTGGAATGTCGGCGACAAGGCCTTGGGCGACAGCAGCACGCTCGGTCCCTGGGACGCCAGCAAACCCGGCACGGCACCCGCGCCGTCGGGTAACGGCAACAAGTACTTCGACCTGCGCCTGCTGGCGCTGGGGCAGCACGTCACCGCGCCGGGGTTCGCCAGCGCGCAGACCGTACAACAAGCCATCGCCGTCATGAGCAGTCTGCCGGACACCGAAGTCGGGAAAATCCCGCAGATCGCCTTCGATGCCTCCAGCGACTGGTTGGTGGGCATGGAGTTCGGGGTGCTCAAACTGGGCGACGACAGCAAGAAAATCACCCTTGAACGCGGGTTCAACGAGACCGCGCAAGACATCGCCGAAGGCGTGCTGGAACTGCTCGAAGAGCAAACCGGCGGGCGCAGCGTCGCCAAATCCAGTGGCTACGCCGTGACTCTGCAAGTGATCTTCAACGACCCGCGCATCTACGGCTTGCGCATCGCTCTGGAAGGCGAACCGGCGAAAATCTTCAAAGGCCTGGACTTCCAGATCATGTATCGGCAGATCAGTGACACCGTCGGCGTCTACCAGGCAGAAATCACCCTGCCGGACGTGATGCGTTTCATCAGCGTCGGCGCCTACTCGATTACCCTGCCGGTGTTCGCCATCGCCGTCTACACCAACGGCGACTTCCAGGTAGACATCGGATTCCCGTGGAACGCCGATTTCACCCGTTCCTTTTCCATCGAAGCGATCATCTATCCCGGGATTCCCGTGCTGGGTTCGGCGGGTTTCTATTTTGGCAAACTGTCCAGCGCCACTACTAACCGGGTGCCGACGATCACCAACGGCACTTTTAACCCGGTGCTGGTGTTCGGTTTCGGTTTGCAGGTCGGATTCGGCAAGTCGATCCGCTACGGGATTCTGAGCGCTGGCTTCAGTCTGACGGCCGTGGGCATCCTGGAAGGGGTCATCGCCAAGTTCAACCCCTACCAGTTGACTGGCCCGGACAGCAACGACAAGCAGATTCAGGGTGCCTATTATTTCTGGTTGCGCGGCACCGTCGGCATCATCGGCAAACTCTTCGGCACCATCGACTTCGCCATCATCAAGGCCAACGTCAACGTTGAAATTCGCCTGATGCTGGAGCTGACATACGAGTCCTATGTGTCCATCGCCATGACGGTGCTGGCATCGGTTGATGTATCGGTCAGCGTAAAAATCGATCTGGGGCTGTTCTCGATCAAGATCTCGTTCAGCTTCTCGATGCGGATCAAAGAGAGCTTCACCATCGACAATCGTGGCAAAGCCCCATGGACCCTGCCCAACGAGACCACGCGTTACCTGCGCGCGCGCGCCTCGCAGCGCCGTCTGCGGGCCTTGCGGGCCGTGTCCGGAACGCAGGTGAAACCACTGTGGGGAAACCTGCAACCTGCCGCCAGCAAAGGGATGTTGAGCGGTTATGCCTCGGTCGGCCTGACCATGGCCCGAGATGAATGGGGATCCGGGCAACAGTTGCCCTGCTATGTCGCCATGCTGTTCATCGACTCTGTGGCGGCGGCGAATGTCGACCGCAGTTCGGCCGCACTGAAGGCCGCCGGCGTCCAGGCCGACAGTCCGTTTGAAATGTTGGCAAAAATGGTCCTGCGCTGGACCGTTGCATCGGTGTGTGGCCATCCGGTGGACTCTGCTACTCTCGATGCCACCCCGGTAAGTGACGACCTGCTGGCCGACCTCGCCGATCGCGTGCTGGCCAGTGACGCGAGCCAACCGACCCCCATCGATGCCGAGGATTTCGCCCGTTTTCTGGAGGGACAGTTCGAATTTACCGTCGGTTTGCCACCCGCAACACAAGGCGAAACCGATGGCACATTCTTCCCGATGCCAGGTGGCGCACACCTGACCATACCGGCCTACGGCGAACACTACCCCGGCAGCGATTATCGCTTTGCCGATTACAACCAGGTCAGCAGTGCCGCGCTTGCCGGCCTGCGCAGCTACTTCGACGAACTGGCAATCAAGGTACAGCAGGAAGGCCCCTCCGGCGGCTCCTTCAAGGCCAGGGTCAATGGCCAGACACTTTCCATGGCGCAGTGGATCTTTGCCGATTACGCGCTGCTATTGGCCCGGCAAACGGTTCAAGCCGTGCGTGAGGCGCTGCGTGACTTCAAGCTGCCGATCACACCCGGCCAGACCGCTGACGAAATGGTTCGCTGGGTCAACCAGAACATCGGTATCGGTCATGATCTGTATGAACGCCGTGCACTGTTCGCCGACAACGCCGAACATCCGCTGACGCCAGGCAATTCGGTGACGGTCGGACCCTCCGTGGTAGTCGATGCCCAGACAACCGGCAACAGTTTTGCCCAGCTCGCCCAGACGCTGGAGCTGACGCCGTTCGCCCTCGCTGCGGTCAACGCCGATGCCAGCACTCTGCTCAACGCCGGCCAACGGATCAGCTACCCGCAACAAACGGATTACGCCGTATTGGCGGGCGACAGTCTGCTGGACATCGCACGGCACTTTTCCGTGCTGCTGGCCGATTTGCTCAATCAGAGCAACTTGCTGCAGTTGTCTGGACTGCTGCGTGACGGTGCAACGCTGCGCATCAATGCGGTCACCTGCCAGAGCCAGATCGGCGACAGCTTTACCAGCATCGCCAACCGCACTC
The DNA here is from genome assembly GCF_017491705.1 of Pseudomonas sp. 86_A. Lineage (NCBI taxonomy): Bacteria > Pseudomonadati > Pseudomonadota > Gammaproteobacteria > Pseudomonadales > Pseudomonadaceae > Pseudomonas > Pseudomonas sp. 86_A. The sequence continues at coordinate 142,058 of NZ_JAFGYS010000015.1, read as the reverse complement.
AGTACCAGGGCCGTTTCGATGCCCGTACGCTTGCGCTGGTCAACAGCGCACAGGCCATTCTGCGACCGGGCGCGAGCATCACTTTCAGCGGTCAGCCGGCACTGGTGGTGCAACCGCGCGACACGCTCGGCGATCTGGCCAACCGTCTGAAAAACGTCAGCATCGGCCAATTCATCGACAGCTCCGATGTGCTTGCCCGCCAGGATCTGTTCCTGCCGGTCGCCATTGTGCAATTGCCTGCCATGCGCGTACCAGTCAACTCGGGCCAGACGCTCGCCGCCCTCGCGCAATTCTACGGCACCACAGTGACGACCCTCGCACAGGCAACGGCGAACGGCAGCATCAGCGATCTGTTCGCGACCGCGGACAGTGGCGGCACCGCCTGCCCGACTCTGGACATCGCCCATCTCCCGGCCTTCACCCTTGGCGAACTGATCAACGAGGCCCAACGCAGTCATGCACTGCAACACCTTTGCGGCATGGCCTCGCGTTATTACCTGCATGGCCTGCGCCTCCAGACTGACAACATCGTGCCGATGAAACCCGGGATGTGGGTACGCAACGGCGCCAACGGTCTGGAGTTGCCGGAAATGGCCGGATTGTTCGCTCTCACCGGCCAGCAATTTGCGCTGCCGACGATCAGCGCAGGCGCGCCATTCACGCTGTCACTGAACACCTCGGCAACCGTGCCGTGGCTCAAGTTTCAGGACGCCAGCAAGGCACCAACCGACAGCCTGACTCTCAGCATTACCGCCGGCAGCGACGACGCCAACCGGATCTCCAGCCTCGCCCTCTACGCCACCACGGGTCTGGACATTGCGCTCGAACATCTGGGCGCAGCCAGCATGGCTGAGAGCAAACCGGCGACATACGCGTGTTCCTCGCCAACCACCTGGCAGGCGGCGACTGCCGTCCAGCTGCCTTACGGCACGCCGTCATCCGGCGTGTCCGCAACGCGCCTGTGGCGCCTGCCTGACGCCTTGTGCGCCCTGCCGGATCCGTTGAGCCGCGCCATTGATCCGCGAATGTCGGTCAATCTGGCGCAGTACGACGAAGCCACAGGAGCAACGCGCACTCAACCGGTCAACGCCTATGGCTGGGCTTCGAATCTGAGCTTCGCGGTGAAAAGGGTTCCAGCGCTCGCCAACAGTCCTGCCAGCGCCAGCACCTACGAGATCGTCGGTGCCGATGGTCTCGACATCCAACTGCTGGAGCGGTTGCTGACAGCGATTGGCGGCAACGACGGTGTCTTTGCCAGCCTGTCGATCGGCTATGTGCCGGACCAGAGCGGCCCCATCGCCAAAGGGGTCGAAACAGCGGATCCTGCGGGTATCACGCTGGGCATCGCGCAGGTCAACCTGTCAACCGAAACACGCCCTCCCGCCAGCGCCTCACGGGCCGTGAATGCCCTGTTGAAGCAGGATAACGGCCTGGGCCTGCTCAATCCGCCCAGCGAGTTTGTGCGTTTGCTCTGGGAGGCGAGCATCACCCGCTCCGGCGGTTTCTTCCTGTATTACTTCGATGCTCGCCAGGGTGGCGGCCTGCCGGATCGCTTGTTCAACGACCGCGGCGAAGCCACCCTCAGCCTGATCCTGATCTACAACAAGCCGACATCGGCTACCTTGCAAAACCGCATCGGCAATTACATGAACAGCCTGGTCACCGGCGACGCGTTCGATGCGAGCAATAGCGCCCTGTTCGTCGAGGCTGACCCCGCCCGTTCACCGACCGACACGTATCTTGCAAATGCGCAGGACACTCTGGCCAGTATCGCGTACCGGTACTTCTCGGATGCCGGGGAACTGGCCAGCGCCAACGCCGATATGACGCTTGCCGACGGCGTGATCCTGACCGTTGGCGAAGGCGTTTGCCGAATCGCCCCGGGCACTCCGCAAACAGTGGCTGACGTCGCCGGCCAGTTCGGTTGCAGCGTCACCGCCCTGCAAGCGGCCAATGGCAATCTGCTCAAGGATCCGCTCAACTACCCGCAAGCGATCCGGCTGCCGACCCTGTCGGTCAGTGTCAGCGCAACCCGCAACGCCACTCTCAATGTCATCGCCAGCACCTTCGGCCAGAGTGTCATTGCCCTGGCGGGTCAGAACCTCAATGTACCAGGATTGTTTCAGGGACAGACGCTGAGCATCCCGGGCGGTCCGACCCTGCGCAATGCCACGGGCGCGCCGGGCGTGGTCACCTTGTCGGCGTTGCGCGCGGTGCCGCCTGTGGTTCCGCTCAAACCCGTCAATGGTAGCGATGCCGACTACGCCAGGGCGTTACTGCTCAATGTCTACAACCTGCTCAATTATCGGGTGGCCGCCAATCAGGGCTTTAACGCCAGCCATCTGGGTTTGCCGGCGGGCCCGACGTCGTCTCAGGACAATCCGCAGAACCGTGACAAGATTGCCTTCGCACGCACCCTGGCTCCCGGTGACAAGGACTGGAACTACCAGCAGGCTGTGCCGTTCGCAGGCTTTGCAAAGAACCGCAGCAGCGATTCACCCTACAACGGCATCGGCGAGATTTTGCAGATCGAATTCAACTGGCAGGACCTTTACGGTAACGTGTTGCTGACCGGGCTATCGGACCCGGACATCGACCATGCCGGACCGCTGAACTATCCGCCACTGCTGGTCGGGTACAGCGACGCACTGATCGGACTCGGCCAGTGGCCTTCAGTGTCGAGCCGCTGGCAGTTGCTGCCGGCAACATCAGACCAGGCATCGCTGCAGGTGAACCTGGGCTTTGATCTGAGCCAGTTCCAAGGCGTGTTGCAGGCTATCGCAACAAGCTCGACCAGCATTGCAGTGCAGTTCACCGACACCTTGCTGCGCGCCACCGCCGAAGACATCGCCAACTATCGTCTCGACGGACAGCCGGTGCTGAGCGCAACGCTGGCCGCCGACCAGTGCACGGTGATGCTCACCGTCGATCCCCTGGATCAGGACTCACCCTACAACCTGTCCATCAATAACCTGCTGACCCAGGACCAGAAGGCAGTGTCCGGACAGGCCGGTTTCAGCTTCCCCGATCAGCCGTCGTCGCGCACCTCCACCGTGCAGCAGAGCGCCGTGCGCGCGTTGCGCGTCTTCAGTCAATTGCAACTGCAGCTCAACGACCCCAATGGTATTCGCTGGGAACTGCAAACCTCATTGCTGCAACCGGACGCCGGCGGCAACAGCGCCCGACTGCCGGTGCCAGCCGATCAGATCAGCGGGTTAAAGGACTGGCTGTTCGGCAGTCGCAGCATTCTGAATCTGCTCGCCGACCGCGCGAAATTCGGTCATACCGCACCAGCGCCTGCAGCCAGTCTGGCGTTGAGCGTGGCCCTGCCGCTGAACAGTCTCAACCCGGCGCAAATATTCAACCTCGAGGCCTGCCTGTGCCTGTCGCGGACAGGAGGCACGGTGCTGGAGGATCTGGCGACAAACGTCGAAATCCGTCACGTCAGTACCCGCCTGGCGCCGGACCAGAGTGCGGTGTCGAGCAACAACACCCTGGTACTCGATACCTTCGCCCGGAATTTGACCGCCGCGCTACAAGTCCCCGGCGTGCAGTTCAGCGTGGCCACTGGCGGCGACCGGTACGCCAACAACCAGAGCACGCGCACGCTTTGGGTGCTGCGAATCGGTCTGGCCCCGACTCAACCCATGGCTTACGCCATCGATACAGCAGGCAGCGGCAAACCGGCGATCTTCGCACCACGCCCGATTGCCAACTCGCTGGAATCGCGCAAAGAGATTCCAATCCACAACTACACCACCGGCACGGGCATCTCGCCGCAAGTCAGTCGTACCCTGGACTTTATCGACATCGACCTGGATGCCTGGGGACGTCTGCTATTTCGCCAGGTCGATGACACCCTGACCCCCTCGTTCACGGCGGCCATGGAGATTCTCGGCCAGTTCAACCAGAGCGATTACCTTGATCGCCTGCTCAAAGTGAAAAAAGCCTTCGCAGCCATTGCCAGGATGTGGATGGTGCCGGTTTTCGAAGACGAAAACGCCGACCCCGGCGCTGCTCAGGAAGCCTTCTATCAACAACTGTTGGGACAGTTGAGCAATGCCTATTCCGTGCGGGCTTCGATCGGCTACAAAGCCCGGGTCAACGCCAGCGTTTCGACACCTGCTCCGCAATTGTTCGGCGCGGTACTCAGCAACCCGCTGTTCACCACCGCCGTCATCAATATGGGCGATCCTGCCAAGGTAACGCTGTACTTCAACCTGCGCATGTCCAGCGAAGCGGGAGACGTAAAGTGGTACAACCTGCCAAACGGGCCGCAGGTTCTGGCGGCGCAGCTGTCAGCGGACGGTACTCAAGTCAGTCTGACCCTGGCGCAAGGGGTCGAGGCCGGGATGCAGGTGCAAGTGAGCAAGGCACTCACCGATGCACAAGGTTTTGCGCTCAAGCCTCCGTACAGCCTGGAACTGACACTCAACCCACCGCTGTTGCAACCGAGCGGGATCAGTCTGTCATCGCCCAAACTGCAACTGGCCAACGGTGACGAGAATCCGCTGGTGTTTCTGGTTAGCGCGCCAGACCTGGTGCGCGGCAGCGAAGGTGAAATCGTCAAATCCGTCGATCTTGACCTGCGCTATCAGGCTTCGGACATCGAACACCAGATCGGCAGCCTGCCCGGAATCGAAGGCTACAACGCCTCCAGCTGGTTACGCCCGGTCTTGCCAGCGCAAGCGGCGCCGCTGAATGCGGATCTGGGGGCGGTCAGCGTACCGCTGATCCTGCGCACGTTTCCGACGACGCCGACCCTGATTCAGCAACAGGGCATCGCCCATAGCGAGGCCACCGATCTGGATCAACTGGTGCGATGGACATACGCCTTCACCTACAGCCTGCCATGCCACTACCCGCAGGATCGGGTCTACGGCAGCGTCACGTTCAATCGCGCCAGGCAAGGCATGCCCAGAGCCTTTACCGACGCCTTCGCACCGCTGGCACAATGCATCACGGTTTATCCGGCGGTTTATCAGGATCTGGAGCTCTATCTGGCCGGCATCGATGCGACCACGAATCGGGTCAAGGATGCTCCGGCGATCAAGAACGCCACCGTGGCGCTGGAATCGGCCATCGCCCTGCTGACAGATGTAGTCACCAACGCCCAAGGCAACGGGGGCCTGCACCTGATGGCTCGCACTGCCTCCCACGACGATCAGGATCAACTGACCTTCTCGTTCCATATAGAAGAGGATCACATCGAATACCTCGGCAACCAGGGCGTTTTGTGCGTCAGTCTGGTGGGTACTGTACCTCCCGGCCTCGGCATCCCTTGGGTGGATGTGGCACCGGATCAATACACCCCGCAACTGCTGCCGGTTACTGACAGCGGTCGCCTGAGTTATGTGTATCGCAACCGCAATTTCCCGGCGCTGTACCTCGCCGCTCAGGTGGGTCAATTGATTGGCGATCGTACGGTGAACTTGCCGGGCGCGCACATTCTTCAACGTCAAAGCGCCACCACCCAGGTGTTCCTCAAACGCAATCAGGAGCTGATTGCGCACCGGCCATCGGCCAGTCCGTTTGTCTATCAGACACCCGAAGTGGCCTTCAGCAATCCACTGTTCCCGCTGGTGGATTCGTCTCAAACACTGGCGATCGAAAAAATGGGCACGGCCCCCCCTGGCACGGTCTACACCCGCTCCTTGACCGAGCATCTGCAAGCCTTGTTCGACACGTTACTGGCGAGCAGCACCCAGCCGAGTATTACGGTGCAAATGGAGGCCACTTACGCCTACGACCTGAACCCGAATGTCAGCGGTATCACTGTGACATTACCGATCGCCATGCAGGCGCCCATGACCTGCACGGTGCAAGCCCTGACGCAGATGGTCGGCGTATGGAGTTCCGCGATTCAGGACTGGTTCACACTGCAGCCACCCAATGGTGACGGAGGCACCCTGTGGTTCGACTTGTCGTTGATGTCGGATGTGACAAACCAACCCATGCCCTTGCTGCGGTTACGCAAGCTGTCTCTGGCACTCGGCGCTATCAATCCGCCCTTGCCGGTGACCTGACAGCCGAAGGCCCGCCCAGCTGCGCCATGGCGGCTGGCCGGGCCTTCAGTATTTAGAGCGGTTCAGGCAACAGGCGCCGGTGGCGGTTCGTCCGGCAGCGTCGGCTCGCCTGGCTCGGTCGGTTGTTCGTTGGGGGTATCGGGATCAGGCTGGCCGGGTATGCCGCCGGCCATGTGAATGGACGGGTGTGCCAGCAGCGACCAGGCCAATACGCCAACCTGGTTGGGCTCAAGCCTTGCCAGCTCGGCAGTGATATGCGGATCGATCTTCATGGAACCCTCCTCGGCGAAGGCCCGCTTTGCCAGAAGCAAAAACGGGCAGTACACCCCATAGAGTGTCTGCCCGCCAAAGAATTCCCGAGAACTGCCGGATGGATCAGGTACGCGGCAGAGTCACGCCACGCTGGCCCTGATATTTACCGCCACGGTCCTTGTAGGAAACTTCGCATTGCTCGTCGGATTCGAGGAACAGCATCTGCGCCACGCCTTCGTTGGCGTAGATTTTCGCCGGCAGGTTGGTGGTGTTGGAGAATTCCAGGGTCACGTGGCCTTCCCACTCTGGCTCGAGCGGGGTGACGTTGACGATGATGCCGCAACGCGCGTAGGTGCTTTTACCCAGGCAGATGGTCAGGACATTGCGCGGAATACGGAAGTATTCGACGGTGCTGGCCAGGGCGAAGGAGTTTGGCGGAATGATGCAGACATCGCTGTGGATATCGACAAAGCTGCCGGCGTCGAAGTTTTTCGGATCGACGATCGCCGAATTGATGTTGGTGAACACCTTGAAGTGGTTGGTGCAACGCACGTCGTAGCCGTAGCTCGACACACCGTAGGAGATCACACGGCTGTCGTCGCTGCCGCGCACCTGGCGCTCGACGAAAGGCTCGATCATGCCGTGTTCCTGCGCCATGCGGCGAATCCACTTGTCCGATTTGATGCTCATGGCGGGTGTCCTGAATAGCGAGGTGGAAAAAATCTGTCCGGCATCTTACCGGGCGCGCCGCCGGGTTCAAAGTGCGCGCTGCAATTCTCGCCGAACACGCCGGAAATACGGGCTGTGGCGACGAACTGTCACACCGCCGATCCCTAAATCAGAGAAACCTTCGCAAGAAACATTGGCACGTTCCGGAAAAAGGGTTAAGGTGGCGCCACTGTGTTGCTTGTGTCACTGAGAATCTCTACACGATATGTTGAATTTCGATCCAACCATCTACAAGAATTTTTCCTGCTCTTTGCACTCAGTCTCGGCCAGGGTTCTTCCTGAGTCGCAGTTATCTTTGTTCAAGGAGTTACACCATGTCTAATCGCCAAACCGGTACCGTTAAGTGGTTCAACGATGAAAAAGGCTTCGGCTTCATCACTCCACAATCCGGTGACGACCTGTTCGTTCACTTCAAAGCTATCCAATCCGACGGCTTCAAAAGCCTGAAAGAAGGCCAACAGGTTTCTTTCATCGCTACCCGCGGTCAGAAAGGCATGCAAGCTGAAGAAGTACAAGTTATCTAACTTGTAGCTTCTTTAGAAAAGAGCCCCGCCCTCAAAAGCGGGGCTTTTTTGTGGGTGCTTGTTTTCCGGGCGCAAAAAAAGATCGCAGCCTTCGGCAGCGCCTGCACAGGATTGATGTACATCCCGCAGGAGCTGCCGAAGGCTGCGATCTTTTGCTGTTGACTTACCAGGCCACGCCAAACCCTGCGGTGTAGCGGGTCTTGTTCAAATCCGCGTCCTTGGTGCCGCTGATGATGTCGCGCTCGGCCTTGAGGTTGAGCGACGCCCAGTCGGTGACCTTGTAGCGCAGGCCCATCTCGGCATCCAGCGCGTAGTTGGCGACGTCAGACAGCGGCTTGCCCAATTCGCCATTGGTGAAGAACTCGACTTTCTTGCCAATCAGGTAGCGGTTGTAATCCCACTTCATGGCGACCGAATAGAAGTTGTCCTTGCCGCCATCGCTGTACTCGTAATCGGTACGGTTGAGCAGCGAACCCAGCGAGAAGGCGCCCAGCTCGTCATCCCAGAACTGGTAACCCGGACCGGTACCGACCACACGCTGACGCGACAGCTCTTCGACGAAATCACGCTTGTAGTTCAGACGACCCTGCCAGAACCACTTGTCGGTGAGGAAGCGGTCAAGGGAATATTCAGCGCGCCAGTTATTGGTGGTGACCTGTTCGTCCTGCACTTCGCGGTTGTATTCGCCTTCGGCGGTATGCCGCCAGCGGCCATGACGTGCCGTGGTCTTGAAGTCGATGTCGTAGTCGTCGGTGTCTTTTTCGGCGCGTTGATAATCCAGGGCCAGGCCGACGTTGCCCTTCCAGACCAGATCCTCGACCACCGGTTTAGGCTTGAGAATCTGTTGGATACTCGCCAGCTCCACGGTTTTCGGCGCTTCGCCATTGGCCAGGGTGACCTTGCCGTCATCGGCTGCGGTCAGTGATTTGGCCTTTTCGCCGTTGTAAGCGTCCTGTTTGACCAACAACTCTTGATCACTTTCCAGGGTCTTGACCTGCTTCCAGTCGATCGCGACCGCACCCGCGTATTGGGTCTGGATCAGCAATTTGCCGCCATCGAACAGGGAAATTTTGCCGCTCAGCTTGTCACCGTTCTTCAACCAGACGGTATCGGCAAGCAGGGGCGTGGACGCGCTGAAGACAGCAAGGCACAGCAGGGTTCTGGACAACATAAGCGGATCGAGGGCTCAGGATTACAAAAAGGTCGGCATTATCCGTAGGAATACGCCCGTGACAAGGACTGACCGGGCGATTTCCATTGAGTTCATTTCTCAATTGGCACATCACGGATTAGGCTGGCCTCATCACCCACCCATGTTCAGGAATTGCGCACGTGACAGACACACCCCGCGAGCCAGACAGCGAAGCGCAAATCCGACGCACGGCGCTCTACTCGACCCTCGCCCAAGTGCCGGAAGGCAAAGTCGTCAGCTATGGTCAGTTGGCCGAACTGGCGGGGTTGGGGCGCGCCGCCCGCTGGGTCGGCCGGACCCTGAGCCAGTTACCTGCCGATACGCGACTGCCATGGCACCGGGTTCTGGGCGCCGGCGGTCGGCTCAGCCTGCCGCTGGGCAGCCCTTCAGGGGACGAGCAACGGGCACGCTTGCGCGCTGAAGGGGTCACCGTCCTGAACAATCGTGTGGATATTCAGCGCCATGGCTGGCGTCCGGTAGAGCACAGCGGTTAGAGTGCGCGCTTTGTTTTCGCAATCTTGAGGCAGACTTCAGCCCATGCCCCGTAAAACCTGGCGCGCCGCGCTCGCCGCCTATGCCAGTCCTTCGACGCTCGTGCTGTTGTTGCTCGGTTTCGCTGCCGGCCTGCCGTACATGCTGGTATTTTCCACGCTTTCCGTCTGGCTGCGTGAAGCCGGCGTGGCCCGTGAAACCATCGGCTACGCGAGCCTGATCGGCCTGGCCTATGCCTTCAAATGGGTCTGGTCGCCTTTGCTCGACCAATGGCGCCTGCCTTTATTGGGCAAGCTGGGCCGCCGCCGTTCGTGGCTGGTGCTCTCGCAAGCGCTGGTGATCCTCGGCCTGATCGGCATGGGCTTCTGTGACCCGCAGAAACACCTGTCCTGGCTGATCGCCATTGCCGTCATCGTCGCCTTCGCCTCCGCGACCCAGGACATTGCGGTCGATGCCTATCGCCTGGAGATCGCCGACGACAGTCGTCAGGCCGCGCTGGCCGCCAGTTACATGTCCGGTTATCGCGTCGCCGCCCTGCTCGCCACAGCGGGCGCGCTGTTCTTCGCCGAGGGCTTCGGTTCTACCGGGTTCAACTATCAGCATTCGGCCTGGACCGGCACCTACGCCCTGTTCGGGGTATTGATGGTCCCTGCCCTGCTAACCTCGCTGCTGATGCGCGAACCGCCAGTGCCGCTGCGCACGCAGTTGCAGGCCGGCCGCTACAGCTTCGCGCATCAACTGGCCTCGGTGTTCGTGCTGATCGTGCTGCTGGTGTCCGTTCCGGCAATGTTCACCCAGCTGTACAACACCGATTTCGCCAGCGTGCTGTTCGGCAGCATGAGCCCGCTCGACCTTCTGCTCGAAGACCGTGCCTTCCTGCGTGCCATCCTCTATACGCTGCTGACCGGCCTGTGCCTGTCGACCATGGGCCGTCGCGGCCTGGCGCCGGTGCTGACCCCGGTCAACGACTTCATCGTGCGCTACCGCTGGCAGGCGCTGCTGTTGCTCGGGTTGATCGCCACCTATCGCATGTCCGACACAGTGATGGGCGTGATGGCCAACGTGTTCTACATCGACCAGGGCTTCACCAAGGACCAGATTGCCAGCGTCAGCAAGATTTTCGGCCTGATCATGACCCTCGTCGGCGCGGGCATGGGCGGCCTGCTGATCGTGCGTTTCGGTATCCTGCCGATCCTGTTCATCGGCGGCGCGGCGTCGGCCGCCACCAACCTGCTGTTTGTGATGTTGGCCGACATGGGCCCGAACCTGCAGATGCTGGTGGTGACCATTTCCCTCGACAACTTCAGTTCCGGGCTCGCGACCTCGGCGTTCGTCGCCTACCTGTCGAGCCTGACCAACCTGAAGTTCTCGGCAACCCAGTACGCCCTGCTCAGCTCGATCATGCTGTTGCTGCCGCGTCTGATCGGCGGTTACTCAGGGGTGATGGTCGAGAAGTTCGGTTATCACAACTTCTTCATGATCACCGCGCTGCTCGGCGTACCGACCCTGTTGCTGATCGCCCTGCACTGGTTCCAGGAAAACCGCCGCGAAGGCCCGACACCAACGCCCGAGCCTTTGCCGACGTCCGTCGTGGAAGAGTCGTAGGACATTTCACATACGGCGGGAGGAATCCCGCCGTTGAGCCTCACCGCCGAGCGCAATCCTGTACGTCGGCAACTCTCGCCGGTACACTGCTCCGTCATTTCCAGTCATAGCAACCGACAACGGCCAACCATGCGCACCAGTCAATTTTTGCTCGCCACACAGAAAGAAACGCCTTCCGATGCGGTCGTCGTCAGCCACCAGCTGATGCTGCGCGCCGGCATGATCCGCAAACTCGCTTCGGGCCTGTACACCTGGCTGCCGATGGGCTTGCGGGTCATGCGCAAGGTTGAAGCCATCGTTCGCGAAGAAATGAACGCTGCCGGTTCTCTTGAAGTGTTGATGCCGAGCACCCAACCGGCCGAGCTGTGGCAGGAATCGGGACGCTGGGAAGAATACGGCCCTGAGCTGCTGCGCATCAAAGACCGCCACGGTCGCGACTTCTGCGCGGGCCCGACCCACGAAGAAGTGATCACCGATCTGATGCGCAACGAGTTGAGCAGCTACAAGCAGCTGCCGATCAACCTGTACCAGATCCAGACCAAATTCCGTGACGAAATCCGCCCACGCTTCGGTTTGATGCGCGGCCGCGAATTCATCATGAAGGACGCCTACTCGTTCCACGCCGATCAGGCTTCGCTGCAGGTCACCTACGACCGCATGCATCAGGCGTACTGCAACGTGTTCACCCGTCTGGGCCTGAAATTCCGTCCGGTTGAAGCCGACAACGGTTCGATCGGTGGTGCCGGTTCCCACGAGTTCCACGTGCTGGCCGAGTCCGGCGAAGACGATATCGTCTTCAGCAACGGCTCCGACTATGCGGCGAACATCGAGAAAGCCGAAGCCGTGCCACGGGAAACCTCGCGCCCAGCGCCGACCGAAGAACTGCGCCTGGTCGATACCCCAGACACCAAGACCATTGCCGCACTGGTGGAAAAATTCAATCTGCCGATTGAAAAGACCATCAAGACCCTGATCGTCCACGCCGAAGAGCCAGGCAAGCTGATTGCGCTGGTCATCCGTGGCGACCACGAGCTCAACGAAATCAAGGCTGCCCAGCAGCCAGGCGTTGCCAGCCCGCTGGTCATGGCTTCCGACGCCGAACTGCGTGACGCCATCGGCGCCGGCGCCGGCTCCCTCGGCCCGCTGAACCTGCCGCTGCCAATCATCATCGACCGTTCGGTCGAGCTGATGAGCGACTTCGGCATCGGTGCGAACATCGACGACAAGCACTACTTCGGCGTGAACTGGGAGCGTGATCTGCCGGTTCCGACCGTTGCCGACCTGCGTAACGTGGTCGCTGGCGACCCAAGCCCGGACGGCAAGGGCACTCTGGAAATCAAGCGCGGCATCGAAGTCGGGCACATCTTCCAGCTGGGCAACAAGTACAGCAAGGCGATGAAGTGCGAAGTGCTGGGCGAGAACGGCAAGCCGGTCACCCTGGAAATGGGTTGCTACGGCATTGGCGTGTCCCGCGTGGTCGCGGCTGCCATCGAGCAGAACAACGACGAAAAAGGCATCATCTGGAGCGACACCCTGGCGCCGTTCCAGATCGCCCTGGTACCGCTGCGTTACGAAACCGAGCAGGTGCGCGAAGCCACTGACAAGCTGTACGCAGAACTGACTGCGGCCGGTTTCGAAGTGCTGCTGGACGATCGCGACAAGAAAACCAGCCCGGGCATCAAGTTCGCGGACATGGAGCTGATCGGCATTCCTCACCGGATCGTGGTCAGCGACCGCGGTCTTGCCGAAGGCAACCTGGAATACAAGAGCCGTACCGAGTCCGAAGCGCAAGCGCTGCCGGTCGCCGATGTGGTGTCCTTCCTTCAGGCCCGTATCCGCCGCTGAATCCAGATAGAGACCTCATGTTCAAGCGAAACACCTTGGGCCTCGGTGGCGCCGCCTTGTGCGGCGCCCTGCTGGTCAGCGGCTGTGCCAATCAAATGTCACAACGCAGCGAGCACGAAGAGCGGGTCGAGCGCAAATTGCTCGATCACAGCCTGCAGATCGATGTCGGTGAGCCCAAGGTGCTTGAGCTGCCGCAGCGACGCGTGAAAATCAACGAGCAGAAGACCTTCGAAGTCACCGAGTTCGAAGTCACCCGCCGTTATGACCGCTACACGCCTTACCAGCCCTGGCGCGAAATCTACGAGATTCCGCTGGGTGCTGTGGCCGTGGTGGCGGGTGTCGGCGCGAATGTGGTCAACGTGTTCGCCCTGGGCAACCTGCCGGACAGCGTGACCAAGGACTGGCTGAGCTACGGCATTGCCGGGATCAACCCGTTCATGAACGTGCCGTCCCATGGTCGTGCGCAACAGAACCTGGCCGGTATCGATGAAGTCCAGCGCGACAAGCGCATGGAGTATTCGAGCCTGCCGTGGAGCGAGCGACCGGTGCAGGTCAAGGCCGGCAAGCAGACCTTCGACATGACCACCGACCGCAACGGCGTGCTGCGCCTGAACCTGCTGGACAGCCCGTTCGCCGAAAATGACCTCAATCATGTCGGCAAGCTGCAGATCAGCGTCGAGGACGGCAAGGATGACGTGCACAGCGACACGTCCCTGACCATTAGCAGCCACCTGCGCAGCAAATTGCTCGAAGCGCACGGGCTGATCTACGACGATCTGGAAGACGACGAAGTAAGCCAGTGGGTGCACCGGGTCAAACGCCTGTCGGAACTGGGTCTGGAAGAAGAAGCCAGCGAGCTGGAACAAAGTCTGATCGAACTGACGCGCAACGATCCTGAGTTGCAGGCGGAGTTTCTCAAGTCGCTGACCAAGGATGCCGGGCGCTTGGTAGCGGATCCGGGACCGAATTAAGCCTTAAAAGATCGCAGCCTGCGGCAGCTCCTACAGGGAACACATTCCAATGCAGGAGCTGCCGCAGGCTGCGATCTTTTGACTTTTAACGCTCAAACAACTCCATCTGCTCAAACCCGCCGCGCAAATCTTCCAGCCTTACCCCCACTCCCAGCAAGCGCACCGGTTTCCCACCGCGATTGAACGCCTGCGTCAGCATCAACTGATAACTGCCCAGATCCCGCCCTGCCCCGGCCTGTTCCAGTGTGGTCTGGGTAAAATCGTGAAACTTCACTTTGACGAATGGCTTGCCCGGTCGATAACTGCTGTCGATCCGCTCCATACGGGTCTTCAGGGTTTCCAGCAGCTCCGGCAACTTGTCCAGGCAACTGCGCAGATCCGGCAGATCAACATCGTAGGTATTTTCCACGCTGATTGACTGACGACGGCTGTCGTTGTGCACCAGCCGGTCATCGATCCCACGGGCCAGACTCCACATTCGCTCACCGAAACTGCCGAATTCACGCACCAGCGCCAGCTTGTCCCACTCGCGCAACTGCAAACAGTCGACGATGCCGAGCTTGCCCAGTTTGTCAGCGGTGACTTTGCCGACACCGTGCAACTTGCTCACCGGCAAGCCGCTGACAAAATCCTCGACCTGATCCGGGGTAATCACGAACAGCCCGTTGGGCTTCTTCCAGTCGCTGGCGATCTTGGCCAGAAACTTGTTCGGCGCGACCCCGGCAGAAACCGTGATGTGCAACTGATTGGACACCCGCCGCCGAATATCTTGCGCGATGCGCGTGGCGCTGCCGCCGAAATGTGCGCTATCGGAGACGTCGAGATACGCTTCATCCAGCGACAGCGGCTCGATCAGGTCGGTGTAATCGCGGAAGATCGTGTGGATCTCTTTAGAGGCTTCGCGATAGGCGTCCATGCGTGGCTTGACGATGGTCAGGTCCGGACACAGCTTCAGCGCATGCCCGGACGACATCGCCGAACGCACGCCATAGGCCCGCGCTTCATAGTTGCAGGTGGCAATCACCCCGCGTCGATCCGCCGAGCCGCCCACCGCCAACGGTTTGCCGGCCAGGTTCGGGTCGTCGCGCATCTCGATGGCGGCGTAGAAACAGTCACAGTCGACGTGGATGATTTTTCGCTGGGTCATGACAGAAAAGGAAACATGGCGAGCCGGATCCGCAGTATCTCACTGACACCTGTATATAGCACCAGTGGTCTGAATGTTCTTTTCCGGCTATAGGAAAATACCGTTGAATTTATTTTTTCAATCGTAAATCGCACACTGATAGAGCTGAAAGCCTTGCCCCACCTGCCCTGTGGCCCCTTACGCAGAACCCAAAAAGCCGCTAACCAATTGAACAGGAACAGATTTATCCAGATTCAAGGTTGACAGCCCGGCGATCCTCTGTAGAATGCCGACACACAGACGCGGGATGGAGCAGTCTGGTAGCTCGTCGGGCTCATAACCCGAAGGTCGTCGGTTCAAATCCGGCTCCCGCAACCAAACATCAAAAAAGGCTACTCGAAAGAGTGGCCTTTTTTGTGCGTGCTCGTTTTTCCAGCCAGCCTCTGCATCACGCATGGAGACGCGCACAGGAATTCTTTGCATTTCCGAAACTTATCGCGTCGCTGCGACCGTTTGACGCAAATTCACACTTATTTGACCCTTTACGGGATTAGCGGTTGACACCTCGCCGTTCGCCTGTAGAATGCCGCCACACAGACGCGGGATGGAGCAGTCTGGTAGCTCGTCGGGCTCATAACCCGAAGGTCGTCGGTTCAAATCCGGCTCCCGCAACCAAACATCAAAAAAGGCTGCTCGAAAGAGTGGCCTTTTTTGTATCTGTGGAAAAAGTCCTTTCGCAACAATGATCTGTCACGCTGCAGTGAAACGCTCAGGATCGTCAGACCCACCGCGTTGCGACTATGCTTGAGTCGCAGGCAAGACGTCTGCAATCCATGACCCGCCCTCGCCGATACCCGATGAGAGGCGTAGTATTTTGTGATTATTTTTTTCTACAGGGATTGGTAACTTGGCTGGATACCTCCATCCTGTCGCGCACAATCCAAGAGGTGATTGATGCGCGCCAACTCGTCTGATTCACAAGACACCGTCACAGCAGATCATCCGATCAAGCCCGAGCGCCTGCGCTTGCTGGATCGGTTGAGCAAATATCGCCAGCCGATCGGTCTGGCCGTCACTTTACTGCTGTTTGCCATTGCGCTGATTGCCTGTCGCCATCTGTTGAGCGAACTCGATCTCTACGCCCTGCACGACTCGATCCTGGCCGTGCCAAAACCGGCGCTGCTCGGTGCCTTGGGTGCGACGGTCGTCGGCTTCATTATCCTGCTCGGCTATGAATGGTCGGCCAGCCGCTATGCCGGCGTGACCCTGCCGCCGCGCACTCTGGCGCTGGGCGGCTTCACCGCGTTTGCAATTGGCAACGCCATCGGCCTGTCGCTGCTGTCCGGCGGCTCGGTGCGCTACCGTTTATATGCACGACATGGTCTGGGGGCGTCGGAAGTCGCGCACATGACCCTGTTCGCCAGCCTCTCGCTGGGTTGCGCCCTGCCCCCGCTGGCCGCCCTCGCGACCCTGAGCAACCTGCCCGCTGCTTCCGCTGCCCTGGGCCTGTCAGAAGGCCTGCTCGGCACGATCGCCATGGTGGTGCTGGGGCTTGGTGCGATTCTGGCGATCGGCATCTATCGCCGACGCCTGCCAGAGCAGCCGTACCGCGACAACCTGCTGGTCCGGGCCGGTCGGCGGACGTTGCGCCTGCCGGGCCGACGCCTGACCTTCCTGCAACTGATCATCACCGCCCTCGACGTCGCCGCTGCGGCCACCGTGCTTTATCTACTGCTGCCGGAAGCCCCACCGTTCGGGGCCTTCCTGCTGGTGTACCTGCTGGCCCTGGCCGCTGGCGTCCTCAGCCACGTACCGGGCGGGGTCGGGGTTTTCGAAGCGATCCTGCTGGCCGCATTCGCCGACACGCTCGGTGCCGCGCCACTGGCGGCTGCTCTGCTGCTCTATCGCCTGATCTACGTGGTGCTGCCGTTGCTGGTGGCCTGCCTGTTTTTGCTGATCAACGAAGGCCAGCGCCTGTTCCAGACCCAGACCATGCGCGCAGCGTCTGGTCTGGCGGCGCCGATTCTGGCGGTGTTGGTGTTCCTGTCTGGCGTGGTCCTGCTGTTTTCCGGCGCGACACCGGAGATCGACACTCGTCTGGAACACATCGGCTTCCTGATCCCGCATCGTCTGGTCGACGCCTCGCACTTCGGTGCCAGCCTGATCGGCGTACTGTGCCTGATGCTCGCTCAGGGTCTGCGCCGTCGTCTGTCGGCCGCGTGGATGCTGACCACCATTCTGTTGCTGGTCGGCGCCCTGCTCTCCCTGCTCAAAGGCTTCGACTGGGAAGAAGCCACGCTGATGACCCTTACCGCGGCGTTGCTGGGTGTGTTCCGGCGCTCGTTCTATCGCCCGAGCCGCCTGACCGAATTGCCGTTCTCGCCGCTGTATCTGGTGGCCAGCCTGTGCGTACTCGGTGCGTCGACCTGGCTGCTGCTGTTCGCCTATCAAGACGTGCCGTACAGCCATCAGTTGTGGTGGCAGTTCACCCTCGACGCTGACGCACCGCGCGGCTTGCGCTCGTTGCTCGGTGCCGCCGTGCTGTTGCTGGTGATCGCCCTGACCTGGCTGCTGCGCACCGCCCGTCCGGTGATCCACCTGCCGACTCCGGACGAACTGGATCGCGCCGCGAAGATTCTGATGGCCTCGTCGCAACCCGACGGCGGCCTCGCCCTGACCGGCGACAAGGCGTTGCTGTTTCACCAGAACGACGAAGCGTTCCTGATGTACGCCCGCCGTGGCCGCAGCCTCGTGGCGCTGTACGACCCGATCGGCCCTGGCCAGCAACGCGCAGAAATGATCTGGCAGTTCCGCGACCTGTGCGACATCCATCACGCCCGCCCGGTGTTCTACCAAGTGCGCGCGGAGAACCTGCCGTACTACATGGACATCGGCCTGACCGCGATCAAGCTTGGCGAGGAGGCACGGGTCGATCTGCATCGCTTTGACCTGGAAGCCAAGGGCAAAGAGATGAAGGACCTGCGCTACACCTGGAACCGTGGCACCCGCGACGGCTTGTCGCTGGAAATCCACGAGCCGGGCCAGGCGCCGATGGACGAACTGAAAGTGATTTCCGATGCATGGCTGACCGGCAAGAACGTGCGTGAGAAAGGCTTCTCCCTCGGCCGCTTCAGCGATGATTACCTGAAGCATTTCCGCATTGCAGTGATTCGCTTCGAAGGCCGCCCGGTGGCGTTCGCCAACCTGCTCGAGACGTACAGCCATGACCTGGCCAGTCTCGACCTGATGCGCGCGCACCCGGACGCCCCCAAGCTGACCATGGAATTCATGATGGTCGGCCTGATTCAACACTATAAGAGTCACGGATACGCGCGCTTCAGCCTGGGCATGGTGCCGTTGTCGGGGTTGCAACCCCGGCGTGGTGCACCGCTGACCCAGCGTCTGGGCTCGATGGTCTTCCGCCGTGGTGAGCAGCTGTACAACTTCCAAGGCTTGCGCCGCTTCAAAGACAAGTTCCAGCCTGACTGGGAACCCCGTTATATGGCCGTGCCCGCCGGACTCGATCCGCTGGTGGCGCTGGCCGATACTGCTGCCCTGATCGCGGGCGGCTTGACTGGATTGGTGAAACGCTGATGATTCAACGCTCCCTGAAGTACATCCTGGCCGCACTGATCGTGCTGGCCTTGATTGCCGGCGGCGGTTACTGGTACCTCAAACGCCCGGCACCGCAACCGACCCTGCAACCGCTGACGGCCGCCGACGGCACGGTCATGACCCGCGTCATTCCGGGCACCCAGCCCAAGGCGCAGGTGCTGGTGGCGGTCAATGACGACCAGAAGCTGACCGACAACCAACTGAGTACCCTGAGCCGCAGCGCCTCGGCGCAGATCGTTCAGGTGATTCTGCCCAAAGACTGCCTGCAACAGAGCCGCGCCCTGCAAACCGGCCTGCGCGAACTGAATGGCCCGGCCACGCTGGTCAGCGGTATCGGCCCTGGCGCCGTGCTGGCCTGGCGCTGGTTGTCCGAGCAAAAGGACGACAAGGCCCAGGCCATCTCGGTTGACCTGGCCCTGGAAAAACCCGGCTGCACCCACCTGCTGCCCAAGTCCGCTGCCCACGGCCACTGGCTGGTGGCGTGGAACGACAACCCGGACGATACCAGCGCCGGTTTCGTGCGCGATCAACCGAACGCCGAAACCAGCATCAGCGACTACGACATCAATCTGCCGCAAGTGCTGAACAACGAACTGCGCAAAATCCTCGTCGGCGGCGACAAGGCCAACGGTGGTCTGGCGATCCCGGTGGTTGAAGTGCCGGCCGGTCAGGCCAAAGACACCGTGACCCTGTTCCTCTCCGGTGACGGCGGCTGGCGCGACCTCGACCGCGATGTGGCGGGCGAGATGGCCAAGATCGGTTACCCGGTGGTCGGCATCGACACCCTGCGCTATTACTGGCAGCACAAGAGCCCGGAGCAAAGCGCACTGGACCTGACCGAACTGATGCAGCACTACCGGCAGAAGTGGGGCACCAAGCGCTTCATCCTCACCGGTTATTCGTTCGGTGCTGACGTGTTGCCGGCGATCTACAACCGCCTGCCGGACACCGAGCAGCAGCGCGTCGACGCCATTATCCTGCTGGCCTTCGCCCGCACCGGCAGCTTCGAAATCGAAGTCGAAGGCTGGCTCGGCAACGCTGGCAAAGAAGCCGCCACCGGCCCGGAAATGGCCAAGCTGCCAGCCGCCAAAGTGGTGTGCATCTACGGCGCCGAGGAAACCGACGAAAGCGGCTGCACCGACAAGACCGCAGTGGGCGAAGCGGTGAAGCTGCCTGGCGGCCACCATTTCGACGAGAACTACCCGGCACTGGCCAAGCGTCTGGTGGACCTCATCGAGAAGCGTCAGAACAAGGATCAGCCGGCAGAGTGATCTGAGCCGGAAAAACCAAAAGCCCCCGCAGCCTTACAGTTGCGGGGGCTTTTTTACATCTCGGACCATGATCCCATTCCCCTGTAGGAGTGAGCCTGCTCGCGATAGCGGAGTGTCAGTCACTGATTTGCAAGCTGACACTCCGCTATCGCGAGCAGGCTCACTCCTACAGGGAATTGCGTGTCCGACGTGTAGTTTTGTTTACTTCCCGTCTCTCAATATCGGATGACGCCCACAGACCTTGTAGGCAAACTCCGAATCTCATATTTGAGCGGCTTGCTGCCCTGTTGCGCTGTTTTTTGACGGGATACTCTCCAGACGTCGCTGACTCATTCAGCGATCGGGTGTGGTAACCCGGAGAAACCAATACGACAGCAAGCTCATCGAGTTTTGGCGGCTGTGCGTGGGACGCTTTCGGGCGTGCCGGTTTCTTTGGTTCCCGGTTTACCACCCTGCGTACAGCTGCCTCCCTTTCGCGTGGTAACGAAAGTCGCGGCACTTCGAACCAAGGAGTAACACGATGACCGAAACTGATCAGCACGGACTCGCACACCTTAAAACCGTCGGCTTCACCCCTTTGCTCTACAACTCGGATCAAGCGTTCTTCAACGTCCGCGCCGGCATCCCGATCATCGATGCCCTGTCCCAATCCTCCGACCTGCTGTCCCTCGCCAAATCCTTCGCCGAGGACGCTGCCTTCATCAAAGACACCGACCGCTATGCCTGGGCTGCGCATTACCTGACGGTGATGGGCAAAGCCTTGATTGATGACGTGATCCAAGCGCTGACCCATCGACCTGCGCGAACGGATACCGAGTCTGAAGTAGATGTGCCTGTGAGGTTTTAGAGGTTTGAAGATCAAAAGATCGCAGCCTTCGGCAGCTCCTACAGGTTTCGCATTCCATGTAGGAGCTGCCGAAGGCTGCGATCTTTTGATCTGAAGTTGCCGACCACAAAAAAGCCCCCGCCAGCCGCAAGGCTGACGAGGGCTTTTCAGTTGAGGCGGGGTTACATCTCCACCTGCGTCCCCAGCTCAATCACCCGGTTCAGCGGCAGATTGAAGAAGCGCAAATTGCCGTTGGCATTCTTCAACATGAACGCAAACAGTGCTTCACGCCAACGCGCCATGCCCTCGAGTTTCGAGGCAATCACCGTTTCGCGGCTGAGGAAGTAGGTGGTGCGCATCGGGCTGAAATCCAGATCATCCAGATGGCACAGCTTCAGCGCCTGCGGCACGTCCGGCTCGTCGGTGAAGCCGAAGTGCAGGATCACCCGGAAGAAGCCCTCCCCGTGCGCCTCGACCTCAAAGCGTCGTGATGGTGGTACACGCGGGATGTCTTCGTAGACCACCGTCAACAACACCACCTGCTCATGCAGCACCTGGTTATGCAGCAGGTTGTGCAACAGCGCGTGCGGTACGGCGTCGGAACGCGCAGTGAGGAACACGGCGGTGCCCTGTACCCGGTGCGGGGGTTGCACGCGGATGCTGCTGATGAAGATCGGCAGCGGCAACGCACCTTCGTCGAGGCGTTCGACCAGCAATTGCTTGCCGCGCTTCCAAGTGGTCATCAGTACGAACAGCGCGATACCGGCAATGACCGGGAAGGCACCGCCCTGGACGATCTTCGGCACGTTGGCGGCGAAGTACAGACCGTCCACCAGCAAGAAGCCGATCAGCACCGGCACCGCGAGGATCGGCGGCCACTTCCACAGCAGCAGCATCACCGCCGATACCAGAATGGTGGTCATCAGCATCGTGCCGGTCACCGCCACGCCGTAGGCCGAAGCCAGTGCGCCAGAGGATTCAAAGCCAAGCACCAGCAGGACCACGCCGACCATCAGCGACCAGTTCACCGCGCCAATGTAGATCTGGCCCTGCTCATCGCTGGAGGTGTGCTGGATGTACATGCGCGGGATATAGCCGAGCTGGATCGCCTGACGGGTCAGGGAGAACGCGCCGGAAATGACCGCCTGCGAGGCAATGACAGTCGCGAGGGTCGACAGCCCCACCAGCGGAATCAGTGCCCAGCTTGGCGCCAGCAGGTAAAACGGGTTGCGCGCCGCTTCCGGATTTTCCAGGAGCAAGGCACCCTGACCGAAGTAGTTCAGCACCAGTGCCGGCAGCACCAGCAGGAACCACGCACGGGCAATCGGTTTGCGGCCGAAGTGGCCCATGTCGGCATACAACGCTTCGGCACCGGTCAGCGCCAGCACCACCGCGCCCAGGATCGCCACACCCATGCCCGCATGCACCATGAAGAAACGCACGGCCCAGACCGGGTTCAGCGCATGCAGCACCTCCGGCGTATGGCTGATGCCATACACGCCGAGGGCGCCGAGGACGAGGAACCAGGTGACCATAATCGGCCCGAACAGAATGCCAATTCGCGCGGTGCCATGGCTCTGGATCAGAAACAACCCGACCAGCACCACCAACGACAGCGGCACCACCCAATGGTCGATGCCATCAAACGCCAGCCCCAGACCTTCAATCGCCGACAACACGGAAATCGCCGGGGTGATCATGCTGTCGCCATAAAACAGCGCCGCGCCGATCAGTCCGCACACCACCAGCAACGACCGCAGCTTCTTGCGATGCCCCGCCGCGCGACGCGCCAGCGCGGTGAGCGCCATGATCCCGCCCTCGCCCTGGTTGTCCGCGCGCAGGACGAACATCATGTATTTGATCGACACGACCCAGATCAGCGACCAGAAGATCAACGACAAAATGCCCAGCACCCCATCGTGATTGACGGGCACGCCATAGCCGCCGGAAAACACTTCTTTGAGGGTGTACAACGGGCTTGTGCCGATGTCGCCGTAAACCACCCCGACTGCCGCGACCAGCATGCTCAACGGTTTTGCAGCCGAATGCTCGGCGCCCGCCGCCTGACTACTTGCCTGACCCATCCAACACTCCTACTTCTCAGAACCGGCTTCTTTGAATGAAGCACTATGCTTTGTGGTGCAGCATGCGCTGTTTTACCCGTTGTTACAGACGTTTTGTTGACTGTAAAAAATTGGTAAAGCTCAACGGCGCGAAGCATAGCGCAGCACTCGTCGTATTTCCCTGCATAAAGCTGGTCAAGTGCGTTGCTCATCGCTAGAATTGCGCACTTTTTGATCAGAGGCGCGCCCTAAGCGCCCGTCCGTCGGCTTTCCCTCACGGTGAGCGACGTCACAAAATACCGAGGTTAGACATGTCCACCACTCCTGCGCCGGCCAATCCAAAGGTTGGCTTCGTATCTCTGGGTTGCCCGAAAGCACTGGTCGACTCCGAGCGCATCCTGACCCAGCTGCGCATGGAAGGCTATGACGTGGTGTCCACCTATCAGGACGCCGATGTCGTGGTGGTCAACACCTGCGGTTTCATCGACTCGGCCAAGGCTGAATCGCTGGAAGTGATCGGTGAAGCGATCAAGGAAAACGGCAAGGTGATCGTCACCGGTTGCATGGGCGTGGAAGAAGGCAACATCCGCGACGTGCACCCGAGCGTGCTGGCCGTGACCGGTCCGCAGCAGTACGAGCAAGTGGTCAACGCCGTGCACGAAGTGGTGCCACCGCGTCAGGATCACAACCCGCTGATCGACCTGGTGCCGCCGCAAGGCATCAAGCTGACCCCGCGTCACTACGCGTACCTGAAGATTTCCGAAGGCTGCAACCACAGCTGCAGCTTCTGCATCATCCCGTCGATGCGCGGCAAACTGGTCAGCCGTCCGGTCGGCGACGTACTCGATGAAGCCCAGCGCTTGGTCAAGTCAGGCGTCAAAGAGCTGTTGGTGATCTCGCAAGACACCAGCGCCTACGGCGTCGACGTCAAATACCGCACCGGTTTCTGGAACGGCGCGCCGGTGAAAACCCGCATGACCGAACTCTGCGAAGCGCTGAGCACCCTTGGCGTCTGGGTGCGTCTGCACTACGTTTACCCGTACCCGCACGTTGACGAGCTGATCCCGCTGATGGCCGCCGGCAAGATCCTGCCGTACCTGGACATCCCGTTCCAGCACGCCAGCCCGAAAGTGCTGAAGGCGATGAAACGCCCGGCGTTCGAAGACAAGACCCTGGCACGGATCAAGAACTGGCGCGAAATCTGCCCGGACCTGATCATCCGTTCGACCTTCATCGTCGGCTTCCCGGGCGAAACCGAAGAAGACTTCCAATACCTGCTGAACTGGCTGACCGAAGCCCAGCTCGACCGCGTCGGCTGCTTCCAGTACTCGCCGGTCGATGGCGCGCCCGCCAATGATCTGGACCTGGAGGTGGTGCCGGACGACGTCAAACAAGACCGTTGGGAGCGCTTCATGGCGCACCAGCAGGCCATCAGCTCGGCACGCCTGCAAATGCGCATCGGCCGTGAAATCGAAGTGCTGGTGGACGAAGTCGACGAGCAAGGCGCGGTCGGCCGCTGCTTCTTCGACGCCCCGGAAATCGACGGCAACGTGTTTATCGACAATGGCAGCAACCTCAAGCCGGGCGACAAGGTCTGGTGCAAAGTGACTGACGCTGACGAATACGACCTGTGGGCTGAACAGATCTGACGCAGAAGCCACTGTAGGAGCTGCCGGAGGCTGCGATCTTTTGATCTTGAAAAGATCGCAGCCTCGTTTCACTCGGCAGCTCCTACAGGGATTGCGCTGATATCAAAAGCCCCGCTCTTTTTACAAGATGCGGGGCTTTTTTACGGCTATCGTTTGCTGAGGGAAGGACTCCCGCTTATCCACTTGAAAAGAGGCAGACGGGCATGCGTCAGCATTCGGTCATCCACACGCCGAAACTCAGCGACTATCAGGAACTGACCCAGGTCTGGGAGACCTCGGTTCGCGCGACCCATGATTTTCTGCCGGACAGCTACATCGAGTTGCTGCGCAATCTGGTGCTCACCCGTTACCTGGACGCGGTGATGTTGATCTGTACCAAAGATCATCACCAGCGCATCACCGGATTCGCCGGGGTCGCGGCGGGCAAGATCGAGATGCTGTTCATCGATCCCGCCCATCGAGGCCAAGGGCTGGGCAAGAAGCTGTTGAATTACGCCATGCAGCACCTGAACGCCGATGAACTGGACGTCAACGAACAGAACCCGCAGGCGCTGGGGTTCTACTTCAAGCAAGGCTTCGAAGTGATCGGCCGCTCGGAGGTGGATGGCATGGGCCAGCCCTACCCGTTGCTGCATATGCGCTTGCGGCAGAATCAGCAGCGCTCCAGCAATGGCTGACATAACCCAAAGCCCTGTGTAGGAGCTGCCGAAGACTGCGATCTTTGCTTTTAAAGATCAAAAGATCGCAGCCTTCGGCAGCTCCTACAAATGGAGCCGGGCTTAACCGGCGCCACACAGGTACAATGCCCACCCCTTTTTTTGTTACGGCCCTGTCATGACTGACCCGATTCGCCTCTCCAAACGCCTCATCGAACTGGTGGGTTGCTCCCGCCGCGAGGCCGAGCTGTTCATCGAGGGCGGCTGGGTCACCGTGGACGGCGAAGTGATCGACGAGCCGCAATTCAAGGTCGGCGACCAGAAAGTCGAGCTCGACAAGGACGCTCAGGCCACCGCGCCGGAGCCGGTGACCATCCTGCTCAACGCCCCGGCCGGCATGGACGTCGACACGGCCATGCAATCGCTCAGCGCCGAAACCCTCAGCGAAGAGCACCGTTTTAGTAAACGGCCACTGCGCGGCCACTTCCTGCGCCTGACCGCCAGCGCCGACCTGCAGCCCAAGGCCAGCGGTCTGCTGGTGTTTACCCAGGACTGGAAAGTGCTGCGCAAGCTCACCGCCGACGCGGCGAAGATCGAGCAGGAATACATCGTTGAAGTCGAAGGTGACATGGTCGCCCACGGCCTCAATCGCCTGCAGCACGGCCTCACCCACAAGGGCAAGGAGCTGCCGCCGGTCAAGGCCAGCTGGCAGAACGAAAACCGTCTGCGCTTCGCCATGAAAAACCCGCAGCCGGGGATCATCGCCCAGTTCTGCGAAGCGGTTGGCCTGAAGGTCATCGGTATTCGCCGCATCCGCATTGGCGGCGTGTCGATCGGCAAGGTTCCGCTCGGCCAATGGCGCTACCTGTCCGGCAAAGAGAAGTTCTAAGACTTCCACTGCCGTCACACATTCCGGCAGTGCGCCTGCGTGCTGCCCACAACGATTATCAGGATTGCCCACATGATTCATAACGACGTACTGCGCAGCGTGCGCTACATGCTCGACATCAGCGACAAGAAGGTTGTCGAGATCATCAAACTCGGCGGCATGGACGTCACCCTCGCCGATGTGATCACCTGGCTCGACAAGAAAGAAGAAGACGAAGAAGGCTTCGTGCGCTGCCCGGACGAAGTCATCGCGCACTTCCTCGATGGCCTGGTGATCTTCAAGCGTGGCAAGGACGAAAGCCGTCCGCCACAGCCGATCGAAGTGCCGGTGACCAACAACATCATCCTGAAAAAGCTGCGCGTGGCCTTCGAACTGAAGGAAGACGACATGCACGCCATCCTCAAGGCCGCCGAGTTTCCGGTGTCCAAGCCTGAGCTGAGCGCACTGTTCCGCAAGGTCGGCCACACCAACTACCGTCCGTGCGGCGACCAGCTGCTGCGTAACTTCCTCAAGGGCCTGACCCTGCGCGTTCGCGGCTGATCGCGGAACATGACTTACAGCGTCTCCCCCATCGGCTTCGTGCGTTCCTGCTTCAAGGAGAAGTTCGCCATCCCGCGCCAGCCGCAACTGGCCCCCGCCGCCCGTGGCGTGCTGGAACTGATGGCGCCGTTCGATCAGGGTGACGCTGTGCAAGGGCTGGAGCAGGTCAGCCATGTCTGGCTGCTGTTCCTGTTTCATCAGGCGCTGGAAGAAAAACCGCGCCTGAAGGTGCGCCCGCCACGGCTGGGCGGCAACAAGTCCATGGGCGTGTTTGCCACCCGCGCCACGCACCGCCCCAATGGCATTGGTCAATCGGTGGTGAAGCTGGACAAGGTCGAGGCCAACCGACTGTTCATCTCGGGTATCGACTTGCTCGACGGCACACCGGTTCTCGACATCAAACCGTATGTGCCTTACGCCGACATCATCCCTGACGCCGCCAACAGCATCGCCAGCGCCGCGCCACAGCTGATCGCCGTGCAGTGGACGGAGACGGCATTGCAACAGGCGCACGCCCATGCGCAGCGCCTTGCCGAGCCTTTGGTCGAGTTGATCGAGCAATGTCTGGCGCAGGATCCGCGCCCGGCGTATCAGACACCGGCGCCGGAGCGCGAGTACGGGGCGCAGTTCTGGGACCTGGACGTGCGCTGGCACTACCCGACAGCGGAGCAGATACGCGTGCTCGAAGTCATTCCTGCCACAGCCTGAGACCTCGCTCCATGCAGGAGCTGCCGAAGGCTGCGATCTTTTGATCTTGATCTTAAAAGATCGCAGCCTTCGGCAGCTCCTACATCGATTGTGGCAGGCATCAAGGAAATATTTCGAGCATAAAAAAGCCCCCATTGCCTGCATAGGCAATGGGGGCTTTTTGTGGTGCTTACTTCTCGACGAACGCACGCTCGATCAAGTAGTCACCCGGCTCACGCATACGCGCCGAGATCTTCAGGCCGAAGCTGTCGAGCACTTCGCTGGTCTCGTCGAGCATGCTCGGGCTGCCGCAGATCATTGCGCGGTCGTCCTGCGGGTTGATCGGTGGCAGACCGATGTCGCTGAACAGCTTGCCGCTGCGCATCAGGTCGGTCAGACGGCCCTGGTTCTCGAACGGCTCGCGGGTCACGGTCGGGTAGTAGATCAGCTTGTCACGCAGTGCTTCGCCGAAGAACTCGTTCTGCGGCAGGTGCTCGGTGATGAATTCGCGGTAGGCGACTTCGTTGACGTAACGCACACCGTGCACCAGGATCACTTTTTCAAAGCGCTCGTAGGTTTCCGGGTCCTGGATCACGCTCATGAACGGCGCCAGACCGGTACCGGTGCTCAGCAGATACAAATGCTTGCCCGGGTTCAGGTCGTCGAGTACCAGGGTACCGGTAGGTTTCTTGGAGATGATGATCTCATCGCCTTCCTTCAGGTGCTGCAACTGCGAAGTCAGCGGACCATCAGGCACTTTGATGCTGAAGAACTCGAGATGCTCTTCCCAGTTCGGGCTGGCAATCGAGTAAGCGCGCATAAGCGGGCGGCCGTTTGGCTGTTGCAGGCCGATCATCACGAACTGACCGTTCTCGAAGCGCAGGCCCGGATCGCGGGTGCACTTGAAGCTGAACAGAGTGTCGTTCCAGTGGTGAACACTGAGGACACGCTCGTGGTTCATGTTGCTCATGTACGTGGGACTCCTGGATATTGGGTCTGCGCTCGCCTTTGCGGCCGACAGTGCGCAATTGCATCGCATTCTAATAGCGACGACAATATCTGTTAACTGGATTATTAAGATAAGGGTTATCGGTTATATCGATATGCGATTTACTCTTCGTCAACTGCAAGTCTTCGTCGCCGTCGCCCAGCAGGAAAGCGTATCCCGTGCTGCGGGTCTGCTCAACCTCTCGCAGTCGGCGGCAAGCACCTCGATCACCGAACTGGAGCGCCAGTCCAGCTGCCAGCTGTTCGATCGCGCCGGCAAACGCCTGAGCCTCAACGCCCTCGGTAAACAGCTGTTGCCGCAAGCGGTGGCCCTGCTCGACCAGTCCAAGGAAATCGAGGATCTGCTCAACGGCAAATCCGGTTTCGGCTCGCTGTCGGTGGGCGCCACGCTGACCATCGGCAATTACCTGGCGACGCTGTTGATCGGCGGCTTCATGCAACGCCATCCGGAAAGCCAGGTGAAACTGCACGTACAGAACACTGCCAATATCGTGCACCAGGTCGCCCACTACGAAATTGATCTGGGTCTAATCGAAGGCGATTGCAGCCATCCGGACATCGAAGTGCAGAGCTGGGTCGAGGATGAGCTGGTGGTGTTCTGTGCGCCGCAACATCCGCTCGCCCAACGCGGCAGCGCGACCATGGAAGAGTTGACCCGTGAGGCGTGGATTCTGCGTGAACAGGGCTCGGGCACGCGGCTGACCTTCGATCAGGCCATGCGGCACCATCGCAGCGCGCTGAATATCCGTCTGGAGCTGGAGCACACCGAAGCGATCAAACGCGCGGTGGAATCAGGACTGGGGATTGGCTGTATTTCGCGGCTGGCGCTGCGCGATGCGTTTCGGCGCGGGAGTCTGGTGGCCGTGGAAACGCCGGATCTGGATCTGTCCCGGCAGTTCTACTTCATCTGGCACAAGCAGAAATACCAGACCTCGGCCATGCGCGAGTTTCTCGACCTGTGCCGCGCCTTCACCGCCGGGGTGCAGCGCAGCGACGAGATCGTGTTGCCGAGCATCGCTTAAAGCAGGATCACCGCCCATACCAGGGCAATCATGCTCAGGGCCACGAATTGCGCGGCGCTGCCCATGTCCTTGGCATTCTTCGACAGTGGGTGCAGCTCGAGGGATATGCGGTCGATGGCCGCTTCCACCGCCGAATTCAGCAGCTCGACGATCAGCGCCAGCAGGCACACGGCGATCAGCAGCGCCTGCTCGACACGGCTGACATTCAGGAAGAACGTCAGCGGAATCAGCACCACATTGAGCAGCACCAGTTGGCGGAACGCCGCTTCGCCGGTGAAGGCTGCGCGCAGGCCGTCCAGCGAGTAACCGGAAGCGTTGAGGATGCGTTTCAGGCCGGTCTGGCCCTTGAAAGGTGACATAAAGTAGAAACCAACCAAAAAGGAGTGGGAAAGCTAGAGCAACAAAAGTCAAAAAAGCGTGAAGACGCCAGCCTTTATTGGCTCGGAATTGACTCAAGTTGTTGCAGAAGTAAAGCCGCCTGGGTCCGGGTGCGCACGTTCAACTTGCGAAAGATCGCCGTGACGTGGGCCTTGATGGTCGCCTCGGACACGCTCAGCTCATAGGCAATCTGCTTGTTCAGCAAGCCTTCACAGACCATGGTCAATACGCGGAACTGTTGCGGGGTCAGGCTGGCGAGGCCATCGCTGGCGGCTTTGGCCTCGTCGGAAACACTCACTGCTTCAAATGCTTGCGGTGGCCAGAACACGTCGCCATCGAGCACCTTGCGCACCGCTTCCTGGATCACTTTCAGATCACTGGACTTGGGAATGAAGCCACTGGCGCCGAACTCCCGGGACTTGACCATGACCGAGGCTTCTTCCTGGGCCGAGACCATCACCACCGGAATCTGCGGGTATTGCCCGCGCAACATGACCAGACCGGAAAACCCGAACGCGCCGGGCATGTTCAGGTCCAGCAGGACCAGATCCCAGTCAGCCTTTTCGGTCAGGCGCGCTTCCAGTTCGGCGATGCTCGCCACCTCTACCAGTCGTACATCCGGGCCAAGGCCCAGGGTCACCGCTTGATGCAGTGCGCTACGAAACAGAGGGTGATCATCGGCAATCAGGATGTCGTATGTGGCCATTTTTCAAATGATCCTGTTTTTGATGGCAGACCCGACGCATTCGGGTCTCGCCAAAGCAACTCAAGATACCGCCGCACAGCGCTATCCACAGGGGCACGTTCAACGCCAATCACTTGCAAACACGGCGTTTCAAACCTTGGCCGCACCCCAATCGGCGCCAAGCATGCCCAGCGTAGCCGGGGTGGTCAAGCAGCACGGCCGGCGCTGGGTGAAGTATGGGCCACTATGGGGCCAACACCGCTTGCGGCTTTCGTATATAGGGCAACAACTCGGCGTGGGCCGGGGTCGACTCATTGACATCCAACTGTTGCTTGGCGCCCAGGTAATGCTGGCTGAACACATCGAAATAAGCGTCCAGCGCCGACGCCGCGTCGCTGTCCCCGGCCAGTTCCAGGCACAACGCCGCGACTTCGGCGGTGCACAGGTGCTCGCTGCGGGTGGAGCGGCGCAGGCGATAGCGCGAGAGCTTGTCGGGCAACAGGCTGAGAATCGGCAAGCGCTCGAAATACGGACTCTTGCGGAAGATCTTGCGCGCTTCGGTCCAGGTCGCATCGAGCAGAATAAACAGTGGACGCTTGCTGCTATCGAGAGCGACGGTGTTGGTCACGCGCGAGGGCTCGACGTATTCGCCGGGAAACACCAGGTAGGGCTGCCATTGCGGGTCGTTGAGCAGCGCCAGCATCTGCGGATCAGGCTCGGTGCGCGACCAGATGAACGCGTGGTTGTCGCGCACCACATCGGCAATCAACCAACCGGTATTGCTCGGCTTGAACACTTCTTTGCCGGTCATGATCAAGCACACACCGGAACGGGCTTCGACCGTCGGTCGCCAGGCACACAGGCAATGGCTGATGATCACCCGGCAGTCGCGGCAACGCTCGGAGCGAAAACCACGGGCCTGAATCGGCTTGATACCCTCGTCCTCGCGCTGGTCGCGCAAGCGGGCTACGGCGTTGGGGGCATGATGGGTCACGGGCAACGCCCCACTGCAGGAAAACTCGACACGCACAGCACTCGGCAAGGCAATAAAGGCCGGCAGTTTACCAGAGCGACGGGCACAAGCCTGTACCGTCCCGACCGGCTCCCCTATAATCCGCCGCCACTGAACGCACAGCCACAGGGCTGGTCGAACCACCAGTCACTGAATCAGGAGAGTTTCATGCTGCGCCTTATCGTTCCTACCGCTGCCATTCTGCTGGCGTCGTCCTTCACCGCTCAGGCAGCGTCCTTGAGTGAGCAGAATCTGAACAGAGAGCTGCGCAACGTCGCCGCCCAAAGTAGCGTCGGCACGCCTCGGGCAATCAATGAAGACATTCTTGACCAAGGTTACACCGTTGAGGGCGTTACCCTGATCAACCACCTGAGCGTGCAAGCCAGCCACGCCGACAAAATGCGTGCTGATCCAAAAGCCGTGTATTTCCAGCTGGGTGCCTCGGTGTGCAATAACCCGTCTTACCGCAAGCTGATGGCCAAGGGCGCGATCATGCGTTATGACTTCAGTGAAGTGAAGACCAACCGCGCAATCGGCTCGGCCAGCTATCAAGAGTCCGATTGCCCGAAAGCGGCCCCGGCGAAGAAGAAGTAATCACCCGGTGTTGGCGCGCCGCTGTTCATCCTCGGCGCGCAATTCGGCCACCAAGGCCTGCAAGTAACGAGAACGTCGTTCTCCACCTGCCAACCGACGGCAGCACTCCTCTTCGAGACTCACTTGATTGGTCTCGGCTGATGCTTTGAGCATCCGATACAGCTGCGTATCGATTTCCAGAACCACTCTGGCCATCTGTCCCGCCTCCTTGCCTGCTACCCGCGAATCCTTGATAAAGCGCGCACCCTGTGTACGGTTACTGACTCCAAGCTGTCGTACAGTGCCTGTAGGTTAGTAAATCAGAGTGATTGCTCTACGGCGGACGTTCGGACGAGCGGTGAACGCTGTTGCCAATCGATAACCAACGGTTGCCAGAAAAGATCTCGCGGCGTAATGATCAACTCAGCGCAATGGCTCGCGAGGGTCTAGATTCAAAGTATTTCCGATCACCTGTTCACGGCAGAAAAAAGGAGCTGCCGAATGTGTGTGTTTTTTGCAGCGCGGCACTGACGCCGCACGTCAGGGCCACAAGCTCTGTGCAGAAGGAGACGTTGAATGCCTTACCAACCGAATGACCTGCTCAGCCGTCATTTTCAGGAAAGCGGCCCCGACCTCATCAGCAAGGTCGAAGAACAGCTCAAGCAGATTTCCCCCAACAGCCCGAACCTGCCGATTTATCGCGACATGATCCTGACCGTGCTGCGCATGGCCCAGGAAGACCACAATCGCTGGAATGCCAAAATCACCCTGCAAGCCCTGCGCGAGCTGGAACAGGCGTTTCGCGTGCTGGAACAATTCAAGGGACGCCGCAAGGTCACGGTGTTCGGCTCGGCCCGCACGCCGGTCGAGCATCCGTTGTATGCAATGGCCCGGGAACTCGGCGCGGCCCTGACGCGTTCGAACATGATGGTCATCACCGGGGCTGGCGGCGGAATCATGGCCGCTGCGCACGAAGGTGCTGGTCGCGATCACAGCCTAGGGTTCAACATCACACTGCCCTTCGAGCAACATGCCAACCCGACCGTGAACGGCACCGGCAACCTGCTGCCGTTCCATTTCTTTTTCACCCGCAAACTGTTCTTCGTCAAGGAAGCCGATGCGCTGGTGCTGTGCCCTGGCGGATTCGGCACACTGGACGAGGCACTGGAAGTGCTGACGCTGATCCAGACCGGTAAAAGTCCATTGGTGCCGGTGGTGTTGCTCGATGCGCCGGGCGGAACGTTCTGGCAAGGCGCGCTGGATTTCATACGCCAGCAACTCGCAGACAATCGCTACATCCTGCCTACCGACCTGAAACTGATGCGGCTGGTCTACAGCGTCGACGAGGCGGTGGAGCAGATCAACCAGTTCTACAGCAACTTCCACTCCAGTCGCTGGCTCAAGCGCCAGTTCGTGATCCGCATGAACCATAAACTCAGCGACCAGGCGTTGGCACATATGCAGGAGGCTTTCGCCGATCTGTGCTTGAGTGACCAGTTCCATCAACACGCCTACAGCGGCGAGGAACACGACGAAGCGCAGTACAGCCATCTGGTGCGGTTGGCCTTCGCGTTCAATGCCCGGAATCATGGCCGGCTCAGGGAGCTGGTGGACTACATCAACCTTCCGGAAAACTGGGCCGACACCCGACCGCCAACCTCACAACGCGCACGTGAGCCCTCGAAGGTCATTTGAAGGCAAAAAAAAACGGCCCGCTATTTTCATAGCGGGCCGTTTCTATTTAATCCGACTTAATCGTCCATCCCTCTGCCGCTGAACAAGCGGTTGATCATCTCCATCGAGAAGCCCCGATACGCAAGGAACCGGCCTTGCTTGGCCCGTTCTTTGGCATCAATGGGCAAGTGCCCGGAGAACTTGCGCTGCCACGTATCCCGTAGCTGCTCCTGCCAGTCGATACCGCTTTCGCGCAGGGCGAGTTCGATATCGGCGCGTTGCAAACCACGCTGGCCCAGTTCCTCGCGAATCCGCAAAGGGCCGTAGCCGGAACGGGCACGGTAGGACACAAAGCTTTCAAGGTAACGGGCTTCGGAAAGCAGGCCCTCTTCCGTCAAACGGTCGAGGGCTGTTTCGATCATTTCCGCCTCAGCGCCGCGCTGACGCAGTTTACGCGTCAGTTCGACTCGACCGTGCTCGCGTCGAGCGAGCAGGTCCATGGCGGTTCGCCGCACCGCGACGAGGGTATCGAGTACAAGTGTCATTCAAAGACTTCAAACGTCGATGTCGGCCTCGGCCATCTCGTCGACCTTGTCACGGGTTGCCGAAGCCTTGACGTCCGCTGCTGGCGCCAGCAGCTTGTCACGCAGTTGCTTCTCGAGCTTGGCGGCGATTTCCGGGTTGTCTGCCAGGAACTTGGCCGAGTTGGCCTTGCCCTGACCGATCTTGGTGCCTTCGTAGGCATACCAGGCGCCGGACTTCTCGACGAAACCGTGCAGTACGCCCAGGTCGATCATCTCGCCATTGAGGTAGATACCCTTGCCGTAAAGAATCTGGAACTCGGCCTGACGGAACGGCGAAGCGACCTTGTTCTTCACAACCTTGACGCGGGTTTCGCTACCGACCACTTCGTCGCCTTCCTTCACCGCGCCGGTACGGCGGATGTCGAGACGGACCGAAGCATAGAACTTCAGCGCGTTACCACCGGTGGTGGTTTCCGGGCTGCCGAACATCACGCCGATCTTCATGCGGATCTGGTTGATGAAGATCACCAGGCAGTTGGCGTTCTTGATGTTACCGGTGATTTTACGCAGCGCCTGGGACATCAGACGGGCTTGCAGGCCCACGTGCATGTCACCCATTTCGCCTTCGATTTCAGCCTTCGGTACCAGCGCGGCCACGGAGTCGACGATGATCACGTCGACGGCGTTGGAGCGCACCAGCATGTCGGTGATTTCCAGGGCCTGTTCGCCGGTGTCCGGCTGGGACACCAGCAGGTCATCGACGTTGACGCCCAGCTTGCCGGCGTACTCAGGGTCGAGGGCGTGTTCGGCGTCGACAAAAGCGCAGGTCGCGCCGGCTTTTTGAGCCTGGGCGATCACGGACAGTGTCAGTGTGGTTTTACCGGAGGATTCAGGACCGTAGATTTCAACGATACGGCCTTTTGGCAGGCCGCCGATGCCGAGTGCAATGTCCAGACCCAGAGAGCCAGTGGAGATGGATGGGATCGCCTGACGATCCTGATCGCCCATACGCATTACGGCACCCTTGCCGAATTGACGTTCGATCTGACCCAGGGCCGCAGCCAAGGCTTTCTTCTTGTTGTCGTCCATTAAAGTCCTCACGTAATCAATAAGGCCTGACGGCCAACACCTGTATAAGTAGCCAGTATTATTCCACAGCGTTCGCGGATCGCCTACCCCTGATTTTCGATTTCTCGTGCCGCTAGTCGCAGGAGCCCCTCTAGCGCGGCCTTCACCGTTTGTCGGCGGACTTCGTCGCGGTTGCCGGGGAAGTGCTGAACCTCGCTGGACACCGCGTCGCCCACACCCCAGGCCAGCCACACCGTGCCCACCGGTTTGTTCGGGGTGCCGCCATCGGGCCCGGCCACGCCGCTGACTGCCACGGCAAACCGCGCCAGACTGTGCTTCTGCGCGCCACGCACCATCGACTCGACCACCTCGCGACTGACCGCGCCCACCGTGTCGAACAATTCGGCGGGGACATTCAGTTGCCGGGTTTTCTGCCGGTTGGAGTAGGTCACGTAACCGGCCTCGAACCACGCCGAACTCCCCGGAATACGTGTGATCGCTTCGGCAATCCCGCCACCGGTACAGGATTCGGCGGTGGTGACGTGGGCATTGAGCAACTGCAGACGTCGGCCAAGATCGGCAGCCAGTTGAGTGATCTCTTTCACGGTACGCTCCGGATCGGGTGGAATGACACCACCGTACACGACCCGGTTGCGCTTTCAATACACAGACTCATTCAAAATGTTCGGGCGCCAACGCTCTGACATACGCCTGACAGGCCTGCAGGGCAATCAGTCCGCGGTCGCCGGTGTCGGTGATGGCGATAATTCGTTGAGCATGCGCCGGGTCAAGTCGGGCGCGTACGGTTGCATGATCCACGTTGCCGGTGCCGGTGGTGGCTGGCACCCCGCAGCCTTGGGCAGCGTCGCCTGCGTCGATGAGGACTGACAGGCGCAGATCAGCAGTGGCAAGACGATCGCGCAGGCGATCCTGATCACGTTGGGCATCACTGAGTGCTCGATAGTGGGTTTGCTCACTGGCCGCGAGACGTTGCTCGAGGGCCAGACGCTTGTCCTGCTCGGCCTGCTGCGCGGTGGCCGCGGCCGAGGTCAGTTGATTGAGGGTGTCGGCGTGCAGCCGCGCTTGCTCGGCCAGTTGCCGCCCGTAGCGCCAGTCCTGAAACTGCCAGGCCAGAGCGGCCGCCACGGCTGCCAGCACCAAAAAGCCGATCACGCGCCAGGAGATGGACATAACACCGCCCTCGCCCGCGCCCAGATGTCGAGACGATCCTGCAGGCCATTCAACCCGCCGTTGATTCGGCGAGTGATGCTGTTGAACTGGTCGCGATCGGCCAGACCGTTCAAGCCGTTCTGTTCCCAGAACCAGGCGGCGGACTCGGCCGCCCATTGCGGTTGCTCCAGCAACTCCGGCAAGGACAGCAAGCGTTCGTCACCGAACAGGCCCAGGCTGCACTGGCGATAGTTGCTGCGACCGGTGATCTGGATCAGCCCGCGACCGCGGTACTTCTGCCCGTCGCCATCGGCCTCGGGCGTGTTGCCCAGGCGCAGCGCCAGCGTGCCGGTGTCGTACTTGCTCAGGTATTGGTTGTTGCCCAGTTCCCGCACGTATTGCAACTGTCCCGACTCGTGACCGATTTGCGCGAGGAACGCAGCGATGCGTTTTGGCGAGTCGATATGGTGGCGAGTCATTGCGTTATTAAGTGCAGAAACAAAAACGCCCGCTTGGCTGCGGGCGTTGGGCATGATGGTTTTAAGGTTGTCTTCAGTTATTTGCATAATGCGTAATCCTCCCTGGATGCTCCGATTGAATCATGGTTGGCGGACAACGCCCCCCAGCCATTTTTTTGCCAGAGTTGTCAGGATGTTGTTCGGTACCGCGACTTCGGGGGCCGCGAACACCCAGCCGAGAGTGCCGAAATTGGCGTTCCAGTCGATTTGCGGTGCCGGTGTCACGTCGGTGATGTCGGCCCACTGCAAATCAGGGTGGAACATCTCGACCATGTTGCCGTCAGTCGAAAACAGCTCGACCACGGTGTTATTGACGATGCGTGCGTAGGTTTTCATCAGGCGTACTCGTAGAGGATGACCACGCCCGGCGCTCCTGCTCCGCCGGGATAACCTGGCTGGCTGGGGCCATTGGCGATACCACCCGCGCCGGAGCCATAGCCGCTGCCCGATGCTGCACCCGAACCAGCACCTCTACCAGCGCCACCACTGCCCAGCGGTGAACTCCCGCCATGACCCGCAAGAATTGAACCATTGACATTGATTCCTGGGCTTCCAGCAGCTCCACTGCTGTTGAGGATTGACATTGATTCCTGGGCTTCCAGCAGCTCCACTGCTGTTGAGGATGTTGCCTCCGGTTGCGTTGATGCCTGGCGTACCTCCCACGAATAGACCGAAACCGGCAACCGCGATCGTTTCAAAACGGGATGATCCGTTCCCCCCAGGAGCGGACACCAGAGAGCCGACAGAACTCGTCCCACCCGGCCCACCGCTCACGCCAATGGCTCCTGGTGTGCCACCAACGCCTACCGTGATGACTTGACTGCTTCCAATGAGCACCGATGAAATCCATGACTCAGCATAACTACCCGAGGCCCCTCCTCCCGCAAGCGTAGTTTCGTTTGCGTTCGTAGCTGCAACTCCCGCACTCCCGCCACCACCCCCCACTACCTTGACCAGCACATTCTTCATCCCCACCGTCGGCACATAAGTGCCAGACGAGGTAAACGTCTTCACTCCCAATAAGCGCCCACTCGCCGCACCGCCACCGCTGGCATACACCAGCACCCAACTGTCCAGCGCCGCGCTATACACCACCGAACACACACTGCCGGCGACAATCTCGGCAGGCCGCAACGCACTCAGCGCCAGACTCACCAGCGGCTTGGGCAGCAAGCCGTTCGGAGCAAACGTACTCGCCCCGGTGTTGGCGTTGCCAGCGGTAAAGCGCAGCGCCAGACCATCCTTCAACGTAGCAATGGCCGGCACGTAGTTGGCCATGTACAGATTGGCCGCACCAATATCGGTCGCATGCTTGTCTTCACCGGCCTGACTGATTTTTTTCAACGCCTGCAACAGTTGCGTTGCATCGGTTTCGCTGGGTTCAAGACCTGCAGATTTGACGACGTTCAACAGTTCATCGGTAACGCTGTTACCCCAGGTGGCCGGGATCAGCGATCCGGGCAGGCCGGCGACGGCGTCTTCATTGACGAACTTGCCGTTCACCAGCCCGACGCTGGGAACGCTTTTTGGATAATCCATTTCAACATCCCTGAAGAATCAAAGCGCTGCAGCCAACCACTTCGGCGCTACCGGCCGATGCTCGCTGAACGGAAAAAAAGAACCCTGCGGCCAGTCCCGCAGCTCACGGCGATAGGTTTGCAATTGGGCGTATTGCTCGGTGGTCAACGTGGTGCCGCCGCCGTCCTCGAGTTCATCGCGGTCACGGGCCACCAGACCGTCAGTGGCGGCCAGTTGCGCCGTACGCCATGAGCGCTCGATGTCCGCAGCTTCATCCGGCGAAGGCGGCGGTGGATCGACCAGAACCGGATAGCCGTTGTCAGCACGCACGCCAATCACTTTCGGGGTGACCGCCATCTGCTGCAGCAGCGAGATCCAGTAGCCCTGGGGAATTTCGATAACGTCGTCGGGAATGTCCGTCGAATTGATACCCGGCACATACGCGCCCCGGGTGCTGGCGCTGAACAATACATTGAACGGATTCATTCAGTAGCCCTTTGCAAGGTAAAAAACACCCCAATTCGCATTGACGTCACCGGTGTAGCTTCGGACCTTCAGCCGGCAACCCTGTTTCGTCGCAGAGTTGGAGTACATGACGACCATCGCGCCGTCGCCCCCCGAATGGATGGCCACGATCGATGAAAACGCGTTGGGAAAAGAGATGGGAAAGCTGATATTAACGTCGCCTTTGGCATCCGTGGCGCCAACCCCCCACTGGTCGATGTTTCCGCTGGGATAGCGCTGATAACCGACGTTACCTACGACACCGGAATGAGCTGTGGCATACCTGTCGCTGATCGATCCCCCATACAACCGCCATTGATTGCTCAGTTTGATCAGGCAAGCGGAATCACCAAGATCCAGCTTCAGCGGTCCGAATGTGCCATTACAGGTTTCGATCAGTTCATTAGCCGCCGGATTGATAGTCAAAATACCGGTGCCCGCATTGATCACTTGAAGGGTACTGGCGTGGGCAACTCCGTTGATCGAAGGCAACGTCGCAGTGATCGGAGAGTTACTCGCAAAGCTGGCGACTCCACCAATATTGGCGGCGCTCAGAATTGTACTAGTGCCGTAGGACACGAAACCTGAAAACTGCAAACCTGCTCGGGTTACGAACTCAGTAGTTGCGACCGATTTGCCACTGTCGAATTGCGGCGCAGTCACGAACAACTTGTTGCTGCGTAAAGCCCCCAGCAGTTGATCATTGGCGGACTCTGTCGGCGTAAGACCTGCACTTTGGATAACCTTCAGCAACTCCTGCGTGACGCCGTTCCCCCAACTCGCCGGAATCAACGATCCCGGTTTGCCCGCTACCGGGTCCTCATCGATAAACTTACCGTCCACCAGACCTGCACTGGGAACACTTTTTGGATAATCCATTGCTCATCTCCTGATCTGAAAACACATACAACTTGATGGCGTTAGCCATCATCAGCGGCGAGCCACGTGGGGACCAAAGGCCGGGAAACTTCCGATGGAAAACGATTTGAATCAGGCCAGTCCCGCAGCGCCTGACGGTATTCCAGCAACTCCAGATACTGCGCGGCCTTGAGCGTCGTCCCGCGTCCCAGTTCCTGCTCGTCTCGATGTCGCGTCACCCACCATTCCGTGGCCGACAGGCTGGACTGGCGCCAAGCGCGCGCCGCCACCAAAGACTCTTGCTCCTCGGGGATGATTTCAGGGGTAACGACCGGACTGACCGTTACAGGCAGCGGCGCAATCTCCTGGCGCAGTTCGCCGATGGGTGCACCGATTTCAATCTGCATGCCCTCCCGCACCGGCACCATTGCCTCGACGAAAGCGGGAGCAAACAGTTGGGTGATCGCGTAGCCACCGGTATCGATCACCTCGACCGCGACACCGTTTTCCACTCGTGCATAACGGGCCATTATTCGTACTCCCAGATTTCACAGAAGGCGTTGCCGCCAGCGCCACTGACGACCGAAGCCGAAGCGTTGACCGAGCATGAACCGCTGCCACCCGAGCCACGGATGCCGGCGATGCCGTTGCCGTTCACGCCCACCAATGGGGCACCACCGTCAAACGGACTAGGGCCGCCGCCGCCACAAAGCACGCCCCAATTGGCGTTGTACATCGCATAAGTACCGGGGATTCCCCGCGCACTGCAGAGGTTGCCCCCCGTCACCACTTGGCCTCCCGCGCCGCCTTGCACAAAGCCGGACGCACCCGCTCCGGTCGGGACAGAAATCATCTGCCCGCCCATACCGCCGGAAACACTCAGGTAAGAACCAAAGGAAGCACCACCGCCCGCCTGGCCAGCCGCGTTGCGGGCAGCACCACCGGCCCCCAGCGAAACAGGCACACCGGCGAGCATTTCCGGCGTGACGTCATACAGGCTCTCGCCATAAGCGCCCGCTCCGCCACCGCCACCGATGCCTTGATACGGTGCAGCAATGGGCCCACACCCACCACCCGAACCACCCGCCCCCACCAACCGCACGCGAATTCGTTTGGCCCTGGGATTGGGCTTGTAAACCGTGATCCCGACCGTCTCGATCTGCCGGACCGCCAGCAACCGTCCCACCGCATCGGTGATGCCGTAACCGGCCAACGTGGTCGGGGTGTTTTTCAATTTGGTGAAGTCGACCAGTGCACCGATGGCCGTTGCCAACTGGTCGGTTCTGGCTTCATCGGGCGTCAGCC
Source organism: Pseudomonas sp. 86_A (assembly GCF_017491705.1). Lineage (NCBI taxonomy): Bacteria > Pseudomonadati > Pseudomonadota > Gammaproteobacteria > Pseudomonadales > Pseudomonadaceae > Pseudomonas > Pseudomonas sp. 86_A. Next base: position 101,283 of record NZ_JAFGYS010000015.1, on the reverse strand, counting down.
CGGCTGCCTTGATCGCATTGAGAATTTCCTGCGTGACGCTGTTGCCCCAGGCGGCGGGGATCAACGAACCGGGCGAACCGGCGATCGGGTTTTCATCGACGAAGCCGCCGTTGACCAGGCCAACGCCGGGAATACTTTTTGGATAATCCATTGCACTGTTCCCTGTGCTGAATCAGTTGGCTACCGCTGTGCCGGGGGCGACCGGCCAGGTGATTTCATCGGGAAATCCTGGCTGTTTTTCGATACGGTTCAGCTCTACGCTGTAGAGCTTCCACTCGATCAGCAGCAGTTGTTCGTCATGATCGGCATCGCCAATGTCTTCGGCGTATTGCAGCGGGGCAATGCGCAGCACCGCGTCGCGAAGGAGTGCATCGCGCTGCTCCAGGACCTGCTGGCTCATGCTGACCTTGCGGATTTGCTCATCCAGTTGCCAGGCGTTGTCGCGCCATACGTGGAACTCCCCTGGCCAGGGCTGCTCTGTCAAGGTGTCGGGCAACTCCCCCAGTTCACTCCAGAGCTGTTGCCCGCCACCGTCCTTGCGATAAACCGGACCACGCCGGTCAATCACTTCGCGAGGGACCCCATTGATCAGCGCCCAGGCACGACCGGTTTCCGGCGCAGGCAATACGAACGACAGCTGGACCGCGTTGCTGGGCAGCTGGATGCCAATCCCTGGCGTCACGAAAAACTCGACAGGCCCGGACAGAGCGCCCGAGCCGTCAAACAGATAATTGAACATAGGCACCTCAGATGAGTTTGATGCGGCCGGGATAGGCGATGTTGCGAGGACGGGATTTGAAAGCGAACAGCAGCGCGTTGGCGGTATCGCGCTGGTAAGACGTGTTGACGGGGAAGATCGGGCCACCATTGACCAGTCCGGACACGTACTGCGGCTCTTCACGGGTATCGGCGCCAAAACCGGTCAGGCTGTCCGACCACCACGCACCCACTGCACCGGCACCATTGGCGCCCATGGCATACGAATGAGTCGATCCAACCTGAAACGACCCCATGGCACGGCCCGTATCCACGCCCCGGCCCTCGTCCAACACTCGCAGAAATTCGCCGCGCCCTTCCGGACCGCGGAAGGTTGCCGCGCCGTCACCCGACGTCCATTTACCTTCGTTGCCAGCGCGCGCGGCTTCAGTGCCCAACATTCCGGAAAGCTGAGCGTGGTCCCACAGCCACGGCCACTCGACACGCTTCATGACCGTGCCGTTGAGCGCTCCGTAACCACCGGGGCTGAGCAATGTGGTCGTCTCGAAAAACGGCCGGCCAAGGGGGGTGTTGTCGAAGCGACCGACTGGCCACCAACTACCGGCAGCATCGCTGCGCAACTGCCACCAGTCGCCTCCTCCCATCAACACCAGAAACGGATAACCGCTGGGTGAAAGGTGAGTGTGAAAACGAATGCGGTCGGAACCCGACGCCTGAACCACCAGACGGTTGCCGCTGTTGTCCATGCGCCGAACAATCACATCGCGGATCCCCAGCGCCGCGTTTGCCGGCGGCAAGGTCACCGTTACGGCACTGGAACCGCCATCGATCAGCACCAGGCCCAGCTCAGGGTCGGTTAGCGACTTGGAAGCCGTCAGCCGCGTCACTACCGAACGCATCGGACTGGCATTGCCGACAATCGATTGAATGGCTTTGAGCAACTGGCCGGTATCGGCTTCAGCGGCGGTTAATCCGGCGCCGGCAATCACGTTCAGAATTTCTTGTGTGACGCTGTTGCCCCACACCGCCGGAATCAACGAACCCGGCGTTCCCGCCACCGGGTTTTCATCGACGAAGCGGCCATTGACCAGGCCGACGCTGGGGACGCTTTTTGGATAGTCCATAGGTCTTTCGTTCCTCTGAAATAACAAATGAACCGCGTCGTCAGGTTCACTATTGAGAACCCGACAGCGGTCTGTTTTCTGAAAATAAAAAAGCCCACGGTGAAGTGGGCTTGGGCGAAGCGGAAGGCAGACTGCGAGCTTCGACAAATAACGCGTCAAAGTGGCCTTAGGGGTATCCGCGCCAGTTCATTGCATCACGGTTTGGCCCGGGACCTGGTCCGGGATTTTTTCACAGTGACGTTGCCTGCAACCGACAGCACAGGGCGTCCTGACATGGCTGGAAACTGCGTCGATGAGGGCCAGTTGCGTAGGTCGCGGCGATATTGCTGCAACGCCGCGTATTGCTCGACTGACAGGGTGGTGTTTTCTGCGTTTTCCAACTCGTCGCGGTGCCGTGCAACCATGGGATCCGTTTCGCTCAATTGCGCATCACGCCATTGGCGTTCAATGATCGTGGACTCTGCCGGCGTAGCGGACGGTGCATCGGCCAGAATGGGAAAGCCATTGGCGCGACACACAATCACCTGATTGCGCCTGGATCCGTCGATCAACTCGTTACGGTGTGATGGCGATATCTCGACAGCGTCCTTGGGAATCGACGAATTGATACGAGAGTCAAAAAAACCCTGAACCGAAGGGCTCCAATAAATTTTCATAAACGGCCTACTTGCCTATGGCGATGTATTGGGCGCCCAGAGACGGGCTAGAACCCCGGGAAACGAAGGAGGACAAGCTTCGAGGCGAGGCGGCGATATAACCGATCGACCCAGAGGATGCGGTGTAGTCGTTGCACACCATCACTCGAAAAAAGTTCGAGTTGAAGCTGACCGGAAGCGGGGTAATCACGTCTGTCGTGGCGCTATTGATCCATCCCCACTGGATGATCAAGCCGCCCATCCAGGACGGAAAACCGAGGTAACCGGTTCCGCCGTTGTTTGCCACGCTGAATCCAAGTTTGAGCTTCTTCGGCGTCACCGCCACCGTGTCATCCACGCCGCCCCCGACCTGATCCTGAGTCGCGACTTTCATGATTCCGGCAACGGTTTCGCTGGCCTGGCCGGGTAATCTGTCACTGATGTTTTTTATGATCGCCTGCTGAAGCTGACCATGATTCTGTTCGTCTGGCACGATGGCAGCTGCCTTGATGACGTTGACGATTTCTTCCGTCACACCATTGCCCCAGGCAGCAGGAATCAACGAGCCCGGTGTGCCGTTGATAGCGTCCTCATCAACAAACTTCCCATTCACCAACCCGGCGCTGGGAACACTCTTCGGATAATCCATCCCCTCATTCCTCCTTAGTCATAATTGATGTGCACCTTGGTATGCGCCGGCGCACTGCGGTGGATCAGGCACTCCAGTGCCGAGCCCGGGTTGACGCCGAAGCGTTCGCCCCAGTAGCTCGCGCCGTAGCGTCGACCGAGCAGCAGGCGGCCGCCGGTGTTGAGCGTCCACATGAATTGCGCTTCCCAGGTGCCCCAGTGCGCCGCGCCGAAACGCGAGCGGCCCATGCGAGGGGCTTCGTGTTCGGTGATGCTGGCGTTGGGGTAGCCCTGGCTTCTGGCGATGTCGAGGTAGTAGCCGACCGCCTGACTGCCCACCGCCAGCAAACGCCGGCGTACCGCGAGGCGGCGGTCGTCGAACAGCGGCGTGGTGCCCAGGCACGGGTCGGGCAGTTCCATCACCCGTTCCCAGTCCGGCACCAGTTCGCTGACGCCGGCCGGGTCCATCTCGTTCAGCAGGTCAGCGGCGCGGGCGTCGAGGCGCGCCAGTTCGACGGCAACGCCTTGCAGCACATCCTCGAGCTCCGGAACGCGCTCCGGATCCCACGCCGGGCCGCTCGGCAGCAACGCGCGCAGCTGCGCCTGGTATTGCGCGGCGGTTCTTATGCCCCCCATACGCAACCTCCGAAGGTGAGCAGTTCGCTTTTCCCGGCAGGCACGTCAGCGGCCGGCGCGGTCAGCGTGTGGTCGTACTCACCGCCGGCGCTGCTGATGGCTTCGCGGATATGGCTGATCAGCAGCGGCACGCCCAGATCGGCCTCGCGGTTGTGCAAGTCGCGCAGTTGCGCTTCGACGGCGGCGCGCACGGCGCTGGTGTCCGGATTGACGCTCTTGAAGCGATACACCACCGGCACCTGAATCGGCCGCTGCACGTGCACTTCCGCGGTCACCGGACGCAGCGGTTCGATGTAGTCCTGAACCTCTGCCAATTGCTCATCGTTGGGCACCGGTTGCGGGTCTTCATCACGCATGATGAACACCGTCACCGTGCCCGGCCCGAGCAGACCGCCACGGCACCACGCGCGGGTCACGCCCGGCACTTCCAGCGCCCAGGTCTCGTAGTCGCTGGCCGAGCCACCGTGGGGAATCACGCGATAGGAACGGATCACCCGCGAGCGCAGCGACTCCAGACTTTCCCGCGCTACGCCGCCGCTGAGGCCCGGCGCCAGCACCACGAAACTGTTACCGACGACGCCGGCAATCGGCTGCACCGGCGTCAATGCCAGACCGGCATCGGCATTGCCCAGGCTGCCGGCATCCAGCGCAGCGATCGTGGTGGTGTTGCTGCCGTTAGTCGTTGTGCGGGCGGAGGTGACTTTGTAGGTCCGGCCATCGCTCGCTTGCAGCAGCGTGTCGACATCCAGCACCGCACCGGCAGTCGCGGTAAAGCTGACGCTGCCGGTGGCGACTTGTGCCGGTTTGCGTGGCTGGTTCAGACGCAGGGCGGCGATGCGTTCAAGGGTCGATTCGTCGGCCTTGTCCGGCAGAATCTGCTCGGCAATCCAGTCGAGATAACCGTACAGGCCATAAGCGGCGCCGCCGAGAGTACGGGCCAGCACTTGCGCATCGGACTGGCGCAGCGAATCGCCGGCCAGGTCGCTTTGGGTGCGCTTGATCAGCACCGGCAGCGAAGGGGTTTCAAACGGCATAGATCACCTGCCAACTGTTATCGGGGTTGATGTCCAGACGTTCGCCGTCGGCCAGGGTCAGGACCGTGCGCAGGTTCAGGCGCTGGGCGTCGAGGCGTTCGCTGATGATGTCGATGGCGCTGCAGTGGCCGTCGTCGATCAGCCATTGCAAGGCTTCGCGGGCATAGAATTCGGCGTCCATCTGGGTCTGTCGGGTCAGCTTGACCCGGCGCAACAGCCACAGCCGCGAGCCGATGCGGTCGTCGGCGACGGTGGGAAAGGTGTCGCCCCACCAGCCGAAGCGCTCTTCGTCGTCGAGGGCGTCGTCATCGGCGGCGCGTCGCCAGGTGAACAGGCTGATGAGCACCGCGCGGGTCAGTGCGGCGTGGAGGTTCTGGCTGATGAACATCACTTGCCTCCTGCCGGCGCACCGGTCTGGCCGCTACCGGCCTGCACGCCGACGTGCACGTGTTTGATCTGGCTGATGCCGCCGGCGAGCTGATCGCCGGTGGAGACGATCTTGCCGGTCTGGTTGATCACCGGCGTGTCGAAGTTCACCGCGCTGCTGGCGCGGATGTTCAGCGTGGCGGTTTCGATGTCGATGATCCGCCCTCGCTTGAAATGAATTTTGTCGCCCTCGTCGGTGTAGATCGCCACTTCGCCAGCGGCCAGCGACTGCAGGCGATAACGGCGGTCGGCGACCACCAGGGCGATGGCGTGGGAGCGATCACCACCGAGAAAGGTGACGATGCCCTCGGCGCCGGCCAACGGGTTGCTGGTGAAACCGTAGGGTTCGAAATGCTCCATGTCGTCGTTCACCTCGCCGGCGGTGAGGCGCATTTGCAGCGATTGCAGCTTGGATGCCGAATTGGCGAGCACGACAGTGCCGCGCGCCAGCAGGCGTGTCAGTAGGCTCATGAATTTGTCCTTCAAAAGATGGGCACGACGCGGTCAACTGTAGGAGTGAGCCTGCTCGCGATGGCGTCAGTGCAGTCGACCTTTCAGTGGCCGGTCTACCGCTTTCGCGAGCAGGCTCACTCCTACAGGGGCGGTGTCAGGCCGAAGATTTTTTCGGGGGCATCGGATCCGGATCGAAGGTATGCGGCGGCGCCACTTGCAGTGTGGTCACCGAGCCTTGCGCCGACAGCGAGTACGTCACTTTGGAGATCAGCATGTCACCGTCGAAGCCGAGCACCGGGTCCTTGACCTTGACCAGCGTGTTGTGTCGCCACAAATCGCCGTTGGATTGGCGCCAGCCCTGCACCTGATAAGTGGTGGTCAGCGCCCGGCCCATACGGGTGGCGCTCTCCCATTGGGCGCGTTGCTGGGCCAGCTCGAAGGTCAGTTGCGTGCCCTCGTTGATCACCGTGGTCCGCCGGCGTTTGAAGGACAGGTCGGCCGCGCTGGATTCAACCTCGCTGACCGCCGCCCCGCTCTTCTTGTCCGAACCTTTTTGCTGGCCGATCACCCGGTACTCGGAGAACACCTGGCTGTAATCCATTGGCGCGTTGGCCGACAGGATGTTTTTGCCCAGTTCCAGCGCATCACTGGCGCGTCCACCGCTGCCGGGTTTGGCCAGCACCAGCCGGCCCTGCTCGTCATCGGTGGAAAACACCCGCAACAACGAGAGCAGACGGTCGATCGACTGAAACACCGTTTCACCCGGCACGATCGTGTGCCGGGTCAGGCGCGTTGTCTCGGGGATCTCATTGACCACCGATTGCGAGTACTCCTGCACCAGCGCCAGGACGATGCTCGACAGCGGTTGGTCATGCCATTGATTCGGCCGGTTGGTGGCCGCGCAATCGACCAGATCCTGAGTCTTGGAACTGCCCTCGATGCTCAGGCTGATCTGCCGTCCGTCGTAGCTGATCGGCGCCTTGAACACGTAGCCGGTGAGCACCAGATCGTTGCCGATTTTCACCTCGCACGGGTCGCCGGGCTTGATCGGTTTGTCCACCGTCTGCCCCGGCCATTGCCAGGTGATGTCGAGTTTGAAGGTGCGGAACTGGCGCTCCAGGTCAGCGGTGATTTCCACGCTTTTCCAGCCGCCGTATTCCATGTTGTCGACGGTCAGCGTGACATGGTTGTCCATTACGTCCATGACTACTCCCGAGAGACTTTCACGTCGTTGGGTGGCAGGAACAACGGGTTGGTCGATCCGTTACGCTGGACCACTTCGGTCACCCGTGTCGCATCACTGAACTGTTTGTAAGCCACTACCAGCGCCGGCAAACTTTCCTGAAACGACTTGGTGACCAGGCGCACCCCCGATGACGCTACGGCTTTGAGGTGCGCCACCAAAGCATCCTGCACGTCGCTGATAGCCTGATAGTGCGCTGGACCGGCTTTGTCTTTGGCCATTTGGAGCGCATCGACCAAATCCTTTTGAAGCGCCTGCAAATCGTCGGTGGCCGGCACTTCCTGTCGAGAAATCGGCTGCTTCGACTGCTGATCCAAGGAAGGGGTCGACAGTAACTTCACCGGTTTCGCCGCCACCGGCATCGAAGCGACCCATTGCGCCACTTTGACAATCAGAGTGTCCTGCACCAGATCGGCCATAGCTTGCGCCGCGGCGTTGGTGTCCTTGCCGGTGGTGATCTTCGGCGCGTCAGCCTTGCGGATGGCTTCGAGTTGTTGGGACACGTCGGCAATCACGCCACGGTAGCCCTCCTTCGCGAACTCCTTGAGTTCCTTGATATCGCCGAGCAAACCCTTGAACTCCGCCGCCACTTCCTTGGGCAATTCCTTGACGGCTTTGACCAGTTCAGTGATTTGCTTGTACTGCGCGATCAGCGGTTTGAGCTGCTCTTTGATCACCTCATAGACCCCGGTCAGGCTGTTGCGCAGATTGGCGATGCCGATCCGCGCGGCCTTGATCAACGTCATCGCCTGTTCGAAGCGCGCCACCGCAGAACCCAACAAAGTGTCAGCTTTGGCCAACAGGACTTTTTGCGTACTGACGGTGGCGGTCGGGAACGGCAAAGGCCGGTCGGGGTAGAACTTCAGACTGAACGTCACCAGCCCGCCGTCCTGGCGGGTGTGGGTCATATCGCATTCACCGACCTTGACTTGCAGGCGTCCCAGCCACGGGTGCACCAGCTCGCCACTGCCCTGCTCCAGCGCCTTGAGCAGCTTGTCGCGCTGCTCCAGGCAGTCGGCACCGATGATAAATGCCGTGATGTCGTGGGTCTTGGCTTGCTGGCCCAGATCCTCGAAATACGGCAGGTCGCGTTGCGGGTATTCGTGCAACTGACCTTTGCGACCGACCGGGGTTTTCGCCTGATCGATCCAGAACCCGACACCGCGAAACGATGCCGGCAACAAACGGTCACGCCAGTTCATTGGAACCTCCTGCCGACAGCGAGCGATAGCCGATGCGCGAAGACAGCGCCAGCCCGGGTTGATTGGTTTGCGGTTGATCGGTACGCAGCCCTGCCGGCGCATTTTCGAAGCGCACGGTCAGGCCGCCTTCGAGTTGCGTACGGTTGTTGGCGGCGGTTTGCTGGATCAGGGCGCTGGAAGATTGCGGCAACGGGCTGCTCAATGTCGTGCCACCCGCGGGTGCCGCTGCGCTGGTGCCCGTGAGTGTCGCGAAGACGCCGGAGAAGTTGCCGCCGAGCAATTCTTTCACCTGCCCGAAGATGCCTTGCAGCTTGGTCCACATCTCACCGAACCAGGTCAGCACCGGCTGCCATTTCTGCTGGATCGACTCCAGAGGCGACTGGCTGAACAGATCGCCAAACACGCCTTTTACCGCTTGTGCATCCGTGGTCAACGATGCCCACAAGCTGGAAAAGTATCCCGTTACGCCGTTCCAGGCCGCCGTTGCCGATTCCACCGGCAATACGTCGAACACGCTGCGCAGGTTGTCCTGCAGCGCGGCCATCGAAGCCCGCAGGACATCCCACAGCGCCGAGAAAACTCCGGCCACGGGTTGCCACGCAGATTCAATCATCGCCACGGGCGACTGCGTGAAGATCGATTTGACTTGTTCCCACTGCGCCGCTGCGTTGCCTGCAACACCAGCAACAAGATCGCCAAACAGATTGTTCAGCGAGCCCCAAGCGCCAGTGATCGTCTGCACCGGCGACCAGCTGAACTTCGCCTTGAGCGCTTCCACACCGGCAGACGCTTTAGCCTGTACGCCAGTGAAGAAATCACTGACGACACTGCTCGCGGTTGCCAGTGCCTTGCTCATCACCTCACTCGGCGAAAAATCGAACTTCGCACTGAGCTTGTCGATCCCCGCTTGCGCATCCGCCATCGCGCTGGCGAAGAAATCACTGATAACACTGCTGGCTTTCGCCAGTGCCTTGTTCCACACCTCACGCGGTGAGAAATCGAACTTCGCACTGAGCTTGTCGATCCCCGCTTGCGCATCCGCCATCGTGCTGGCAAAGAAATCACTGATAACACTGCTGGCTTTCGCCAGTGCCTTGTTCCACACCTCACGCGGTGAGAAATCGAACTTCGCACTGAGCTTGTCGATCCCCGCTTGCGCATCCGCCATCGTGCTGGCGAAGAAATCACTGACGATGCCGCTGGCTTTCGCCAAAGCCTTGTTCCACACCTCACTCGGCGAGAAGTCGAAGGCCGCCGCGAGCTTGTCGATGCCCACTTGCGCCTTCGCAGCCAAGCCGTTGTAGACGTTGACGACACTGTCGACCCCGGCAAAAAAGCCCTCGCGGATTTCTCCCCATGTTTTGCTGATCGATTCGCTCATCGACTCGATTGCCTGTGTGGTCGCCGCAACTCCAGCCTTGAATTTCGTCGAGACGTAGTCCCACATCCCGCCGAAGAATCCGGAAATCGACGCCCAGTTATTGGTGATCAACCGTGCGCCAATCACGATGATGGCCACCGCTGCGGCGATAGCCGCCGCAATCAGCCCGATGGGTGAGGTCAAAATCCCCAGCACACCGATCAGCCCCATCGCTCCGACCGTCACCACCGTGAACGCCACCGCCGCTGCTGCCAGTCCCTCGACGAGGTACGGGTTGTTCGCAACGAACTGACCGATCGAGGTGATCACCGGTGTCAGCGCCGTGACGATGCCGTTGACGGCCGGCAACAACGCCTGACCGATATTCAGCGAAATCTTGTCCAGCGCTTCGTTGAATTTTGCCAGGTTGGCCGAAGTTTCCCCCTGCACCACCTTCGGCACTTTCAGGCCCTTGAGTGCCCTGGCTTTCTTCGCCAGCGCATCCTGCGCTTCAATGGCTTTTTTAATGCCGTCCTGAAACGGCTTGAGCAAACCACCTTCGGCAATGAAACCGGCCACGTCCAGCGGCTCGAGGCCGCTGTCTTCCATGCTTTTCTTGAATGCTGCGACCTTGCCGCGCAGCCCCTTCATCTCGGCCTCCATTTTCTCGGCGCCCTTGAGCACCACGAGCATGTTGACCGTGACGGGAAAGTTCTGCGGGATCAGGCTCAAATTTGTATTCGCCATCACTGCACCTGCTGCATCGCATTGATCCGTTGCGCGTGCTCCAGCGATTCGCGGAGCACATCCAGTGGCCTGGCCATCATCTGTTCGGGGTCAACCTTCCAGAACCAGGCCAGGTCATAGGCGACTGCGATCAGGTCGGTGATGGCTCCGACGCCGCACTCATGAAAAAACTCGCAACGGCCCAGCTCAGCGCGTTGAGGTCAGCCAGATCGAGCTGGTTGACCGACGACGGTGGAATACCGGCGCACACGGCGATGTATTTGGCCGCCACGTCCATGTCGAGGCTGACTTCTTCGCTCTTGTCGATCTTGTACGGCAGCGCCTTGATCGCTCGCACTTCCTGCACCGTCGGACGGCGCAGGACGAGTTCGGTCAGGGGCTCGCCGTGAGCTTCGATCGCAACCTGAAGCTTCACGGCGCCGCTCATTGCCAGGTCCCCTTGATGCCTTCGAATTTCAGTTCGATGGTGGCGTCATCGCCTTTGGACACCGGCTCTTCGACCAGGTAGGCACCGGCCAGCACGTAGACTTTGCCGTTGCTGAATTCGCAGGTGACGGTAATGTCGGTGCCTTCGATCAGCTTCTTTAGCGGGAAGTCGGCGGTGTGCAGCGCGGTCACTTTGAACGACGGCGCGACGTCGGTTTCCTTGTAGAAACCCGGTACGACGGTTTCGCGTTTGACGGCCATCAGCGGGGCTTCGCAGCCGCCGTTGATAGTCAGTTGTGCACCGTCGACTTTGACGTAGCAGGTGCCTGCAATCACTTGACCCATGGTGTTACTCCCTTCAAATAAAAAGCCCACGCGAGGTGGGCTGAATGCTTACGGTCAAACGCGGTTATCAAGCCGCGTCGTCGTACTGCAGACGGAATTGGTTGAGCAGTGCGAACACGCGCAGACCGTTGATGTAATCCGGCGGGAACAGCACGTTCACGCGGCTCGGGTCCTGCACGTCGCGCTCGACGATCAGGTGCTCGGCGAACAGCTCGGCGTTTTCCACGTGGCCTTCCAGTTCCAGCTTGGCGTACTGCGCGATCAGCTCGCCGCGAATGGTCGCCGGGGTGACGATCGGCTGGCCGGCGCCGAAACGGGTGCCGTCGGAGGCCAGTTTGTGGCGACCGTATTTGCTGGTGATCACGCTTTGCAGACGACGCACGATGAACGCCGACTGGTGCATGGTTTCGCTGTCCAGGTAGGAGTTGTCAGCCTGACCGTAAGCGTTCTTCTGGTAGGTGGTGATCGAACGCTGGATGCGCACGTAACCGCCTTCGTAGTAAGCCGTAGCGATGCCGTAGTTGAGCAGCGACTGACGCTCGGTCAGGGTGAAACGCTCGCTGGCCGGCGCCGGATCAACGCCCGGCAGGCTGCCGCTCTGGGTCGGACGGCTGGCATCGGCGGAGATGAACACCGCGGTGCGCGCCGCCAGGGCTGCAGCTTGTACCCAGAAAGGTTGCGGTACGCCCGGCTCCAGCGCCTGAATGGTCATGTGCTGGTCGTTGCGCGCCTGGCCAGCAGCAACCAGCGTGCCGACGGTGCCGCGCTTGGCGCTGTAGACGTGACCGAACAGTTGCTTGGCCCAGGACCAGCGACCGGTGCTGTCATCCATGACCGCCTGCCAGGTGTTGAGGGTCGACAGATCCGACCATGGCAGTGCGATGAACTCGAACGGTTCGTCACCCAGTGCCGCGACGGCAGCGATCTGATCCGGTACGCCGGCGCCGCCAGTCATGGCGGTGATGGCGGTGGTCAGGCCGGCCGGGGTCTCTTCGCCGTTGCTCTTGCCCAGGCGATTGAACTGCAGGCTGATGTCGTTACCGCTGTCGCCGGTCCATTTGGCGCTCAGGGTGACCACACCTTCGGCAGCCGCAGCGCTGACCGGCAGATCGGCCGTGGCGTTGATTTTCTGCGCCAGTGCAGTGGCCGCTTGAGCAGCGGTGGCACCGTTGACCACGGTAGCCTGCACACGCACACCACCGACGTACAGGTTGAGCACGCCAGCCTGGGTCGCGGTGCCGGTCAGGGTCAGCACGCCTTTGGCGATAGCGCCTTCAGTGTTGTGCAGCGGCAGGCACCAGATCTCGCCGATCGGGTCGGCCTTGCGGAAGGTCTCGTACATCGAGGCGAGCATCGAGCCCTGACCACCGATGCTTTTTGCCAGCGCGACGCTGGAGACCAGCACCAGTTTGCCGACTTCGGTCGGGGCAATGTTGTCGTTGACCTGAGCCACGATCAAACGACGCAGGGTCGAGCTCGCGCTATTGGCGGCCGAGTTGTCCATTTCGGCATAGAACAGCGGTACACGAATGTCCGCGGGGATGTTGCTGAATCCGATCGCCATTATTTGGCTCCCTGTGGTTTAGCCGCTTTTGCGGTTTTGAGTGTGATATCGCCGTCGGCCAGACGCCGGCGCCACCAGGCGCTGTCCAGCACTTCACGGCCTTCCTTGGGCAGCAGATCGCCCGCTTCCGGGTCAGGCACGGCACGGCCAGCGGCCGGCAGTACGGTGATGCGATTGCTCATGGGGTTACGTCTCCAGAGAAAGTCAGTTCCACGCGCCCGTCAGGGCCCGGGTGTTTCAGGTTGGGGTCGGCCGGGTCGATTGCATCGACCCGCACGGTGACCCCGGTAAAGGACGACAAACCGTCCAGTTCACGTTCGTGCCAACTCTCCGCAGGCTGACTTGGCAGATTGCGGCCAAGCTGGAACTCGGCAAAAAAGCGCAGCCGATAGAAGGCCCGGCTGCTGTTGATCGAGACCATTTCGCCGCCGTCGTAGACGATGGCGCTGTAGTCGGTGCCCGGCTTGAACCCCACCAGCGCGCGCCACAGTTCGGCGCGCAGGTCGTGCAACAGATCCAGCGCTTTTGTAGCGTCGGTTGCGTCGAGCGCGAGGACGATTTCGAAGCGGTCGCGGATCGGTTGGGTGGTGAGGTTTTGTGCGGTGCTGTTGCTGGCCAGATCGGCCAGCGGCAGCACGTGGGCCGAGGGTGTTGGCAGATCGGCATTGCCTTGCAGCAAAGCCAGATCGACACCCACCGAAATGTGATTGGCAAAGCCTGGGCATTGCCCACGCAGTTGCGTGAGGATCGGGGTGATCTTCATGGTGGTGTTCCAGTATTGAAATGAGTTGCAGAAAACACCGCGAATCCCCTGTAGGAGTGAGCCTGCTCGCGATGGCGGTGCCACATTCAAAATCAATGTGCCTGACACACCGCTATCGCGAGCAGGCTCACTCCTACAGGGGACTCGTGGGCTGTGGGATCAGTCCTTGGCTTCAGCCTTTGGATCGAGGCAAGCGGCATCGATCACGCAGCGATAGCTGTTCTCGCGATTGCCACTGGCGGTGACTTTTTCGATCGACCAGCGCCCGCGCATGAAGTCCGGCCAGGTCTCATCGAGCAACACCAGACCTTCGGCCGCCAGCAGTGGATTGCCTGGACAGGTGATTTTCACCTTGTATTTCTGCCGGAGCATCTTGCGTACTTCGCCCTCGCCGACGGCGATCGCATCGGCTTCGCTGGGTTGTTTCTGGCGGAGGGTCTTGAACGGCGCAAGCCCCGTTTCAACCCAGCGCAACACACCTGCGGCGCCATCCCAGAAACAGGTCTTGCAACCCTTGGTCTGCTCGCGGGCAGACTCCTCCAGCGTGGCGCTGACGAACGCGTGATCGCCGGGACGGTTATTGCTGGTCACCGACAATGTCACGTCCGCCAGCACCTGGCCCGACAACGATTTGATCTGGCCGGGACGGGCCAGCACGTACATGTCGTTGTAGGGTTTGGTCACCGCGTTGTACTTTTTCGCCAGGCGCGTCAGAAAGCTCATATCGGTTTCGTTGGACTGGTCGACGTGCTCGATCCTGATCATCGACACCTCGGGCGCGACGCGCGGTGAAAAGCCATGGCTCAACACCAGTTTTTCAAACAGCGCACCCAAGGTGGTCGGGCCATGACTGGCCGTGCGGCGTTGCTTGAAGCCCGTCTCATCCTCCTTGCTGAACGGCGCCGCCGTGGCCACCAGGGTCAGGCGAAACGGGAACAGCGTCGGCGTCAGGCGCGTCACTTTGAACTGGCCCTTGTCGACCATTCCCGATTCCAGATAACCGACCTCCAGGCCGATTTTCCCGCCCAGATCCGGCAGCCCTTCGAGGCCTTCAAGATCGATCGTCAAGGTCAGCTGATCGGACTCGAAACCGGCAGCATCGATGTGCTCCCAACTGATCAGGCGTTGATTGAGCAGATCCGCGTTTGCGCCGTAAATCTTAACGACCGGCGTAAAACCCAGTGTCATGCAACCTCCTTAATCCCAGGCCGTGAGCGGTTTGATCGTGGCCGGTTTCGAATCGAGTTCCGGCAACGTGACCCAAACGCCCGCAGGCAGGATCGGGCCGTGCTCGGCCAGGGTCGGGTTGAGTTTCCACAGAGCTTCTTCGGCGGCGTCATCACTGCGCCCGGTTTCGCGGTAGAGCAGCAGATTCACCGAATCACCGGCCATGCTCCGTACCTTACGCATTGTTGAACTCCGTCAATCCGACCACCCACTTGATCACCATCGCGGTTCCGTCATCGATGACCTCGCTCTGGTTTTCGTCGATGCTGTTGATCCGCCACAGGCCCCAGTTGCGACCGATACCATCAATCAACGGCAGCGGTACCCGCAGCGCCTGAAGGGCGCGCAACTCATCGAGTCGCTCCATGGCCACGGCATACATCGAGGTGCCGCTGATGGTCAGCGTTTCCGCTTTCTGCCCGGTCTGACTGGACTTGGGTTTGCTGGTCAGGATCTGTATGTCGCTCCAGCCACCGTCGGACTTTCGCGCCAGTGTGCTGTAGGCGAAGTTGCGCGAGAGGCCGAAGATGAAACTGCCCAGCGCCATTTGTTGTTTCATCAGTCGACTCCATCGGTCAGGGCTGCGTCACGGCGGGTGGCGAGGCTGTTGGTGTTCATCAGTGGAATGAATTCGTTGCTGAATTGAGATCTCAGGTGAAAGTCGACCAATTGACCGATCTTTTCCACACTGCCCGGGTCGCTGCAATACACCTGAACGGTGGGCGCGTAGGGGGTTGGCACCGTGGGCACCGTGGGCGCCTGGGCGCTGGCCAGCGCCTGACTAACCTGAGCCGGTGCTGCGAGTTTGTCCGGTGTGGTACTGCCGAGTTTTTCGCCCAAAAGGGAACCGCCCTCACTGCCCAGCCAACCGCCAAGCAATCCACCGAGAAGGCCGCCTATGGCCATGCCGGGTGGGCCACCCACGGCTCCGAGTGACGCGCCGAAAGCAGAGCCTGCAAGAGCGCCGGCCATTCCACCGCCCGCTGCGCCGACGCTTTTGGCTATCTGGGTTTCGTCACCAGTGGCCACCCCCGCCGCCAGGCCTGCGAGGGCAGCGACGGTTTTTACAGGCCAGGGCATTGCGCGTGACAGAGGGCGCATGGCAGCGGTGGTCGACTCCAGGAGCGGAGCCCGCACCCGCGAAGTTTGCTCGAGGATCTTCAAACCGCTGCCAGCAGCGGCGGCCCCCGCTGTGCCGGTGGCGGCACCGGTGAAAACGGACAGGCCCTTATCCACGACTTTCTTGCCAACCCGGCCTTTGATATCGCTGCCAATGGCATCGAGCGCTTGATCGAGCAACGGTTTGAGAAACGCGCTCACCGTCAACACCACGCCAGCAGTTTTCGGATAGGTTTCAGTCAGTTCACTGAGCTTGTCGACCCCGGCAGAGGCCAGCGAATCGCTGGAGGGTGCCAACGCGTTGCCTTTGGCGACGGCCAATCGTTCGCTACGGGCATTCAGAATATTCAGCTGTCCTTGCTGAGTACCGGAAAGCGCCAGGGCAGCCTGTTTTATCGATCCCTTTTCGCCCAGCTCCGACGTCGCGTATCGCTGCTTGTCCTTGACCTGCCAGAACGTCTCATTAACCTCGCCGAGGTTTTGCGAGAGTTTCTGCGCAGCATCACCGCCATCGGAGAACAACGTCCTGGCCAACACTGCGCGTTGTTCTGGCGGTCTGGCGTTCAATGCGGCCAACACTGTCAGCAACGCACCTTGCGCATTGTCCTTGTTCGGATCACGCATCGCCGCAGACACGGCCCTGGGATCGAGCCCCAGTTGTTTCCACGCACCCTGTTCGGCAACAGAGACCTGGTCTCCCTTGCTCAAGGCTGTGGAAATGATCTTCAACGCGACGCTTGCTTCACCTTCTTTCGTTCCGGTGTTCAGCAAGGCTGCCGACAGCGCTGCGGCTTGCTCGGGTTGCAACCCCGCAGCAATCGCCGCGTCGCCGGAACGCTGCAACACCGAGCCGATGTCTGCCGCGTTTACATCTCCGGGCATTTTGCCCAAGTGGTGAGCCGCATCTGCCAGATCAATGGCCTGATCACGGGTCAGTTTCATCGAGGTACGCCAGGCCGCCATCATCTCGGCGACTTGTAGCGCAGGCACCTTGAATGCTGAGGCGGTGAGCGCAGCGTCATCGGCAAACTTCAGCAGTTCGAACTGCTTGTCCGAGGCATTGGGCAAGTCGATGCCAATCCCCGCCTTGGCACCCAACGCCGCGGCATTGAGCAATTCAACCCCGGTGGTTCCTCCGGCAGCCACCAACGGCGCACTGGCCATGATCAGGCTTGCCTGAGCCACTTCCTTGCCCTGAACCGGAGTCAGTCGAGCGACTTCGCTCAGGTTCGCAGCGGCTGTGTCCATCGCGACAGCGGCTTTGAGCAACTCGGGAGGGGCGGCGCCGGCTACCTTGTCTGCAGCCTTCTGCGCGGAAGATCCGTCGCCATTGACCGCGCTCTTCGACAAAGAACGTTGGGTCGCCAAGGTGAGGATCAGCGAATCGATGGCTGCAGTGAGCGAAACGATTCGGTCACTTGCCGTGCTCAACGCTTGCCTCAGGTCGGCGACATTATCCCGATCCAGGCCTACTGTAGTCGTGCTCGTTGCTGCATTGGTCAAGCCGATATTGCGGCTCGCGGAACCCGTGCTCTCACCGGCGTACATGAGCGCGTTTTTACTCTCTGCCATGCCGCTCTACTCCTGTTTCACGCCAAGGCGAGTGATCGCTATGTCGTAGCGGCGCAACGCCTTTTCGGCGTCCCATTCCAGAATCTCCGCCTCACTTACCGGGTAAATGAGCGGGACGATATCGAGGATTACTTCGATGTCGCGTTCCGAAAGTAGGCCGCCGGCTGGTTTAAAAAATCGTCGATGCGCACCTGCAATTGGGTCCAGTCAGGGACAGTCAGCTGGGCCAGATCGGGGATCATCAGCCCGGTGCAATGGGCGGTGATGAACTCGGCGCGTTCCTTGGCCGTTTTCAGTTTCTTCATCACTTTGGTGGCGCGCAGTGCGGGCATTTCCAGCGACAGCGAGGTCACGGTGCGGCCAGTCACGGCGAGCGGTTGCAGCAGTTGCACCTGGTCGGGATCGTCGGACTGTTCCGCGTCTTCGACCTGCTCGAGAAAGTACGCCGCCGGACGGGTCGACATCTCGTGCACGTACTGGGCGATGCTCACATAGTCCGGGCGCTTGAGCTGGTCGAGTTCCTTGACCGACAGGCCGGTGGCGAGCAGCGCCAGTTCGAAGAACTGATCGTCTTCATCATCGCCGGCGCGCTCCAGCGCTTCTTTTTGCGCGGCGTAGAACAGTGGCTTGAGCTGGATCGATTCGATCTGCATGCCGTCGTCGCCGGTGATCGGCGACAGCAGGTCATGCTGGGGTGGCATCCACGACATGAATGAATTCCTTGGTGATTCTTGAGGGGTGTAGCAATTCCCTTGTAGGAGTGAGCCTGCTCGCGATAGCGGTCTTTCAGGCACATTGATGTTGAATGTGCTGGCCTCATCGCGAGCAGGCTCACTCCTACAGGGTTTTGTGGTGATGGGAGGGTTACGGCATCAGCACCGCACGACGCGCATCACCGAGGATGTCGACGCCGTTGAGCACGAACTTCTGGGTGCGTACGTCGATGTCGATCACCGGGATACCGTTTTCCAGGCGGTTGTAGGTGCGGCAGGAAAGCTCCAGTGTGGTGATGGCTTTGCTACCCATTTTCAGCGCATCCTCAGCCAGAGATTTCAGCTTGCCGCCTACTGTGTGATAGGTGAACCAGGTGTTGCCGTCCTGATCCTGACCGGCTTCACGCACGTTCAGCAGGATGTCGTCGCCCAGCTTCACACCCATCGCCAGCAACACTTCAGCACCGGTGCCTTGCAGCTTGAGCGTGGCGTTCAGTGGCTTGGCGCTCTTGGCCATTTCCTCAACGATGAAGCGCCCGCCCGTCATGCTCTCCATGTCGAAGTCGATTTTCGGCGGGGTGAATTCCTCCACGGTCGCCGACAGCGGCAGGCCTTGCAGGGTGGCCGCGATGGCCTGTCTTACGCGGTTGGTAAACATTAGAGAACGTCCTCCAGGAACTGCTCGATGATTTCATCGCGGGCGTTGAGTTGATAAACCATGTGTTCGTTCGGCGCGTAGCGGCCGTAGTCGATGACCACGTACCAGGTGCCGTTCTTGTACTTCTCGACGCTGTTGAGTTCCGGGTGCAGATAGACGCTGCCGCCAGGAATGGTTTCGTCGGCGACCAGGGTCTGCAGCCAGTCGTTGATGCGCTTGACCTCCTGATCCATGAACGATTTGGTCAGGTTCTTGGCCATGGCTTTCTGGCCGGCCTTGACCAGCTTGCGGCTGATCGCATCTTCGAGGCCGACGTAGCTGATGAACTTGCCGGTGATCGAGCGGTTACCCAGCAGCGAGAAGCCGCCGAGCACGGTGCGGGCGTAGTAGCTGACGCCGTAGCGGTTGAGCAGATCGCCTTCGGTGGAGGTGTCGAGGATGTTGTACTCAACGACGCGGGACACGTCTTCGGCGTAGGTCACCTGGTTGCCCGGGCTCTCCCACTGCTTGACCTTGGCCAGCGCGGCAATCGCCAGGCTGGACGGCGCGAGGAAGACATTTTTCTTCGCCGCTTTCGAGTACACGGCCGGCATGTTGTGCACCACCAGGCAGCGATCGAAACCTAGGTCGGCGCCGCCCAGTTCCTGGCTGTAAGTCACTTGGTCAGCGACCGAAGCATCCTTGCCGTCGAGCACCACACGGGCCTTGATGCGCTTGCCGAACGAGGCGAACTCGCTGGCCACCGCTTTGGTGCCGGTGAAGCCCGGCGCGCCGATGATGGTCAGGTCTTCCGGGACGCTGCCCAGTGCAGCCAGACCGAGCTTGCGGCCGGTCGCCGGCTCAACACCGCCGATCACCGCGTTGACGGTGTCAGCCGGGGTCGCGCCCGCTTCGACGATCACCACATAGACCGGCACCTTGACCACTTTGAGGATCTGGTAAACCGCGTGGTACAGCGTACCCTCTTCGGCGCCGGTCGGATCGAGCAGCGCATGGGTGGTGAAGCTGTTGATGCGGAACGGCGCGTTACGCGGAATCAGCGGATCAGCTTTCGGCGCGGTGCCGACCAAGCCGATGACGTTGTCACCCAGGCCACCCATGGCCTCGGGAGATTCGGTGGCATTGACGGTAATGCCGTTGTGCTCGAAGTTCAGAACCTCAGCCATGTTCAGTCAGCCTTCTTGGCAGCGGCCTTTTTGGCCTGGGTGGTAGGTGTTTTCAACTCCAGTCGACCGGCGCTGTGCAGCGCACTGGCCTCGACGTCGAGCAGATCAAGGTCTTGACCGACGCTCGACCAGTGCCCACCGCCGGTGGGGAATGGGACGAGCACGGTGTAGGTTTGGCGGGTTGCCATTTTTCGTTTCTCCATAAACGGGAAAGCCCCTCGTGGGGAGGGGCTTGGCGGGTGTTGGGTGTTTTTTGCGGGAAAGAAAACGCCCCGGAGAGGCGGGGCGTTTATTGACAAGCTTCAGGTATCCACGACGGAATGACCGGCCGATGTTCAGCAAGGGGAAACTTTTGCCCTTCTGGCCAGCTACGGAGCCGGCTGCGAAATAGCTGCAATTCGACATATTGCTCTGAGCTGAGCGTTGTCGTAATGCCTTGTTCTTGCTCATCACGGTGACGCGCTACCAAATTGTCCGTATGCAGTAACTCGCTATCGCGCCAGGCTCGTTCGGATGTAGCCAGCGCCTCTTCAGACAAACTCGGCCCATCTACCATTTGAGGCAATCCCTCTGCGCTTGGCCTTACGACCTTTCCAGCCGGAAGTGGTTGGGCAAAAAGATTTCGATAGATTTCATCGGCAATCGACAGCGCGTCTGGGGGAATCTCGCTATGGAATCCCTTCAGATAGACCCCGCCTGTTGCTGCTGAATAAAGGTACTTTCCCATGATCAATTTCCTATTGCGATGTATGAAAGCACGGGGGTATTACCTGTTACACCGCACGCGTACATCCAGAGAGCGCCCACGTTAGTTCTGTTTTCAAGTGATGTATTAGTAAATGTATTCGCCGTAATTCCGGTTGCGATACCGGTTGTCGTGGCAAATACACCATTTGGAAATGCGATGGGCCATGTAACCGGTGTAGCAAGAAAGTTATTCACGCTGCTGTAAGTAGCCCCTTTCACTTGCCCCCACTGAATGATCAAACCACCGAGCCAATTCGGCAACGCGATATAACCGTTTACAGCCAAGCTGATTGCAAACCCTCGACGCAATTTTTTGGGCGTGACAATTGTAGAGTCGTCAGTCCCTTCTACCGTTTGAGTCTGGGTGGCAACCTTCGCCGTACCCTGATTGGTTTCCGATGCCTGCTGCGCGAGAACGGTCAGCGGTGCAATGTCGATGCTTCCCTGGTTGATCGGCGCGTTCCAGGCTTTGATGCACCACATGACGGCGAGGTTGCGTGGGCGAGTCTCCGTGCCACCTCCTCTCATGGGGCCACTGTACAGACCACCGATACCGTTACCCGCGAACCCATTCACTTGGTCGTTCGACAAATATGATTTCAGGCTGCCACCGGCCGTACCGTAAACCTTGCCCCATACGCTCTGACTTACAGAAGCGTTTGAAACACCAGGGATCCCCGGAACAGCAGTGTTATCTACTAGATACGAATCCGTGTGGACGTGGTTGATTACACTTTCACCCTCAACCGTTCCAATGCCACGGCCCGCGTTAATTCCCCGTCCATGATCCCAGCCACGCAGGAACTCGCCTCGCGTCTCAGGCAACCGAAAGTTGCCTGCACCCTCGTTGCCCTTGTTGTAAGTGGTGCCGAGAAAAGCGGCCAGATCCGGATAGGTCGCAATACTTTGCACACTGCCATCCAGTTCCAGATAACCGGGTGCAACAATTCCCGTTGGGAACGCTAGAACAGCGCCAACCGGGACGGCGGACTTGAGCCGTTCGACTTCCTTGGCAAGCGCGGCGACATCAATGGTTCCCTGATTGACCGAGGCGTTCCAGGCTTTGATGCACCACATGACGGCGATGTTGCGAGGTCGGGTTTCGCTTCCACCTGAGTTAACCGTGTTAGTAGTCGCGACCAACTGCGCGAAATCTCCCCCAGTAGAGGACAAGAAGCCGCCTTCAGCCAGTGGCTGAGCGACTCCATTTACGAGACCGGTTGCTGCACTTCCATAAGGATCGATGTTAGCTCTTACAGCATCAAAATAACGGTGATTGTGGCTTTCGTTCTGGCCTAGCTGGTAGGTACCAATGCTTCGCCCCCCGTCCACACCTCGCCCATGATCCCAACCACGCAAGAACTCCCCTCGCGCCTCAGGCAAACGGAAATTCCCAACGCCTTCATCACCCTTGTTGAACTTGCCCCCCAGATAAGCGCTCAAGTCCGGGTAAGTCGCGCTGCTCTTGACGCTGTTGTCCAGCTCAAGAAAACCCGGCGGCGGTGCATCCACCGGGAACGCGACAATCGAACCCACAGGCAACGCCGATGCCTTGGCAATCAACGCCTCGACTTCAGCCTTGGTGTACGAATCCTTGATCCCGAACCCGGCCAGCGTTTCAGGATTGGCCCCGGCAGTCGCCCGACCATACTCATCAACGGTCAGACTCTTGTAAGTGCCGGCAGCAATCCCGGTACGCCCGGCGAGCATCTTGAACGTCAGCGCAGTTGTGCCGAGAGTGATCGGCGCGTTGGTGGTCAGGTGCCACAGCGAATCTCCGTTCGCCGCGCCCTCCTCCACCATCACCGTCAGGCCAGGCGTGACCTTGGCACTGGTATTGGCATCAGTCGCCCGCACCCAGTCGCCATTGGCGACAATCCACAGACCGTTGTCCTTGACCAAGGTCTGATTAGCCGCCAACACACGGTCGCCGGCAATCACGGCCACGCCGTCGATTTGCTGGGCACCGTTCAACACGATGTTGGTGGATGCAGCGACGCGCACCGATTGCTTGCCATCGAGTTTGCCGAGTTCTTCGGCGAGGTAACTCATGACCCACGCACGAGTGGCTTTCACCACCGTGTCATCAATCAGCAGCGTCACCAGCGACGCATTACTGGTCTCGAAAATCGAGCGAATGTAGAACTCTTTTCCCGAGCCCGACGTCGCCAGCACCGGTTTGAACGATTCCGGGTATTTGACGATGGCGTAAAGAATCCCGGTATCAGTCCACAGCCCGGCTTCACGTACATACCAGCCGCCAACATCTGGCGGAATGGTGACTTCGGCGAGCAGCCAGCTCGGATTCTTCTCGTCCTGGAACAGGGCGTTGAGCGGTCCGCGCCAGACTTCGCGCTTCAGCGCGGTGGCGGTCGCGGCCGGGTTGTAGACCGAGCCGCCGCCGTCGCCAACGGAAATCTGCGTCAACTTGATCGGCGTACCCGCGGCCTTGCACGCCGTTTCGTAGGCAATCCCTGCGTTGGTGAGCAGGGTGTAATAGTCAGCCATTCAGGCCCCCTGAGGATAAATAGTGGATGTTTCGACGGTGTACATGCCGGCAGCCAGGAACGCCTCTCCCGAGGTTTCGAGCCCTTCGATGAACACCGGATAAACCGTGGTCAGCTCACCGCAAAAGGTCGCAGCGGCAATGGAATGACTGCCGAACGCGCTCAAGCCCACCGTCACCGAAAGAATGTCCCGCTCGCTCTTGGCATCGGCCAGACGACGGTCGAGACGGGCATCGATTTCTGCGCTGTAAGGTTGGTCGCTGAACGCACGCACGGTGAAGCTGTAAGGCACACCGGGCGGCGTCTGTTCGTACCAGGCGCGGACTTCGGGGCGCAGCTGCAAACCCTTGGCTGCGTTCTCCAGCGCCTTGCGAGTGCCGGCCTGGCGCGCGGTGGGCCAGGCCAGTTCGACAGTGAGGCGTTTTTCCGCTTCCGGTGCGCTGGTGCTCCATTCGGCGACGCCGCGATCCGCCGCCAGATACGGCAGGAATGCGACCGGTGTCTCGCTCGGGTTCATCAGTTCGGGGAACGGCGGCGGGATGCGATCAAGCAATGCGCCAAAGCCCAGATCCAGTCCACGTTCGAGTGCCGAGCTGTTAGCCGGCAACAAACTCGGACGATGCGTTGACTCACTCATAGCGTCAGCACCTCGACCTCGACCGCCGTGCAATACGGCGCCTGAAACGCAGTGGTCACGATGGGTGCCAGCGGCTCGAGAATCTGCAGTTGCACGGCGCCGGCGCTGTGCAGCGTGTAGTCGATCCAGCTCGGATCGACCCGCCCTTCGAGGCGATGGCAACTGTCGGCGTAGGCCTGCAATTGCTGTTGCGCGGCGACTTGGGTCAGACCCGAATCGGGGCCGGAATTGATCTTCGCCACCACGCGAATCTTGTAGCGCTGAATTTCAGCAGCCTTGACCGTGACCAGGTCGGTTTCCGGTCGTACATCAGGGCGGGCGAAGTGCTGACGCACGCCATCGAGCAATGCGGCGGATGGCATGCCATCACCGTCGCGGGACAATACCGTGACCTGCACTTCACCCGGCGCGGTGCGCCGACCATTGCCGTCCTTGACCTGTGCAGCGAGGCCGTCCGGGTTGAAGGTGTAGGTGACATTCACCACACCGGTGTCGGTGGATTCAACCTTCACTGTTGGCCGTTCGCCGAGGGTGAACACCTCGCGGCGATACTGCATCCGCGAGCCCGCTGCCGGGGCATGCGGCGCCAGGTAATAACGCAGCCGGGCGTCGTCGTCGCTTTCATAAATCGGTGGTACCGGCGGGAAGGCCGCCGGATCGCCCGGGTCGAGCAACTGCCGCTCCAGGCCCATGTCCGCCAGCCGTGCATCGAGATTGCTGCCGGTCGCCCACCACGCCAGCATCTGCTTGATGCGGGCGTTGTATTTGCGTTCGTGGGTTTGCAGGCGTACGCAGAAAGCTTCGAGCGCCAGGGTCAGCAGTTCGCTTTCGTTATCGAGGCTGGTCTTGAGTTTTGCCGCGCTTTCGGGCGCTCGGGCGCCGACGTATTCGACGACAAAGGTCTTGAACTCGGCGAGCAGGTCTTCGAAGGCGTCGACGGTGATCAGCGCCGGTTCGGCCAACTGATTCTGGCCGGGGATCAACATGCTCATGTCACTACCTCGAAGGTCTGTTGACGGTTTTTCCAGGTGCCGGCGAAACGCAGCAGCAAACCGGCACCCTGACGGCTGGCGACGATCACGCTCGGCTGAAAATCGCTGATCCCGTTCTGCGCGTTGTAGAACGCCTGAGCCGCGTGGCTCTGCGCCAGAAGCAGAACGTCGTCACCGAGGTTCTGTCCCAGCAGCGTGGGGATCAACGAGCCATAAAGGGGCCTTTTTTGCCGGGTGCCCAGCGGCGTGGTCAGGGCCCGGGTCGCGCGCTGCACAAACTGCAGCCAGTCGTCGACCGTGGCCCCGGAGTCTCTATCGATTCCGATCATGGGAAGCTCTTGATTCAGGGGCTGATGACGCGGCCCTGGTGATCCACCAACGGGCCGCTGAAGTGCACGCCCGAGGCGTCGATGCTCAGGCCGACGGCACCCAGTTGCAGGTTGATCGCCTGTGGGGTCATCGCCAGTCGCGCCGGGCCGATGCTCAGTTGCAGCGATTCGCGGGAACCGGTGAAAGCGGCCGGCCCGTTCTGCCAGTGCAAGGTGTGGCTGGCGTCGTCGTAACCGCTTTCACTGCCATCGACATGCACCCGGCGCGTCAGCGTCGGCACCGTTGCCGCCGGCGGAAAGCGGTCACTGTTCAGGCCGAACAACGCCACACTCTGCGCCCCGCTTTCGCCACTGCCGTAGTTGAACAGCAGACACTGCTCGCCCACGGTGGGAATCCGCGATTCGCTTTGGGCGCCGGCACTCGGGTTGAAGAATTTGATCGAGGGCGTGAGCAACCCGCCGTGGCTGACCTGGCAGGTGTTGCTCGCAGCGTCGACTGTCTGGCAAATACCGATGCGGCAGAAGCTTTCGGCGCGGCGGTGCAGGTCGTCGATTTCCGCTTCCATTTCCGCCAGGCGCTCGATGATCGGGCCGAGTTGCATGCGCAATAGTCCATCGAACATCTCAGGCCTCCAGCGCGGTGTATTGGTCGGGGTCGTCGATGTTGCTGACCTCCCAAGTACGGGCGAATTTCGGTGTACCGAGCGGGTCGTCGAGCAGGGTCGGGCCGAGGTAGAGGGTCTGGGTGAAGGTCAGCGTCCAGGCTTTGAATTGCTGGTCGCCTCGAATCAACAGTGACGGCAATCCATCAATATTCATCGGCACATCACATTGATCGCCCGGCAGGCTCCAACGGTTGTCGGTGATCAGGTTTTTCAGTACAGCAATCAGATCGCAGGCGGCGAAAGCGCTGGCGGATACGGCCGGAATGACTTGCAGCGATACGGTCATGACGTGGGCGATACGCCCGTCAGCGGAGCGTACTCCCGGTGCATTACGATCAAAGTCGATCAACGCCCAGGCCTGAGCGCCTGGTGTTGTGAAGTCTTCGTGATTGCCGACCTGCAGATTCAGGCCGGCGCTGTTGCGCAAGGTTGTCGCCATCGCCGTGAACAGCTGCGAAGGCTGCTGGATCGGTGCGGGCATGCATGACCTCCTTTTCGATTGTCCACGCGCAGCCCCGCCGCACACTGTGCAGCGAAGCGGGAAAGTGGGAGCGTTACTGTGGATCGCGGGGTGGGGGCACTTCGCAGACGCCAATACGCTTGGCGGCCCAGCGCTCGTAGAGGCCGATGGCCACATCGGCACCCGCCATGGCGGTCAGGCAACCAAAAGCGCCGGCAGCCCAGATCGACAGCCCGGCGGCGTACAACAGCATGATCGCCGAAACGCCGCAGATCATGCAGGCACCGGAGCGCAGGGCCAGACGCCGCAGCAATGACCAGCCACGAGCGCCCTCCTTGTCGGCACGCCACATTTCGCCGGATACCCCGCCCACTACGGCGAGGAGGATGACCAGCCAGATCGGCATGTCCGCCAACGCTTGTTGCTCGTTTGTCATCTCACGCCTCCTGGTATTAGTTGATGAATGTTGTGTGTTGGGTTCAAGCGATGTCTCTTCAGGTAGGCATTCCAAAAAGCCCGGCGCAGGGCCAGGCTTTTCAGTAATGCGCCCCCGGTGACGGGTTTGACGCACGTGCCAGCATCAGAAAGGCGCTACCGGCCAGTTGATGGTGTATGGATAACCGGACTGTTTTTCTACACGGGCGACACCCACGTAGAACTGCTTGTACGCCAGCAATAGCGCTTCCTCTTCAGGCGTGGCAACGCCCAGATCGATGCTGTATTGCAGTGGATTCAACTTCAGCCAGTTGACAGCGGCGCTCAGCAATTCCAGTTTCTTCGCGGTTGCCTCATCAGCATGGTCTTGATAGGTCAATTCACTGAAGACCCAGTCAACAAAGTTTACAGTGCTGGCCTTCCAGCCCACCTGGACGGCGGTATTGTTTGTGATATCAACCCAGTGACCATTCACACCATTTGGGTAATAGGTGGGTTTTTCATCGGCTTCCACGATTTCCAGAACTTTGTGGACGACGTCCGAATAATAGTATTGAACAAAAGCGAAACGGCTCATTTACTTATCCTGATAACAACTGATAGCGAATGTTTTTCTTGCGTCCTGCGCGCCTGCAAAACCGCGTAACTTGTTTGACGGGGTGTAAGCACGGAAGGCATTCCAGAAGCCCGGCACGGAGCAGGTTTTTCCAGCAATGCCGAGGCAGTTTTTTGTTTGCGGGAATACCCGTTAGAAGGGAGCCACCGGCCAGTTGATTGCGGTTGGATAACCCGATTGGCTTTTGACTTCGCTAAGAGCGATGAAGTACTGCTTATAAGAAAGCAAGGCTGCTTCCTCGGCAGGCGTAGCGATCTCAAGATCCTTCTTGTATTGCAACGGGTTGGAAACCAGCCACTGGATGGCTTCTTCCTGTTGCATTCGAATACGAACGGGGGCAATGACCAGATAGTCTTCGTAGGTCAGTTCCACGAAGTTGAACACACTGAAGCCATTATCCCAGGACTCCACCGCCTTCCACCCGACTTGAACGGTGGTATTACCTGTCGCATCGATCCAGGTACCCGACACCCCTTCAACCGGCGTGGTTGGCAGGCCTTGCTCCGTATCCAGAATCTGGATAACCACTGGAAAACTTGTGGTGTAGCGGTAGCCGATATAAACGTAACGATTCATTGTTGATTCACCTGTACATATTGTTTGTGTTTGTCTGCCTTTGGATCAGCGTGAGGATCAGCGTGAGGATCTTCGCGCCATCAGTACGGAACGACTGGCCAGTCAATTGCCACTGGATAGCCGGCCTGCTTGTCGATATCGCTGACAGCGATGCAGTAGTTCTTGTGTGCAACCAACAACGCCTGCTCTTGAGGGGTGGCGACGGCGACATCCACTTTGAATTGCAGCGAGTTAAGCAGCAGCCAGCCAGCAGCCACATTCAGCAACTGCCACTTCTGCTGTTCGGCCGCGTTGCGCAGGTCTTCGTCGGATGGCGGCGTAAACGTCCAGACTTCATTGAACGTTGCCCCCCAGCCAACACGGATTTCAGTATTACCCGTGACATCAACCCAAGAGGAGGATGGCGAAGCAGGTGCATCCGGAGCGACTTCACTTTCCTTGAGTTGAGTAACTCTGTTGTATTCAACCAGTGCATAGAGATTCATTTCGTACTCCTCGCTTTTGTTGGTTCATGGATGTCGTGATGAAATCAGGCAGGCATTCCAAAAAGCCCGGCACTGAGCACCGGGCTTTTCAGTAATGCGCTCCTTCGCCTTCCTTCAAATCCTGTGTTCAAGAAGGAAGCTGACTTTTCGGCGCTACTGGCGCGGTACGAGTCCATTCAAATTGTTTTTCCGACCGCGGTCCCTGCCCGCCGGATAACTGCTCTTGGTGCTTTACGCTGCACACCCGGGTCAGTTGCCAACCCTCTGAACCGTTGAGGCCGGTTCATCGCTGCCTGTTCTTGTGGAACTAAAGAGCTGTCTTGCCAGCCGCTTTGTCGAGCGGCTTGGTGGCAAGAATATGCATGTATGCATATCCAGTCAATGCGTAAATGCATTTATTTATGCACGAGAAATGCGTAGATGCATGAAAACCGCGTTGCATAAGGGTTTGAGGTTTTGCGCAGACGAAAAAAAACCCGCCGATGGCGGGTTTTATCTGACTGGATTGCAGTTAACGGGCGTACATGCCCCACCAGAAGACGTGACCGAGGATGACGATCTGCTCGTCCTGCATATCCTGGAAGCTGTAGTCCTCGTCTGGATGCTCATCGCGATTGAAGCTGCGCAGACGGATGCCGGTCGGCAGGCGGTAAAGCTGCTTCACGCGCAACTGACCGTTGTGATTGATCGCGTACAGGTCGCCATCGATGATGTCGCCGATGCCACACTTGCCCGCATTCACACCGACGGTGGCGCCGTCACGCAACACCGGCAACATGCTGTTGCCGCGCACCGTCACACATTTGGCCTGGTCGAACTGCACACCGTTATGGCGCAGGCTGCGCTTGCCGAAGCGCAGGCTAGAGCGTTCGCTCTCTTCAATGACGAATCTTCCTGATCCAGCAGCCAATTCAACCTCGCGAAGAAAGGGCACCGACACCTCGTCGTCATCGACAGGGGTATCGTCGTCCCACAGGCTTATGTCCTTGAGTTCCGCATGCACGTCATCGCGCGCGCCGCCGGTCGCGTTCGCGACATCTGCGCGGCCGCGCAATTGATCGGTGCTCACATTGAAGTATTCGGCAATCTTCGAAATGTGTTTATCCGAAGGATCGACGATCTTCCCGCTGAGAATCCGCGAGAGCGTGGATTGAGGCACGCCGGTGCGACGGTGGAGCTCCGTGGGGGAGATCCCGTGCTGGTCGAGCAGTGCTCTTAAGACGGAGGATACGTTGCGTTTTTGCATAACGCGCATAGTGCTTGAAGTTTTTTCGGAAGACAAATGCTGATTTGCATATTTCATACAACCCGCATTCTGATACCCACTGCCGCTCGCCTCAGGCATCGAAGCATCGGATACGGTACAACCGCCACAACCCAGGTCAGCCCTATCAGGGAACGCACGGTATGCAAAGTAATCTTTGTATACCGAACGCCCTACTGAAACCACAAAGACTTACATTCGTGCATTTGCTAATTGCTCGGCACGCAAGAAGCTCATCGCCCACAACAAGGCTACTTTGCCTTTAGTTTCAGGCTTTCAAGAACGTTTATCGCATCTTGACTGCCGTTTAGCGCAGCCTTCTGATACCAGACGCTGGCTTCGACCTTGTTTTCAACTACCCCGACCCCGGTATCATAGGCTCGTGCCAGCCAATACTGAGCTTCGGCGCTATTTGCAGCAGCTGCTTTCATATACCAGTTCACGCCTTCGCCAGGATTTTTGGCGACACCTTGCCCTTCACTGTACATTCGCCCCAGAACAAGTTGAGCATCTACATTACCATCGACGGCCCGTTTCAATATATGCTCGACACTTTCAGGCACATACTTGGTGCCCATCAGAACAATCGAGGGCTGAGATTGATTGCTTCTCTGGTATGCGACATCGACAGGTTGCTCAAAGATAATCTGAATTCGCTTGAAGGATTCAATATATTGACCCGATAACTGGGTAAACAAAAGCAGCCCTCCGGTACTTGGCAGAACCCGGCGAGCGCGCAACTCATGCACTTGCCCCTGCATATCCTCAACAAGTGCTCGGCCACGTATGTCACTATCGGAATCGGAGGCAGGCTTAATAAACAAAGCGATCGACACCAGGTTTCGGCTCTGAACAGACGCAGATACCGGCACTTCCAAAAGGTAACCCTCATCGCTCTTTTTAATTTGTTTTAATATGTAATCCTGCTCTGCCAACGGCGTTATCCGTTCACAGTTTCTTCCGTACAGCCATGGAAAAGGATCAATAGGAACACACAAGGGCGTGACACCTTGGTCAATAGCACCCGAAAACTCCTTCCAATAGGAGTTTCCAAGACCCGGAGCAACCCACTGACGACTGATCTTGGTGCCATAGGAAGCCCAGCCAGCGCCAATAAACCAAAGAGAGAAAATCACCACGGCGGCCAGGCGTCCGAAGCGAAGCCTGGCAGTAGCCGACGCCAAAATGGCCGCACATGCAGCGGCAACAAATACAAACCCAATGTAAGCAGTCAGTACATACCTGGAAATTCTGAAATCGGACAAAACTGGCTGAAAGGAATCGGTCCAGACGAGACTAAACGCCAAACAATTCAACAGCGCCGTGAACGCTACCAGGCCGACCCCGATCAACAATAGAGGACGGGCTTTACTTACCTTTGCAAACGCCAATCCGAGGATGGTCAACACCAGGGAACCGACCACTGCAAATGTGCCAAAACCGGCCTGAAAGTCAGGACCCAGTAAAAAACGTCCGAACAAGGTCACCGTATAAACGACTGCTAGGTAGCCTTTGTAGAACAAAGAGACATCACTGTGTTGCAGAGGCGTCCACCCTGTATTCGCGCTTACGACCATCCGTGCTATCTGCAACAGGCAAACCATTACAGAAACGACAGCAATTGCCCTGATACGTCCTGGCCTCAAGAGTGAAGCAAAGACCAACACTGGGAGAATCGTCATTACCGCTGGTTTCGAGACGAATAGAATGGGTACTAACCAAGCCCAAAGTGGCAGGTCATTTTTTCGATCGCTCAATGCAAGAGCGATTACAGCGCCAATGAAGAAAACTGAGAAATAAGTAAAATTTATAAATGTACGGCTTTCAAAGTCAGCAACCATCAAAACAGCTATAACAACCAGAAAACGCAAGCCGTCGCTTTCGATAACAGCTCGAAACCGTTCGAATAAAAAAGAGCAGATCAATAGCGAGATAAGTGCAACCGACATCCAATTATAGTAATACGGCACAGACACTGCCGGAATTGAAAGCAACGCACCTATATAAGCGACAATACGTTGCGGCAAAGGCACGTACCCCGCGTCCACAGCGAAAAAATTCTGATAAAGCGATGGAGCATTTGCATTATCAAAATAGTTAGGCCCCATTTCCGCCCACATTGCACCACCCAACAACCAACCAGGCTGCAGGAGCAGTAAATAAACCACATGAAACAAAACTGCCGCCCAAAAGAATATAGCGCCTCTTCCGAGGGATTTATTTCTATTTGGGGATTCTACGGATTGCATAAAAAATTCCCTGGTTGAAAATCAGACAAAACTTCCGAAAAAATCAGAGCGCCCTATTCGCTAAGGACATCACAGTCCACCTGCCCCCCCTTCTATGGGACAACAGATCAAGGCGTTCATCCCCCCTCCGATGCGCGGGATGATACCTGCCAGCCCTGCTTGTGGCTAACACAAGTCGAAGCAAATTGCTGAAGCAAACCAGGAATAACCGGGCTCTGGCTTTGCATTAATGGATGCCAAAAGCTGATCCACGGTAAATGAATTGCTCCTGTCACCGGATTTTCAAAAACAAGAGTCGAAGCCGGACCTCAGTTCATCGCTAGCTCGTCCCACGCCTGCAACGGGCAGATTTGGCCACTCACAGGCCTTCTAAAGCGCCGTACCAAGACGTATAATCGCGACACTCAAAGCTTGCTGCACCGTGGTAGCTTTCGATATCAACCAAGTACATGGCGAGGACATCTTGCAAATAATCATTCCAATGTCAGGCTTTGGTGAACGGTTCCGCCGTGCCGGTTATACCGTTCCAAAACCGCTAATTGAAATAGACGGCAAGCCTATCATTGCACATGTTCTTGATATGTTTCCTGGTGAGCAGGACGTCATTTTTATTTGCAATCAGGATCATCTTGATAATTCCGACTACCGTATGGAGTCGATCCTAAAGAATCTTTGCCCGACGGGTAAAATCATTGGCATACCTGCGCACAAACTCGGACCTGTCTATGCTGTCCGCCAAATTGAGCACTTGATCAAACTCGACAGCCCGGTCGTGGTTAACTATTGTGATTTTACCTGTTACTGGGATTGGCCACATTTTAAAAACTTTGTAAAGACTACAGGCTGCGCCGGTGCAATACCTGCCTATAAAGGATTCCACCCCCACTCTCTGGGCAGCACTAATTATGCCTATATTCGAGAGACTTCAGGCGCTGTACAGGACATTCAGGAAAAACAGCCTTACACCAATAATCGAATGGATGAGTATGCTTCCAGTGGTACCTATTACTTCGACTCAGGGAAGACGATGGTCGATGCGTTTCGGCAAACCATGGATCAGCAACTAAACGTCAATGGAGAATATTATGTCAGTCTGGCCTACAAGGCGTTACTGGCCGACAGCCGTTCTGTAATGGTTTATCCGCTCCAGCACTTCATGCAATGGGGCACACCCGATGACGTCAGAGAGTATAACGGCTGGTCTACGGCATTCAGAAAGATGAACCAGCCGTCCGCCCCTCTCTCTGCCCCAGCCACCGGCGCGCTGATTATTCCAATGGCCGGTATGGGTCAACGATTTACCAACGAAGGTTATGCGCTGACCAAACCCCTGATACCTGTTTCAGGCAAACCAATGGTCAATCAGGCAACTGACGATTTGCCTAAAGCCAAACATCATGCATTCGTCATTCGCCAAGACATGCCGGGGTATGCCGAAACCGCGGAGCAACTTGAATGCCTGTATCCAGGTACGGTAATCAAGACAATTCCCAACGTTACACAGGGACAGGCCTGCACAGCGTTACTCGGTCTTGATGCACTAGAGAGCGTCATTGGACACATTGACGGTCCGATTACTTTCGGCGCCTGTGATAACGGTGCTCTTTATGATGAACAGGCGTTTCGAACCCTGATCGACAATCCTGAAGTGGACGTGATTGTCTGGGGCGTGCGAGGCCATGCAAATGCGATCCGTCAGCCACAAATGTACGGCTGGATCGACTCGGAGAATGGCCGAATTCTTCGTGTTTCGGTGAAGACACCACTGGCGTCTCCAGAAACAGACCCGATCATCCTGGGAACTTTCACTTTCCGGCGTGCAGAAGACTTCCGTTTGGCAATCTCTAATTTGATTCAGAGAGATGGTCGTATCAACGGTGAGTTCTACATCGACTCGGTTATCAATGACGCAATTGAAACAGGCTTGCGTTGCGAGTTGTTTGAGGTAGACAGCTTTCTATCTTGGGGTACCCCGAACGACCTGCGCACGTTTGAATATTGGCAATCCTGCTTCCACAAATGGCCAAGTCACCCTTATCGATTGCAGAACGACGTACGAATTCCACCGCAAGCCGTTGTAGAGCTGGAATCGCGTTACCAGGCGATACTACCCGAACTCCCTGGCTCAAACGTATGATCCTGCGCGAGCTTAAGGTCTTTTTAATCGTTGGAATCTTGACCGTTCTCATCGATTTCCTGACCTACCGCGCCATTGTCTGGACCGCGTGGCTGGATATCGACATGGCCAAAGCAGCTGGTTTTCTGGCAGGTACCTTATTCGCCTACTTTGCAAACAAGAGATGGACGTTTGATCAAAGGGAACATGCGCCCGGGAGCGCATGGCGCTTTATACCGCTTTACGCGATCACTTTGGGCGCCAATGTCTGGGTAAACTCGATATGCCTGAGTCTGCTCCACTCGTTGCCCGGTTCAATCCAGATGTCGTTTCTGTTCGCCACGGCAGTGTCCGCCGCGCTCAACTTTCTGGGAATGAAGCTGTATGTGTTCAAAGCACACACTACTAAGGAGAGGCCATGAAGTTTTCGCTCGTCATTCCCTGCTACAACGAGTCGGCCAGCTTGCCGTTATTGCTTGAACGCTGCAAAGGCTTGGTTGCACAAAATGGCGTAGAGGTCATTTTGGTCGATAACGGATCTACCGATAGCACACCGCAAGTACTGGAAAGCCTGCTACCTGCTTATCCCGGTTGCAGAAGTGTGCGAGTCGACGTTAACCAGGGATATGGCCACGGCATTCTTTGTGGCTTGCGCGCCGCCGAAGGCGACGTTCTCGGGTGGACGCATGCAGATCTACAAACCGATCCAATGGACGCACTGCGTGGGCTAGCTCTCTTTGAGCAATATGGACCGGAAATTTTCGTCAAGGGTCGTCGCTATGGTCGCCCCTTTGCGGACGTCGCGTTCACGTTTGGCATGAGTGTCTTCGAAACCATTCTGCTGGGTAAGCCCATGTGGGATATCAACGCTCAGCCCACTATGTTTTCGAAAGCCTTCTTTTCGTGCTGGCAGTCAGCTCCCGCGGATTTTGCACTGGATTTATATGCCTACCATCTGGCACAGGCTGAAGGACTGAAAATTCATCGATTTGCGGTTCGCTTTGGTGAGCGCCACCATGGTGTATCCCACTGGAACGTCAACTGGGCTGCCAAAAGAAAGTTTATCCGCAGAACTATCGATTTCAGCTTGCAACTTAAAAAGAGTCTAAGGAAATGAAGCTCATCTCGCATCGGCGTAATACTCGCCAGGAACTCAATGCCACTGATGGAAAATACGGTATTGAAGTCGACATCCGCAGCTTCGGAAATGAGCTGGTCATCCACCACGACCCCTACACAAAGGGTGAGTCGTTCGAGGAGTGGGTTAATGACTATCGTCACGGCACGCTGATTTTGAACGTGAAGGAAGAAGGGCTGGAGGCTCGCCTGATTGCGCTGATGAAAGAAAAGGCAATTGAGGATTATTTCTTTCTGGATCAGTCATTTCCGTTCCTGATCAAGTGGTCCAAAGCGGGTGAACGCCGATGTGCTGTGCGCGTATCAGAGTTCGAGTCCATCGAAACGGCTCTGACACTTGCCGGAAAAATTGAATGGGTATGGGTCGACTGCTTTTCCCGCTTTCCGCTCAGTCATGAAGACGCCACGCGCTTGCAGAATGCTGGCTTTAAGCTGTGCCTGGTATCTCCAGAGTTGCAAGGCCGGGATGCAGAGTCGGAAATACCGTTACTGATAAACATGCTGAGTGAACGCAACATTGTTGCGGAAGCCGTCTGCACCAAAAGACCCGATTTGTGGGAAAAATTGGCGACGAAGGCATGAAATCAAAGCTATTTATCCACCCGCTCTTCCTGATCGGCCTGGCACTGCGCCTTCTGCTCATATTGTGTATCGCTCCCGCGTCCATGACAGATTGGTATGTGCCCTTTCTGGATACTAGCATTAGTACATTAACACTCGACCCGTGGGCTACGTGGCTTGAACAAGGGGGAAATATCGCTGCGTTTCCATATGGTTACGTCATGTGGATAGCCTTCACACCTTTGATAGCGCTGTGCAAGATCCTTTCAATACCGCTTTCTGTGGGTTACGGCCTTACCTTGCTTGGCGCCGACCTGCTGTTATTGATTGTTTTGCAAAAACTGATCCCAAATCGCGATCGCTTGCTGCTGGCAGTCTATTGGTTGTCGCCCATAGTGATCGTGGGCAGCTATGTACTGGGCTTTAATGACTTGATTCCAGTGCTTCTTCTTGCTGGCTCACTTTACTTTATCAAACGTGCCCGATTGGTCATCGCGGGACTGATATTTGTCTGTGCGGTATCTGCGAAACTCAGCATGGTGCTGGCCCTGCCTTTTTTCTTGGTTTACTTGCAGCACAACCGACCGCTACGTCAATTTTTACCGCGTTTTCTGCTCGCCCTTGCGGCGGGTGCCTTAGTCACGATATTGCCATTCCTTCTGTCCAATTTCGGTTTGAGCATGCTTTACAACAACCCGGAAATTCAAAAGGTCTACAGGCTAGCCATCAGCATCAACGACAAAAACCTCCTGTACATTGTACCGCTTGCATACTTATTGATGATTTATGCGACCTGGAGAATTAAACGGCCTAACTTTGAACTCTTTCATTCGACACTAGGCGTCGTTTTTTTACTTGTGGTGCTCATGACACCTGCGTCACCGGGGTGGTTTATTTGGGTCATTCCTTCTCTGGTAGCTTACCAGGCAGCCAGTGACCGGATTGCTATTGTGATTACCGGAGTTTTCTCGCTGCTCTACGTCGCGAGCTCGGCGCTGATCATCTCTGATCTCGGGGTAGCCGCTCAACAAGTGACCTGGTTACCGCAAATCGTCAGCCAGTGGTTGCTAAACGGCAAGTTGTCTTCTCTGATCCATACGGCCATGGTTGCGACGGGCATTATTCTAACCCTTCGGATATGGCGTGAATCTGTCAGTCGAAACGACTATTTCCGACTGAGTCGAAAACCTTTCGTCATTGGTGTGGCTGGAGATTCCGGGGCAGGCAAAGATACCTTTTCAGACGCCATCAAAGGTCTGTTCGGAGGCCACTCGGTAACGACGCTATCTGGCGACGACTACCATCTGTGGGATCGCCAGAAACCAATGTGGCAAGTGATGACTCACTTGAACCCGATGGCCAACGACCTAGAAGGTTTCGCCAATGATCTGGTATCACTGACGGACTCAAAACCCATCCACTCTCGCCACTATGACCACCACACGGGTCGCATGAGCCGCCCCTTCGTCATCAAAAGCAATGACTTCATCATCGCAAGTGGCTTGCACGCTCTGTACTTGCCGATCTTGCGCGAGTGTTACAATTTGAGTGTCTACTTGGATATCGACGAGGATTTGAGGCGCCATTTCAAGCTTCAACGTGATGTTCACCAGCGCGGACATACGGAAGAAAAGGTGCTCTCGTCTTTCGCTCGCAGAGAACCCGATTCCGCACGTTTTATACGCCCTCAGGCGGCACATGCCGATCTCGTGTTGTCCTTGCAACCGATACACCCGCGCATTCTCGATGGGGCAGACAAAGAACGTCTTCTGCACTTCAAGATTGTGGCCCGTTCGTGCAATGGCTTGAACGAAATGTCGCTGGTCCGGGTGCTGGTCGGGGTTTGTGGGCTGCATGTCGATATGTCGACCAATGACGATGCGACTCAAGTAGAGCTGACTATTGAAGGCGAAACCTCTGCTCAAGATATTGAGATGGCCGCGAGGATGATCTGTCCAAGGGTCTTCGAGTTTCTGGATCTGGCGCCCCAATGGCAGGATGGCGTAATGGGGCTGATGCAGCTGATCACTCTCTCTCACATCAATCAAGCACTCACGAAACGGTTTATATAGTGAAAATTCTTGCACCTGAGCGGTTTGACCGGCTTCCCGACGCCATTTTGTTCGACACCGACAATACTCTTTATCCCTATGATCCTGCGCATGCGGCTGCGCAGCAGGCGATCCGGGATAAAGTCGTCAACACCTTCTCTATCAAACCGGAAGTTTTCGACGCCGCTTTCAAGGAGGCTCGTCAACAGGTAAAGACCCGGCTCAAACACACCGCTTCATCTCATAGTCGCCTG
Organism: Pseudomonas sp. 86_A; assembly: GCF_017491705.1. Classification (NCBI taxonomy): domain Bacteria; kingdom Pseudomonadati; phylum Pseudomonadota; class Gammaproteobacteria; order Pseudomonadales; family Pseudomonadaceae; genus Pseudomonas; species Pseudomonas sp. 86_A. Next base: position 63,445 of record NZ_JAFGYS010000015.1, on the reverse strand, counting down.
TTATACCTTCAACGTATGCTGGAAATCATGGGACTGGGTTCACAAGTCCTTCTGGCGCTCGATTTTGAACAGACGTATTGGCGTACCTTTCTCAGCAATGCGGTTCTATTCGACGAGGTCAAAGACCTTCTTGACGACCTGAGACTAATGGGAATACCCACTGCGATCGTCACCGATCTGACGGCCCAGATTCAGTTTCGCAAGGTAGTCTACTTTGGGCTTGATCATTATTTTGATTACATCGTGACCAGCGAGGAGGCAGGTTACGACAAGCCTCATCCGGCACCATTCGAGATTGCCCTAGAGAAAATGCGTCCAAAAGGCAATTGCATCTGGATGATTGGCGACAACCCAATCAACGATATCCGAGGTGGCCGCGAGCAAATCAACGCGGTCACATTGCAAAAGATTCATACCGGGACCCCAATGGGTACCGGCGAGAACACTCCGGACGCCGCATTCACTGAATTCAAAGAGCTACGTCGCCTGATTTCCAGATTGAGGGACAAACATGAACATGCATGAGTCCGTGCGAAAATTCTGCGCAACAATCGGTGAAAATCCGCTACTGGTTCAAGGCGCTGGAGGAAATGTCTCTTGGAAAGAAGACGCTACTTTATGGATTAAAGCGTCGGGCACTTGGTTGGCTGAGGCGATAACGAACGAAATTTTCGTTCAGGTTGAGCTCAAGAACCTCACCCAGGAACTGCTAAACAAAAACTATAGCATCACGCCTCAAATGATCGAGCCCGGTTCATTGAAGCCTTCGATCGAAACCTTGCTTCACGCACTAATGCCCCACCCAGTAGTCGTTCATCTGCACGCGGTGGAAGTGCTTGCTCATTTAGTGCGTGAAACATTCGAGCTTTCCGACTATCCGGATTTCGACACCACGTTGAATGCACGGGTAGTGAACTATTTAAAACCAGGGGCCGATCTCGCAAAAGGCGTTGCTGATCAACTTGAAAACTCGAATCAAACCCGTGTCATTTTTTTAAAGAGTCACGGCATCATCCTCGGTGGCGAGAGCATCGAGGAAATAGATAACCTATTGAGTTATCTGACAAAATTCTTCAGGACTCAGCCAGTACACTTTGGTCCCATGGAAGTACCCTTGCCAATAAGCCTGGTGTGCGGCGCAACATTCAACCCTGTGTCGGACGTCAGACTTCATGAGCTTTCATTGAACCCGGAGCTCATCACTCGTATCAAAGAGAGCTGGGCTCTCTATCCTGACCATGTGGTGTTCATGGGTGCCCAAGCCCATATATTTGAGAGCCGTGAGGATGCTCAACGCCAGCTATCGGCATGCGAAGAGCTCCCCGACGTTATTTTCATTAAAGGCGCAGGTACCTTTACAATTGAAAAAATAAGTAAAGCAAAGAGTGCTCAACTTACTTGCTATTACGACGTTATAAAAAGACAGCCCGCTGATACGGTGCTCTCAACACTGAGAGAGTCCGAAATTGCCGAACTTCTCAATTGGGATGCCGAGAAGCTCAGAATTCAACTCTCAAAATAGTCATCATCGGGGAATGGCTCGATGGGCAGTCTTCGCGCGTGCGCGTCTGCTCGAGCCTCACCCGCCATGGTAACCTTGCATTCATTGCAAAAACGATGGGCAAGAGTTTCATCTCGCGGACAGTGAATAGCTGACGCGTGCCCGCGGCACCAAGCTGCATCGGTCCCGCGATCTAATCGCCTATCAAGACGCCCTCTTTTCGCCCCACATTTGTGAAAAAAAGCGCTAAGCCATTGATGAATAAAGCCATTTCAGATCTGTCCTCCCACACTCCGATGATGCAGCAATACTGGCGACTGAAGAATCAGCACCCGGATCAGCTGATGTTCTATCGCATGGGCGACTTCTACGAGATCTTCTATGAAGATGCGAAGAAGGCTGCCAAGTTGCTCGACATCACCCTGACCGCGCGCGGGCAGTCGGCGGGACAGGCGATTCCGATGTGCGGGATTCCCTACCACGCGGCGGAAGGTTACCTGGCGAAACTGGTCAAGCTCGGCGAGTCGGTGGTGATCTGCGAGCAGGTCGGCGATCCGGCCACCAGCAAGGGTCCGGTGGAGCGTCAGGTGGTGCGGATCATCACCCCGGGCACGGTCAGCGATGAAGCGCTGCTTGATGAGCGCCGCGACAATCTGATTGCGGCAGTACTGGGTGACGAGCGCCTGTTCGGTCTGGCCGTTCTGGACATCACCAGCGGCAACTTCACAGTGCTGGAGATCAAGGGCTGGGAAAACCTGCTGGCGGAACTGGAGCGGGTCAACCCGGTGGAACTGCTGATCCCGGACGACTGGCCGAAAGACCTGCCGGCGGAGAAACGCCGTGGCGTGCGTCGTCGTGCACCGTGGGATTTCGAGCGTGATTCGGCGCTGAAAAGTCTCTGCCAGCAGTTCTCCACGCAAGACCTGAAAGGCTTCGGTTGCGAAACCCTGACCCTGGCCATCGGCGCCGCTGGTTGCCTGCTGGCCTACGCCAAGGAAACCCAGCGCACCGCCCTGCCCCATCTGCGCAGTCTGCGTCACGAACGCCTGGATGACACCGTGGTGCTCGACGGTGCTAGCCGTCGCAACCTCGAACTCGACACCAATCTGGCCGGTGGCCGCGACAACACCCTGCAATCGGTGGTTGATCGTTGCCAGACCGCCATGGGCAGCCGCCTGCTGACCCGTTGGCTAAATCGTCCGCTGCGCGATCTGACCGTGCTGCTGGCGCGCCAGACCTCGATCACTTGCCTGCTCGACGGTTACCGCTTCGAAAAGCTGCAACCGCAGCTCAAGGAGATCGGCGACATCGAGCGAATTCTGGCGCGGATCGGCCTACGCAATGCGCGGCCTCGTGACCTCGCCCGCCTGCGCGACGCGCTCGGTGCCCTGCCGCAACTGCAAGTGGCGATGACCGACCTGGAAGCGCCGCACCTGCAACGCCTGGCCACCACCACCAGCACCTACCCGGAACTGGCGGCGCTGCTGGAAAAAGCCATCATCGACAACCCGCCTGCAGTGATCCGCGATGGCGGCGTGCTGAAGACCGGTTACGACAGCGAACTCGACGAGTTGCAATCGCTGAGCGAAAACGCCGGGCAGTTCCTGATCGACCTCGAAGCCCGGGAAAAGGCCCGCACCGGCCTGGCTAACCTGAAAGTCGGTTACAACCGCATTCACGGTTACTTCATCGAACTGCCGAGCAAGCAGGCAGAATCCGCGCCGGCCGATTACATCCGTCGCCAGACTCTCAAAGGCGCCGAGCGCTTCATCACGCCGGAACTGAAAGAATTCGAAGACAAGGCGCTGTCGGCCAAGAGCCGTGCCTTGGCCCGCGAGAAAATGCTCTATGAGGCGCTGCTGGAAGATCTGATCAGCCAACTGCCACCGCTACAGGACACTGCCGGCGCACTGGCCGAGCTGGACGTGCTGAGCAACCTTGCCGAGCGTGCGCTGAACCTTGACCTGAACTGCCCGCGGTTCGTCAGCGAGCCGTGCATGCGCATCACCCAGGGTCGTCACCCAGTGGTCGAGCAAGTGCTGACCACGCCGTTCGTGGCCAACGACCTGAGCCTGGATGACAACACCCGGATGCTGGTGATCACCGGTCCGAACATGGGCGGTAAATCCACCTACATGCGCCAGACCGCGTTGATCGTGCTGTTGGCGCACATCGGCAGCTTCGTGCCGGCGGCCAGTTGCGAGTTGTCGCTGGTGGACCGGATCTTCACCCGGATCGGCTCCAGCGATGACCTGGCCGGTGGCCGCTCGACCTTCATGGTCGAGATGAGCGAAACCGCCAACATCCTGCACAACGCCACCGAGCGTAGCTTGGTGCTGATGGACGAAGTCGGTCGCGGCACCAGCACTTTCGATGGTCTGTCGCTGGCGTGGGCAGCGGCTGAGCGTCTGGCTCATTTGCGCGCCTATACTTTGTTCGCGACGCACTACTTCGAACTGACCGTGTTGCCGGAAGCCGAACCGCTGGTGGCCAACGTGCACCTCAACGCCACCGAGCACAACGAGCGCATCGTGTTCCTGCACCATGTATTGCCCGGGCCTGCCAGCCAGAGTTACGGCCTGGCCGTAGCGCAACTGGCCGGCGTGCCGAGCGAAGTGATCGTGCGTGCCCGTGAGCACCTGAGCCGACTGGAAGACACCGCATTGCCGCATGAAGCGCCCAAGCCAGCCGTTAAAGGCAAGCCGGCCGCCCCGCAGCAAAGCGACATGTTTGCCAGCCTGCCGCACCCGGTGCTGGATGAGTTGGCGAAAGTGGATCTCGATGACCTGACCCCGCGTCGAGCGCTCGAATTGTTATATGCACTTAAGAACCGGATCTAAGCACCGAAGAACCGGATATAACGCAAACGGCTTCAAGCTGTTAGAATCTCGCGCGGTTTGGGATGCTGCTGGCTAATAGCCTGGCTGGCAGACATCGCTCCCGAACCTGGCGACCCCAACCGTGAAGGGGCAACGCTGCCGCCGCCTGAGGAGAAAATTAGAAATGACCTTCGTCGTCACCGACAACTGCATCAAGTGCAAGTACACCGACTGCGTAGAAGTGTGTCCGGTGGACTGCTTTTACGAAGGCCCGAACTTCCTGGTAATTCACCCGGACGAGTGCATCGACTGCGCGCTGTGCGAGCCAGAATGCCCGGCCGTGGCCATTTTCTCCGAGGACGAAGTTCCGGAAGATATGCAGGAGTTCATCCAGCTGAACGTTGAGTTGGCCGAAATCTGGCCAAACATCACCGAGAAGAAAGAATCGCTGCCGGATGCCGAAGAGTGGGATGGCGTCAAAGGCAAGATCAAAGACCTCGAACGCTGATCTGTCGCGTGTTCTGAAAAGGCCCCTTGCGGGCCTTTTTGCTTTTTGGCCTTTGGCTTTTCAAGGGCAAAAAAAAGGGGCGGTTTGACCCGCCCACATTTTTTCCCTATTCCCTGTATTCCTTTTCATCGTCCTGATGAATCGCGTCCTGCGATGTCCATTCCCCTCTTCCGTGAAGGGCGTGTCTGTCCGTCGACACAGTGCTGATACTAAAGAGTTCCCCGCCGAGAGCAATCGCCCCTGACGGGCGAAAAACGCTGTAATAAGCACTTCACATTAAAAAATAAGCTTATAAATCAGTTATTTAATAGTCAGCGCCAAACATAATCGACGTCTGCCGTCTTGCAAAAATAGGGAATTCTTACGACAGAGTAAGCCAAGGCTTACACCGCGAGACTACAAACGATGGAAGTGCCGACCGTACGTCCGACAATGAACTTTGTGGCGAGGGAGCTTGCTCCCGCCGGACTGCGCAGCAGGCCCTGTTCGAGATAAAGCGGGGCACTTCGTACCCCGGCGGGAGCGAGCTCCCTCGCCACAAGGAATTCCATTCCGTGCTCAAGCAGGCAACAAAAAGCCCCGAACCAGTCGGGGCTTTTTATGGGCGGTCGTCAGAGGCGCTTACTGAAACAGCGACTCGCTCGACAGGCCATTCTTCTCGAGGATTTCACGAAGGCGCTTGAGGCCCTCCACCTGGATCTGCCGCACCCGTTCCCGGGTCAGGCCGATCTCCAGGCCTACGTCCTCCAGCGTGCTGCTCTCATGGCCGCGCAGGCCGAAGCGGCGTACGACCACCTCGCGCTGCTTGTCGGTCAGTTCCGAGAGCCATTGATCGATGCTCTGCGACAGATCGTCATCCTGCAGCAGTTCGCACGGATCGGTCGGACGGTCATCCGTCAGGGTGTCCAGCAGGGTTTTATCCGAATCCGGGCCCAGCGAGACGTCGACCGAAGAAACGCGCTCGTTCAGGCCGAGCATGCGCTTGACCTCAGCCACTGGTTTTTCCAGCAGGTTGGCGATTTCTTCGGGTGAGGGTTCGTGATCGAGCTTTTGCGTCAGCTCCCGTGCAGCGCGCAGGTACACGTTGAGCTCCTTGACCACATGGATCGGCAACCGGATGGTCCGGGTCTGATTCATGATCGCGCGCTCGATGGTCTGACGAATCCACCAGGTCGCGTAGGTCGAGAAACGGAAGCCGCGCTCGGGGTCGAACTTTTCCACCGCGCGGATCAAGCCGAGGTTGCCCTCTTCGATCAGATCCAGCAGCGACAGCCCCCGATTGACATAACGCCGGGCGATCTTCACGACCAGCCGCAGGTTACTTTCAATCATGCGCTTGCGCCCGGCAGGGTCGCCACTTTGCGACAGACGCGCAAAATGAACTTCTTCCTCCGGGGAGAGCAGTGGGGAAAAGCCGATTTCGTTGAGGTACAGCTGCGTGGCATCGAGTGCCCGAGTGTAGTCGATGTACTTGTGTTGTTTAAGTGAAGCGGAGTGTTTGGATTTGGAACGAACGGAAGGTGGAGCAGCCCCTTCATCATTCGACATCGAAGATTCCGAATCGATGCCGGTCTCCATAAGGAGAACCTCATCGTCGATGTCAAACTCCGGCACTTCTTTACTGAGAGCCATTGTTATAGTCCTTTGGTGAGTTCGACCCCAAGCTCAAGCGACGCCTTTATCCTTGGCAGCGCTGGAGCCTGTCCCCTCTACGCGACGGAACAGGCTGGCCTCAAATCAACGTTTGGGCAGGAACTGCAGCGGATCTACAGGTTTACCTTGGCGGCGAATCTCAAAATGCAGTTTCACCCGGTCTGTACCCGTTGACCCCATTTCGGCAATTGTCTGTCCGACCTTGACCTGCTGCCCCTCCCGTACCAACAGCCTGCGGTTATGTCCGTAGGCACTGACGTAGGTTTCGCTGTGTTTGATGATGACTAATTCGCCGTAGCCCCTTAAGCCACTCCCGGCGTAAACCACCGTCCCATCAGACGCAGCTAAAACAGGCTGTCCCAAATCTCCGGCGATATCAATTCCTTTATTCAAACTACCGTTTGAAGAGAATTTTCCAATCAGAATGCCATTAGATGGCCATCCCCAGCCGGTCGGGGCTGGCCCCGGTGGAGGCAGTGGAGCCGCGGTCGATTTGTTGGCGACGGACGGTGCAGCCCCCGCAGAACCGGCACCGGAACCGGTCACCGTGGTGGTCGTCGTGCCATTTGCCTGGCGCCGGATTACCGTGGTTTTGCTCGACGAAGACGGCGAAGAGCTGCTGCCGCTGGCTACTGTTGCGGGTGTTGAACCGCTGCGACCATCGAAGCGAATTGTCTGACCCGGATGGATCGTATACGGCGTAGGAATATTGTTCCGCGCCGCGAGGGCTTTGTAGTCCCAGCCGTAGCGAAAAGCGATGGAAAACAGCGTATCGCCCGGACGGACTACATACTGCCCGGTCGTGACGGCCGGACGCTGGGCCGCCGCGTTGTTGCGATCGACCACGCGCACGTTACTCGACTTGGTGCTGGAGCAACCGACCAGCAAGGTGCTCAATACAAGGCCAGTCACCAGGCGCTGAAAGCTCGTGTTACCCATACGCTGCGCAATGACTGTGAGACTCACCCGCCGCTCCCTTTGTGGTGGCTGAAATATGTGGAATGCCGTATTGCGGCACGTAGTGTCGCAAGTATAACGGGCCGAACAGGCTTTACCGTTAAAGATGCGAAAACGCTTCACGCACACGTTTGCCCTTGGACAATCCGCTACGTTTAAACCCTCGCTGCCGGTGTAAGACCGAGTCCTGCGAAAGGAATTCAGCGCCGCTTAACAAATGCTCAGGCCAGTGGGCCATTGAGCAGTGGCACGAAGCGAACCGCTCCCAGAACGTGACGGGAAAAGCCATGTTCTTCACGCACGATCAGCATCAGTTGTTGCACTTCCCCCGAGCCGACCGGAATCACCATCCGCCCACCCGGTGCCAGTTGATCGAGCAACGCCTGCGGCACATCCGTCGCGACCGCAGTGACGATGATGCCGTTGTAAGGCGCCAGTGCCGGCCAGCCTTCCCAGCCATCGCCCCAGCGGAACACCACGTTGCGCAGGTTCAGCTCAACCAGGCGTTCCTTGGCGCGGTCCTGCAAGACCTTGATCCGCTCGACCGAAAATACCCGCTCAACCAGTTGCGACAGCACCGCCGTCTGATAGCCCGAACCGGTACCGATCTCCAGCACCTTGTCCAAAGGCCCGGCCTCCAGCAGCAGCTCGCTCATGCGCGCCACCATATAAGGCTGGGAGATGGTCTGGTTGTGGCCGATCGGCAGCGCAGTATCTTCGTAGGCGCGGTGCGCCAGCGCTTCATCGACAAACAGATGACGCGGCGTACGGCGGATCACTTCCAGCACCTTGGCGTTGGACAGGCCTTCTTCATAGAGACGCTGGATCAGACGTTCGCGCGTGCGCTGCGACGTCATGCCGATGCCGCTGCGCATTCTGTCTTCGTGTTCACGAGCCATCAGCGCAGTCCCTCCAGCCAGCCGTCCAGACTTCTGAAGGCGTCGTTGAAGGTGCGATCGAGCAGCAACGGCGTAATCGACACATAGCCCTGCATCACCGCATGAAAGTCAGTACCCGGGCCACCATCTTCAGCATCGCCGGCGGCGGCAATCCAGTAACCGGCCTTGCCACGCGGGTCGACCACTTTCATCGGCGCTGCCGCGCGGGCGCGATGGCCCAGACGCGTCAGTTGAATGCCACGGATGTGATCGATCGGCAGATTGGGGATGTTCACGTTCAGCACCGTGCGCGGCGGCAGGTCCAGCCCGGCGTGGGCCTCGACCAGTTTGCGCGCGAAATGGGCCGCTGTCGCCAGATTGTCCACCTGCCGCGAACACAGCGAGAACGCAAACGACGGACGTTCAAGGAAGCGCCCTTCAAGAGCGGCCGCCACGGTGCCGGAATACAGCACGTCATCGCCCAGATTGGCGCCGAGGTTGATCCCGGAAACCACCATGTCCGGCTCGCGCTCCAACAGGCCATTAAGGCCCAGATGCACGCAGTCGGTCGGCGTACCGTTGAGGCTGATGAAACCGTTGGCCAGGTATTGCGGGTGCAACGGACGGTCGAGCGTCAGCGAACTGCTGGCGCCGCTTTTGTCCTGCTCCGGGGCGATAACCACGCATTCGGTGTAATCCGCCAGCGCAGCATAAAGCGCGGCGAGACCGGGTGCTGTTACCCCATCGTCGTTAGAAATCAGAATACGCATGGGCTGTCCGTCTGCCCCACCGGCACCAGATCAACGAGTTCGCGCACCAATACAGTGGCGAAGCATCCGGCCGGGAGGACGAATTCCAGTTGCAGAATGTCAGGCTGGGGATAATGCCACGACAACCCGCCAATGGGCAGCCGCAGGATGCGACGTTCGTGGTTCATTCCGGCATTGATCAACCAATCGCGCAGATCCGCTTCACGCTCGGCGATCCCCTGCTCCAGTTCATGGACAGCCCCGGCGGCCGGTGAGTCACCTTCGCCCCACTGCGGTCCGGTCGGGTGCAGGTCGAGAATCGCCAGGCGCGGATCGCTGCATTCGGCTTCACCGGCCGGGAAAAAACTGCGGCTGTCGGTGAACGCCAGCAGATCGCCGACCTGCGCCTGCTGCCAGGTGCCGTCGGCAACCCGCGCGGCCAAGACCTGATTGAACAGAAAGCTGCGCGCTGTCGAGAGCAAGCGCGAGCGTACATTGCGCTGCTCCGGCAACGCCTTGCGCGCCGCCCAGGCACGCGCATCAACGACGTTGCCGCCGTCATGGCCGAAACGCTGGGCGCCGAAATAATTGGGAATGCCTTGTTTGGCGATCAACTGCAGCCGCTGTTCGATCGCCTCCTTGTCGCCGGCGAACTGGGTCAGACGCAACGTAAAGCCATTGGCCGAATGCGCACCGCGTTGCAGCTTGCGCTTATGGCGCGTGGTCCTGAGGATCTTCAGCGTGTCGTTTTCCGCCGCCGATAAATCCGGATCAGCCTTGCCCGGCAGCTGCACGCTGAACCACTGGCGGGTCAGCGCCTGACGATCCTTGAGCCCGGCATAACTGACGGTACGCAGCGACACGCCGGCGGCCTTGGCAATCCGCCGCGCCGCTTCTTCGGTGTTCAGGCCACGCTTTTCGACCCAGATCCACAGGTGTTCGCCATCGCCACTGAACGGGATATCGAGCACTTCATCGACCTGAAAATCTTCGGCGATGGCTTTCAGTACCGCGGTACCAAGGGGTTCGCCATAGGCGCGCGGGCCGAGCAATTGCAGTTCGTTCATGCGCGCAGCAACAAGGCAACGGAATGCACGGCAATACCTTCTTCGCGACCGACAAAGCCCAGCTTTTCGGTGGTGGTAGCTTTCACGTTCACTTGGTCCAATTCAACTTGAAGATCGGCGGCGATCAGCGCACGCATCGATTCGATATGCGGCGCCATTTTCGGTGCCTGGGCGACGATGGTGTTGTCGACGTTGCCGACTTTCCAGCCCTTGGCGTGGATCAGCGCGACCACATGCCGCAGCAGCACGCGGCTGTCGGCGCCCTTGAATTGCGGGTCGGTGTCCGGAAAGTGTTTGCCGATATCGCCCAGCGCCGCGGCGCCGAGCAAGGCATCGCTCAAGGCGTGCAGCAGGACGTCACCGTCGGAGTGAGCGAGCAGCCCGAAGCCGTGTGCAATACGCACGCCGCCCAGAGTAATGAAATCGCCTTCAGCGAAACGGTGCACATCGTAGCCGTGGCCAATACGCATAAAAAAAACGCCCCGATTTTTGTCAGGGCGTGATTCTACCCGCTTTGTCAGGCATTAGGCGCCTAGAGCGCGTGCGTGATGCTGCAAGTGGTCGTCAATGAAGCTCGCGATGAAGAAATAGCTGTGGTCGTAACCCGGTTGCAGACGCAGCGTCAGCGGATGCCCCGCTTGTTTTGCCGCTTGTTGCAGGGCTTGCGGTTTGAGCTGGTTTTCCAGGAAATCATCGCGATCGCCCTGATCGACCAACAACGGCAGTTTCTCGTCGGCTTCCGCGATCAGTGCGCAGGCATCCCATTCTCTCCATTTCGAACGGTCTTCGCCCAGGTAACGGGAAAAGGCTTTCTGGCCCCACGGGCAATCCATCGGATTGTTGATCGGCGAAAACGCCGACACCGACTGGTAACGCCCCGGATTGCGCAGCGCACAGACCAACGCTCCGTGGCCGCCCATGGAATGGCCGCTGATGCTGCGTTTGTCCGACGCGGGGAAATGTGCTTCAACCAGTGAAGGCAATTCCTGCACGACATAGTCATGCATCCGATAGTGCCGCGACCACGGCTCCTGCGTGGCATTCAGGTAGAACCCGGCGCCGAGGCCGAAGTCCCAGGCGCCGTCCGGATCACCCGGCACGTCCGGGCCACGTGGGCTGGTGTCCGGTGCCACGATGATCAGGCCAAGTTCGGCCGCCATGCGCATCGCCCCGGCCTTCTGCATGAAGTTCTCGTCCGTGCAGGTCAGGCCCGACAACCAGTAAAGCACCGGCAACTTGCCGCCCTGCTCTGCCTGCGGCGGCAGGTACACGGCAAACACCATGTCGCAGCCGAGCACCTCGGAGCGATGGCGATAACGCTTGTGCCAACCGCCGAAACTTTTCTGACAGGAGATGTTTTCCAGACTCATGGGGATACTCCCAGCTGCAAGCGGCAAGCTCCGAGCTTCGAGACAAGGCAAAAGCGCACTTGCTTGCAGCTTGAAGCTTGTAACTTGCCGCTGCTTTTAGAAATGAATGACGGTACGGATGCTCTTGCCTTCGTGCATCAGGTCAAAAGCCTTGTTGATGTCTTCCAGGCCCATAGTGTGAGTGATGAAAGTATCCAGCGGAATCTCGCCGCTCTGCGCCATGTCGACGTAGCTTGGCAGCTCGGTGCGACCACGCACGCCGCCGAACGCCGAACCGCGCCAGACACGACCGGTCACTAACTGGAACGGACGGGTCGCGATTTCCTGACCGGCACCGGCCACGCCGATGATCACCGATTCGCCCCAACCCTTGTGGCAGCATTCCAGCGCGGCGCGCATCAGTTGCACGTTGCCGATGCATTCGAAGGAGAAGTCGACGCCGCCGTCGGTCATGTCGACGATCACTTCCTGGATCGGACGATCAAAGTCTTTCGGGTTGACGCAATCGGTAGCGCCCAGTTGCCTGGCGATTTCGAACTTGGCCGGGTTGATGTCGATGGCAATAATCCGCGCAGCCTTGGCTTTCACCGCACCGATGACAGCCGACAGACCGATGCCGCCCAGACCGAAGATCGCCACGGTGTCGCCCGGCTTGACCTTGGCAGTGTTGAGTACCGCACCGATACCGGTGGTTACGCCGCAACCGAGCAGACAGACCTTTTCCAGCGGCGCATCCTTGGAGATTTTCGCCACGGAGATTTCCGGCAGCACGGTGTACTCGGAGAAGGTCGAGGTGCCCATGTAATGGAAAATCGTTTCACCCTTGTAGGAAAAGCGCGAAGTGCCGTCCGGCATCAGGCCTTTGCCCTGGGTGGAGCGAATCGCCTGACACAAGTTGGTCTTGCCCGACTTACAGAATTTGCACTGGCCGCATTCCGGGGTGTACAGCGGGATCACGTGATCACCGACGGCGACCGAGGTCACGCCTTCGCCGATGGCTTCAACGATCGCCCCACCTTCGTGACCGAGGATCGACGGGAAGATACCTTCCGGGTCAGCACCGGACAGGGTGTAGGCGTCAGTGTGGCAAACCCCGGAAGCCACCACGCGCAGCAACACTTCACCGGCCTTGGGCATGGCGACATCGACTTCTACGATTTCCAGCGGCTTCTTGGCCTCGAAGGCAACGGCGGCGCGCGACTTGATCATGCTGACTCTCCAGTGAATCCATTGAATAAAAAACCAGACAGGCAGTGTAGTACAGCGCGTTCTGATGAATAATCCGGACAAAAGCAAAACATTATTGCCATACAGGGATAATCCCGATGTCCGAAAACCGCTGGGAAGGTATCGACGAATTCGTCGCCGTTGCCGAATGCAGCCAGTTCACCGCCGCGGCGGAACGTCTTGGGGTGTCTTCATCCCACATCAGTCGACAAATCGCACGGCTGGAAGAGCGTTTGCAGACACGTTTGCTCTACCGCAGTACCCGCCGCGTCACCCTGACCGAAGCCGGACAGACCTTTCTGCAGCATTGCCAACGTCTGCAGGACGGTCGCGAAGAAGCCCTGCGCGCGGTCGGCGACCTGACCAGCGAGCCCAAAGGCATGCTGCGCATGACCTGCGCCGTGGCGTATGGCGAGCGGTTCATCGTGCCGCTGGTGACGCGTTTCATGGGGCAATATCCGCAATTGCGCGTCGACATCGAACTGAGCAACCGCCAGCTCGATCTGGTGCATGAGGGGCTCGACCTGGCGATCCGGCTCGGCCGACTGCAGGATTCGCGACTGGTCGCCACGCGGCTGGCGCCCCGGCGCATGTACCTGTGTGCGTCACCGTCCTACCTGGAACGGTACGGTCGCCCACACAGTTTGTCGGAACTGAGTCGACACAATTGCCTGATCGGCAGCTCGGACCTGTGGCAACTGGAACAGAACGGGCGGGAATTTTCCCAGCGGGTACAGGGCAACTGGCGCTGCAACAGTGGGCAAGCGGTGCTGGATGCGGCGCTGCAAGGGGTCGGTTTGTGTCAGTTGCCGGACTATTACGTGCTCGAGCATTTGCACAATGGCGCGTTGATCTCGTTGCTGGAGGCGCATCAGCCGCCGAACACCGCGGTGTGGGCGTTGTATCCACAGCAGCGGCATTTGTCGCCGAAGGTGCGCAAGCTGGTGGATTTTTTGAAGGAAGGGTTGGCTGTGCGACCGGAGTATCAGGAATGAGTATTGGGTTGGCTGTAAATGCGCTATCGCGAGCAGGCTCACTTCTACAGGGGAACGCATTTCAAAATGTAGGAGTGAGCCTGCTCGCGATGGCGATTCAACAGGCGCCACAAAAATTCAGCGGCGGTTAGCCCAGCGCTGACGCAACCACTCCAGGTCTTCCGGCCGGGTGACCTTGAGGTTGTCCGCCCGCCCTTCGATCAGACGCGGCGCCAGACCGGCCCATTCCATCGCCGAGGCTTCATCGGTAATCACCGCATCCGCCACCAGACTGTCAGCCAAGGCCCGATGCAAGGCACCGAGGCGAAACATCTGCGGCGTATAGGCCTGCCAGATCACACTGCGATCCACGGTTTCAACCACACGACCGTGCTTGTCGACGCGCTTGAGCGTGTCGCGTGCCGGCACAGCGAGCAGACCGCCTACCGGATCATTCGCCAGCTCAGCCAGCAGCTTATCGAGATCATCGCGACTCAGGTTAGGCCGTGCCGCATCGTGCACCAGCACCCAGTCTTCGTCATCGGCACCTTGCGCATGCAGATGCAGCAAGGCGTTGAGCACCGACCCGGACCGCTCCGAGCCGCCCTCGACGCGCTGAATCCGCGAATCGCTGGCGCACGCCAGGCTCGGCCAATAAGGATCATCAACAGCCAGACTGACCACCAACCCCTTGAGGCTCGGGTGATCGAGGAAACAGCCGAGGCTGTGTTCGAGAATTGTGCGCCCGCCCAGTTGCAGATATTGCTTGGGACGGTCCGCGGCCATTCGGGCACCGACGCCCGCGGCAGGAATCACGGCCCAGAAGGCCGGCAGGGAATCGATCATTGGGCCAACTGGTAAAGGGTTTCACCGTCCTTGACCATGCCCAGCTCGTGACGAGCCCGTTCTTCAACGGTCTCCATGCCTTTCTTCAGCTCGCTGACTTCGGCGTCCATCACCCGATTGCGCTCCAGCAGGCCTTCGTTCTCGGCGTGCTGATCAGCAATCTGCTGCTTCAGCTCGGCGACCTGCGCCAGACTGCCATTGCCCACCCACAGGCGGTACTGCAGACCGGCCAGCAGCAAGAGCAAAACGAGAAACAACCAGTAAGGACTGCGCATCGAATATCAGGTATCCAGTGAAAAAAGACAGCCACGCCAAAACTTTGAAACGTCTGATAGCACGAAGCCTGGAAGATCCAGGCTTGTGCATATAAGGCATCAGATTAGTGGCAAATCCATCGCTGTCACGACTTTTCCGACACAATCCGGTGTCTTTTTACCATCTACAACTTAACCGCGAAACTCGGAGCGACCGTTGTACTTGGCTTTGCCATTCAACTGCTCTTCGATACGCAGCAGTTGGTTGTACTTGGAAACGCGGTCGGAACGGCACAGCGAACCGGTCTTGATCTGGCCAGCCGAGGTGCCCACGGCCAGGTCGGCGATGGTCGAATCTTCGGTTTCGCCCGAACGGTGCGAGATCACCGCGGTGTAACCGGCAGCCTTGGCCATCTGGATGGCTTCCAGGGTTTCGGTCAGGGTGCCGATCTGGTTGAACTTGATCAGGATCGAGTTGGCGATCTTTTTATCGATGCCTTCTTTCAGGATCTTGGTGTTGGTCACGAACAGGTCGTCACCGACCAGTTGGGTCTTCTCGCCGATCTTGTCGGTGAGGATCTTCCAGCCAGCCCAGTCGGACTCGTCCAGACCGTCTTCGATCGAGATGATCGGATAACGTTCGGTCAGGCCTTTCAGATAGTCGGCGAAACCTTCAGCGGTGAACACCTGGCCTTCGCCGGAGAGGTTGTACTTGCCGTCTTCGTAGAACTCGCTCGCTGCGCAGTCCAGCGCCAGGGTCACGTCGGTGCCCAGCTTGTAACCGGCGTTGGCCACGGCTTCGGAGATCACTTTCAGCGCGTCTTCGTTGGACGCCAGGTTCGGTGCGAAACCGCCTTCGTCGCCAACGGCGGTGCTCAGGCCACGGGCCTTCAGCACAGCTTTGAGGTGATGGAAAATCTCGGTGCCCATGCGCAGACCTTCCGAGAAGGTTTTGGCGCCAACCGGCTGCACCATGAATTCCTGGATGTCGACGTTGTTATCGGCGTGCTCGCCACCGTTGATGATGTTCATCATCGGAACCGGCATCGAGTACTCGCCCGGGGTGCCGTTCAGGTTGGCGATGTGTGCGTACAGAGGCAGGTCCTGATCCTGTGCAGCCGCCTTGGCCGCAGCCAGGGACACCGCGAGGATGGCGTTGGCGCCCAGGGTTGCCTTGTTTTCAGTACCGTCGAGCTTGATCATCGCGTGATCCAAGGCTTTCTGGTCGCTTGGGTCGGTGCCCAGCAGCAGATCGCGGATCGGACCGTTGATGTTGGCTACCGCCTTGAGCACGCCCTTGCCCAGGTAACGGCTCTTGTCGCCATCACGCAGCTCGAGCGCTTCACGCGAGCCAGTGGATGCACCGGACGGCGCGCAAGCGCTGCCGATGATGCCGTTGTCGAGAAGCACGTCCGCTTCCACGGTGGGATTGCCACGGGAGTCGAGAACTTCACGACCTTTGATGTCGACGATTTTTGCCATTGTTGTAAACACTCCAAAGTTGACGAAAACGACGCAGCTAGAGGAAATCTTTTTACCGTCGGCAAGTGGTGTGCAGCGGGCAGCTTGCAGACGACAACGCACCCGCCCGAGGGCAGGTGCGACAAATCGTGCGGTACTTTACCGGAGAAATGAGGTTTACGCGGTTTCTACCGTCGGAAAACTCTTCACCAGTTCGTCCAAAGCTTTGAGCTGGGCCAGGAATGGCTCCAGTTTGTCCAGACGCAAGGCGCAAGGGCCGTCGCATTTGGCGTTGTCCGGATCCGGATGCGCTTCGAGGAACAGACCCGCCAGCGACTGGCTCATGCCCGCCTTGGCCAGATCGGTGACCTGTGCACGGCGACCGCCGGCGGAGTCGGAACGACCGCCAGGCATTTGCAGCGAATGGGTCACGTCGAAGAATACCGGGTACTCGAACTGCTTCATGATGCCGAAGCCGAGCATGTCCACCACGAGGTTGTTGTAGCCGAAGCTCGAACCACGTTCGCAGAGGATCAGTTGATCGTTACCCGCTTCCACGCACTTGTTCAGGATGTGTTTCATTTCCTGAGGCGCGAGGAACTGGGCTTTCTTGATGTTGATCACAGCGTTGGTCTTGGCCATCGCGACGACCAGGTCGGTCTGGCGCGACAGAAAGGCCGGCAGCTGGATGATGTCGCAGACTTCAGCGACGACCGCAGCCTGGTCAGGCTCGTGGACGTCGGTGATGATCGGCACGCCGAAGGCCTGTTTGATGTCCTGGAAGATGCGCATGCCCTCTTCCAGGCCAGGACCGCGATAAGAGGTCACAGAAGATCGGTTGGCCTTGTCGAAACTGGCCTTGAACACGTAAGGGATACCGAGTTTCTCGGTGACCTTCACATACTCTTCGCAAACCTGCATGGCCATGTCGCGGCTTTCCAGCACGTTCATGCCGCCGAACAGCACCATGGGTTTGTCGTTGGCAATCTCGATGTCGCCAACGCGGATGATCTTCTGTGCCATCGGGGATTACGCCTTCTTCTGGTGTTGTGCCAACGCTGCCTTGACGAAACCGCTGAACAGCGGGTGACCGTCACGTGGCGTCGAGGTGAACTCAGGGTGGAACTGGCAAGCGACGAACCATGGATGATCCGGGGCTTCGACGACTTCAACCAGCGCGGCGTCAGCGGAGCGACCGGAGATCTTCAGGCCGGCTTCGATGATTTGTGGCAGCAGGTTGTTGTTCACTTCATAGCGGTGACGGTGACGCTCGACAATCACATCCTTGCCATAGCAATCGTGCACCTTGGAACCGGCTTCCAGCAGGCATTCCTGAGCGCCCAGACGCATGGTGCCGCCCAGATCGGAGGATTCGGTACGCACTTCAACCGCGCCGGTGGCGTCTTCCCACTCGGTGATCAGACCCACGACCGGATGGCCGCTGGCGCGATCGAACTCGGTGGAGTTGGCGTCTTTCCAGCCCAGCACGTTACGGGCGAACTCGATGACCGCCACTTGCATGCCGAGGCAGATACCCAGGTACGGCACCTTGTTTTCACGAGCGTACTGAACAGCAGTGATCTTGCCTTCAACGCCACGCAGACCGAAGCCGCCCGGTACCAGAATCGCGTCGACACCTTCGAGCAGCGCAGTGCCCTGGTTCTCGATGTCTTCGGAATCGATGTAACGCAGGTTGACCTTGGTACGGTTGGTGATGCCGGCGTGACTCATCGCTTCGATCAGCGACTTGTAGGCGTCCAGCAGCTCCATGTACTTGCCGACCATCGCGATGGTGACTTCGTGCTCTGGATTGAGCTTGGCATCGACGACCTTTTCCCACTCGGACAGGTCGGCGCCGTTGCATTGCAGGCCGAAACGCTCGACGACGAAATCGTCCAGACCCTGAGCGTGCAGCACGGCCGGGATCTTGTAGATGGTGTCGACGTCTTCCAGGGAGATCACCGCACGCTCTTCAACGTTGGTGAACAGGGCGATCTTGCGACGCGAAGACACATCCACCGGATGGTCGGAGCGGCAGATCAGCACGTCTGGCTGCAGGCCGATCGAACGCAGCTCTTTCACCGAGTGCTGGGTTGGCTTGGTCTTGGTCTCGCCAGCGGTGGCGATGTACGGAACCAGCGTCAGGTGCATCAGCATCGCGCGCTTGGAACCGACTTCCACGCGCAGTTGGCGGATGGCTTCGAGGAACGGTTGCGATTCGATGTCGCCAACGGTGCCGCCGATTTCGACCAGGGCCACGTCGGCATCGCCGGCACCCTTGATGATGCGACGCTTGATTTCGTCGGTGATGTGCGGAATCACCTGGATGGTTGCACCCAGGTAGTCACCACGGCGCTCTTTGCGCAGCACGTGCTCGTAGACACGGCCGGTGGTGAAGTTGTTGTTCTGGGTCATGGTCGTGCGGATGAACCGCTCGTAGTGGCCCAGGTCCAGGTCGGTCTCGGCGCCGTCGTGGGTGACGAACACTTCACCGTGCTGGAACGGGCTCATGGTGCCCGGGTCGACGTTGATGTACGGATCCAGCTTAAGCATGGTGACCTTAAGCCCCCGCGCCTCCAGGATGGCCGCCAATGAAGCCGAGGCAATGCCTTTCCCCAATGAAGAAACAACACCGCCCGTGACGAATATGTAGCGCGTCATGAAAAACCCTAGAAGTCTGCGTTAAAGCGGTACGAGCCGCCGGGGAAAGCGAAGGAAGGCCGAAGCCCCCGATCACCTGCATTAATCACAGTGCACCTTTCAAAAAAACCGCCGCGTTGGGACAGACCGGCAGGTGAAACACCGGTACGTTGCTCGCTACACATTTTTTGGAATCGCCCAGCAAAGACTGCTTGGTAATCGGCAACTCCTGCAATTCAGGCGAATCCACAGAAGTTGTATCAAGAAGGGAGCGTAGTCTACCGGAATGCCCCTTTCATCTCAAACCTTGATCTTCGTCTGTTGGCTGCCAATGCAATTTCCAGCCGTGTGGCCCATGCCAGTCAAGGCCCGGCAGGTTCGCCACGGCGAGCAATTCGGCGCCGCGAAACAGCAGCGGCAATCTGCCACGGACGAAGGCCGGCACCGCGCGCTCATTGAGCAGGCGCTTGAGATCGCGGTGGCCGCGCTCTGCCAGATACATCACTTCGCCGCCCTGCCGATAGCGAATCTGCAACGGCCCGACGGGAGTCTGCCCGCTGAACATGACACGCCCGTTATTCGGCAGGCGTAGCGCTGTCGACGGGTCATGCCACTCGGCGCCGGACGCTGGCGCGTGCAGCCAGTCGCCGCTCAGCCACCATATCCGGCCGGCGCTGCGATGCAACTCGCCATCGGCCAGACGCCAGACCGGGGACGCATCGTTGGCGGCGTCGCACAGGCTTGTCCAACCCGACCAATGGTCAGTGTCCGGCAGTCGGGTCAGGGGTTCGAGCCAATGGCTGAGCGCATTGCGCTGACGAGCGGCGGACAGGGTGGCCAGCGGCGCCAGTTCCAGTGACGGCAGGCCCAGCCATTGGAACTCGCCAGGCGTGGCGGCTTGCGCCAGATCGATTTGCGCCAGCTCGTCGAGCAAGCCTTGCGCCTCGCGCAGATGCGCCGCGCTACGGGCCATGCTCGCCTGCGCTTGCGGCCAGCGCTCGGCCAACCGAGGCAGCACCTGATGACGCAGGTAATTGCGCGAGAACTGCCGATCTTCATTCGATGGGTCTTCGATCCAGCGCAACTGATGCGCGCCAGCGTAAGCCTCAAGTTCGGCACGCGTGACGTCGAGCAATGGCCGCAGCAGCGTGCCCTGCCCCAACGGGCGCTGCGCTGGCATCGCCGAAAGTCCGCGAACGCCGGCACCGCGCATCAAGCGAAACAGCAGGGTTTCGGCCTGATCATCACGGTGCTGCCCGGTCAGCAGCAGGTCACCCGCCCCGGTCAGCGAGGTGAACGCCGCATAACGCGCCTCCCGCGCCGCCCGCTCCAGGCTGGCGCCGGGTTGCACCGTCACCCGAACGACCTGCAATGGGACGCCCAGCGCATCGCAGAACAACTGACAATGCTCCGGCCACGCATCAGCCGCAGCCTGGAGGCCGTGATGGATATGGATGGCGCTGAGCGCAGGGAGTGATTCGGTTTTTGCCAGATCGGCAAGCAAGTGCAGCAGGACGGTGGAATCGAGACCACCGGAAAACGCGATGCGCCAATGAGCGGCGTCGCGCCAAGGCTCAAGGTTGCGCAAAAGCCGTGAGGGCAAATCAATCATGGACTGACCCATACCTTTCTCTTGCCCCAAACAAATGTAGGAGTGAGCCTGCTCGCGATCGCGGTGTAACAGCCAACTCATCCGTTGAATGTTACGCCCTCATCGCGAGCAGGCTCACTCCTACAGGGTATTGCGTGTTTCGGTTAGAGACCGTAGCTCATCAGTCGATCGTAACGGCGCTTGAGCAGCGCTTCGTTGTCGAACTTCTTCAGCATCGCCAGTTGCGAGCTCAGTTCGGCACGGATCGAAGCTGCGGCAGCGGCCGGGTCACGGTGGGCGCCGCCCAGTGGCTCGCCAATCACCTTGTCGACAATACCCAGGCCTTTCAGGCGCTCGGCGGTGATGCCCATTGCCTCGGCAGCGTCCGGCGCCTTCTCGGCGGTTTTCCACAGAATCGACGCACAACCTTCTGGCGAGATCACCGCGTAGGTCGAGTATTGCAGCATGTTCAGCTGGTCGCAGACGCCGATGGCCAGTGCACCACCGGAACCACCCTCACCGATAACGGTGGCGATGATCGGGGTCTTCAGGCGCGACATCACGCGCAGGTTCCAGGCGATGGCTTCGCTCTGGTTGCGCTCTTCAGCGTCAATCCCAGGGTAGGCACCCGGGGTGTCGATGAAGGTCAGGATCGGCATTTTGAAGCGCTCGGCCATCTCCATCAGACGGCAGGCCTTGCGGTAGCCTTCCGGACGCGGCATGCCGAAGTTGCGGCGCACCTTCTCGCGTACTTCACGGCCTTTCTGGTGACCGATGATCATCACTGGCTGGTCTTCCAGACGTGCCACGCCGCCAACAATGGCCGCGTCGTCGGAGAAGTGACGGTCGCCGTGCAGTTCGTCGAACTCGGTGAAGATGTGCTCGATGTAGTCCAGGGTGTACGGGCGTTTCGGGTGACGCGCCAGACGAGCGATCTGCCAGCTGGTCAGCTTGCCGAAGATGTCTTCGGTCAGCGTGCGGCTCTTGTCCTGCAGGCGGGAGATCTCATCGCCGATATTCAGCGAATTGTCATTACCGACCAAGCGCAACTCTTCGATCTTGGCTTGCAGGTCGGCGATCGGCTGTTCGAAATCTAGAAAATTCGGGTTCATAGGCGTCCGTCTTGGGTCGTGTCCCAAATGAGCTTGGGCCGGCCGGTTGTCTATTCGCGCCCTACCTTAAGGGAGAGGCGCGCTGAGGTCGAGATTAAAAATTCAGGTTGCGGGCAAGCGCAATGATGGCACCTGCCGGTCAACGGTATTGGAGGAAGACGTTGTCTCGCCCGAACTGGTCACGCAGGGCTTGAATCAAGGCATCCGCCGGGTCGATTCGCCAAGTCTCGCCAAACTGCAGCAAGGTCTTCGCATCGGGGCTGGTGTACTCCATGGTGATCGGGCACGCCCCGCGGTGACGCTTGAGCAACTCACCCAACCAGCGTAGCTGATCGCCCTTCAGGTCTTGAGTCTGCAGCTTCAAACGCAGGCTCTCGGCCAGATTGGTGCGCGCATCCTCCATGCTCATCACACGCTTGACCCGCAGGCGCAGGCCGCCGGAGAAGTCGTCGTTGCTGACCTCGCCTTCGACCACCACCATCGCATCGGTCTGCAACAGCGACTGCGCGGAGTGGAACGCATCGGCGAACAGCGACGCTTCGATCCGCCCCGAGCGGTCATCGAGGGTGATGAAGCCCATCTTGTCGCCCTTCTTGTTCTTCATCACCCGCAGGGCAATGATCATCCCCGCCACGGTTTGCGTATCGCGAGCCGGTTTCAGGTCGATGATGCGCTGACGGGCGAAACGGCGGATTTCGCCTTCGTATTCGTCGATCGGATGACCGGTCAGGTACAGGCCCAAGGTGTCTTTCTCACCCTTGAGGCGTTCCTTGAGGGTCAGCTCCTTGGCCTTGCGGTGGCTTGCATACACGTCGGCATCGGCTTCGACGAACAATCCGCCAAACAGGTCGGCATGGCCGCTGTCATGGGTGCGAGCGGTCTGTTCGGCAGCCTTGATCGCCTCTTCCATTGCCGCCAGCAGCACGGCGCGGTTGCGGTCGATGTTGGCCTGATAAGCCTTTTGCTCGTCATGGAAGTACGGCCCCAGACGATCCAGCGCGCCACTGCGGATCAAGCCGTCCAGCGTCCGCTTGTTGATGCGCTTGAGGTCGACCCGGGCGCAGAAATCGAACAGATCCTTGAACGGACCTTCCTGACGCGCCTCGGTGATGGCTTCCACCGGACCTTCACCGACGCCTTTGATCGCGCCAAGGCCATAGACGATGCGGCCGTCGTCGTTCACCGTGAACTTGAACTCCGAAGTGTTCACGTCCGGCGCGTCGAGGCGCAGTTTCATCGTGCGCACTTCCTCGATCAAGGTCACGACCTTGTCGGTGTTGTGCATATCCGCCGAGAGTACCGCGGCCATGAACGGCGCCGGGTAGTGGGCTTTCAGCCAGGCGGTCTGGTAGGACACCAGGCCGTAGGCGGCGGAGTGGGATTTGTTGAAGCCGTAACCGGCGAATTTCTCTACCAGGTCGAAAATGTTACCGGCCAGGTCGGCGTCGATATTGTTGGTCGCGCAACCCTCAATGAAACCGCCGCGTTGCTTGGCCATTTCCTCGGGTTTCTTCTTACCCATGGCTCGCCGCAGCATGTCCGCACCACCGAGGGTATAACCGGCCATGACCTGGGCAATCTGCATCACCTGTTCCTGATACAGGATGATGCCATACGTCGGCGCCAATACCGGCTTGAGGCCTTCGTACTGGTAGTCCGAGTGCGGGTACGCCAGTTCGGCGCGACCGTGCTTACGGTTGATGAAGTCGTCCACCATCCCGGACTGCAGCGGGCCCGGGCGGAACAGCGCTACCAGTGCGATCAAGTCTTCCAGGCAGTCGGGCTTGAGCTTTTTGATCAGCTCTTTCATGCCGCGCGATTCAAGCTGGAACACCGCCGTGGTTTCGGCTTTTTGCAGCAGCTTGTAGGTCGGCTTGTCGTCGAGCGGGATAAACGCGATGTCCAGCGGCTCTTCGCCGACCTTGGCGCGGTCGCGGTTAATGGTTTTCAGCGCCCAGTCGATGATCGTCAGGGTCCGCAGGCCAAGGAAGTCGAACTTCACCAGACCGGCCGCTTCCACGTCGTCCTTGTCGAACTGGGTTACCAGGCCGTCACCGGCCTCATCGCAATAAATCGGCGAGAAGTCGGTCAGTTTGGTCGGCGCGATCACCACACCACCAGCGTGCTTGCCGACGTTACGCACCACGCCTTCAAGCTTGCGCGCCATCTCCCAGATTTCCGCCGCTTCTTCATCGACCTTGATGAAATCGCGCAGGATCTCTTCCTGTTCGTAGGCTTTTTCCAGGGTCATGCCGACTTCGAACGGAATCATCTTCGACAGACGATCCGCCAGGCCGTAGGACTTGCCCTGCACCCGCGCCACGTCACGCACCACAGCCTTGGCGGCCATGGAACCGAAGGTGATGATCTGGCTTACCGCGTTGCGGCCGTATTTCTCGGCCACGTAGTCGATCACCCGGTCACGACCGTCCATGCAGAAGTCGACGTCGAAGTCGGGCATCGAGACCCGTTCCGGGTTAAGGAAACGTTCGAACAGCAGGTCGTATTCCAGCGGATCGAGGTCGGTGATCTTCTGCACATAAGCCACCAGCGAGCCGGCACCCGACCCCCGACCTGGCCCCACCGGCACGCCGTTGTTCTTGGCCCACTGGATAAAGTCCATCACGATCAGGAAGTAACCGGGGAACCCCATCTGGATGATGATATCCAGCTCGAAATTCAGCCGGTCGACGTAGACCTGACGCTTGGCTTCGTAGTCTTCGGTGGTGTCCTTGGGCAGCAGCACCGCGAGGCGCTCTTCGAGACCTTCGAAAGACACTTTGCGGAAGTATTCGTCGATGGTCATGCCATCGGGAATCGGGAAGTTGGGCAGGAAGTGCGTACCCAGCTTTACTTCGATGTTGCAGCGCTTGGCAATCTCAACGGTGTTTTCGATCGCGTCGGGAATGTCGCTGAACAGCTCGGCCATTTCCTCGGCGCTTTTGAGGTATTGCTGATCGCTGTAATTCTTCGAACGCCGCGGATCGTCGAGGGCGCGGCCTTCGCCGATGCACACGCGGGTTTCGTGGGCCGCGAAGTCTTCCTGCTTGATGAAACGCACATCGTTGGTTGCCACCAGCGGCGCGCCGAGCTTGTCGGCCAGCGCCACGGCGCCGTGCAGTTGCTCTTCATCGTTGGGGCGATTGGTGCGCTGGATTTCCAGGTAGAACCGATCCGGGAACACCGCCATCCAGTCACGCGCCAGAGCCTCGGCCTCGGCCGGGTTACCGCCGATCAGGGCCATGCCGATCTCGCCTTCTTTGGCGGCGGACAACATGATCAGGCCCTCGTTGGCCTCGGCAACCCACTCGCGCTCGACGATGACCATGCCGTTGCGCTGGCCCTCGATGAAACCGCGGGAAATCAACTCAGTGAGATTTCGATAGCCCTTGGCGTTCATCACCAACAGGCTGAGCCGGCTCAGCGGTGCGTCCGGATCCTTGTTCGACAGCCACAGGTCGGCGCCGCAGATCGGCTTGATGCCTGCGCCCATGGCGTTTTTATAGAATTTGACCAGGGAACACATGTTGTTCTGATCGGTGACCGCCACGGCCGGCATGTTCATGCCGGTCAGCGCCTTGACCAGTGGCTTGATCCGCACCAGCCCGTCGACCAGGGAGTATTCAGTGTGCAGGCGTAGATGAACGAATGAAGCCGGCATAGTGATCCTGTCCAGTTACATAGAGACAACAAGGCCCGGATTGTACCGGGCCTCGAACAAAACATCAGCCTTGCGACTAAACCTGCGTCAGGCCTTCGAGCGCCTCGTAAGCCTGACGCACCGGGGCGAACGAGCGCCGGTGAATCGGCGTCGGCCCCAGCCGTGCCAACGCTTCCAGATGAACGGGCGTCGGGTAGCCTTTATGGCCGCCGATGCCGTAACCCGGATAGATCAATTCGAACGCCGCCATCTCGCGGTCGCGGCTGACCTTGGCCAGAATCGACGCCGCGGCAATTGCCGGGACCTTGCCGTCGCCCTGCACCACCGCTTCGGCGCGCATTGGCAATTTCGGGCAGCGGTTACCGTCGATCATCGCCAGTTTCGGCTGCACATGCAGCCCGGCCACCGCACGCTGCATGGCGAGCATGGTGGCGTGGAGGATGTTCAGCTCATCGATTTCTTCGACTTCGGCGCGGGCGATGCACCAGCTCAGGGACTTCTCGATGATCTCGTCGTAGAGCTTCTCGCGCTTGGCTTCGGTGAGTTTCTTCGAGTCGTTGAGACCGAGGATCGGCCGGTTCGGATCGAGGATCACCGCCGCCGTCACCACCGCACCGCACAACGGGCCGCGACCGACTTCGTCGACACCGGCCACCAGATCTTCAACTTCGGCGACCAGGGTGAAATCCAGGCCCATTTGCATCGTCTTGCTCATTATTTCTGACCGACCAGGTTGAGGACGGCATCCGCCGCCTGATTGGAAGCGTCCAGCCGCAACGTGCGGTGAATTTCGTCGAAGCCACGGGTCTGCTCTTCGCCACCGTCGATCAGCGGTGACAGGGTCTGTGCCAGAGCCTCGACTGTCGCATCATCCTGCAACAATTCCGGCACCAGCAGGCGCTGGGCCAACAGGTTCGGCAGCGACACGTAAGGGCTCTTGACCATGCGCTTGAGAATCCAGAACGTCAGTGGCGCCAAGCGATACGCGACGACCATCGGCCGCTTGTACAGCAACGCCTCAAGCGTGGCAGTGCCCGAAGCGATCAATACCGCGTTGCACGCCGCCAGGGCCAGATGGGATTTGCCGTCGAGCAAGGTTACCGGCAAGTCACGACCCGCGAGCAGTTCTTCGAGCTGCACGCGACGTTCGGCATTGGCACACGGTATGACAAAGCGCAGCCCCGGACGCATGGCCCGCAGGCGCTCGGCCGTGTCGAGGAACAACGCGCCCAGACGCCCGACTTCACCGCCGCGACTGCCCGGCATCAAGGCGACCAGCGGCCCATCCGGCAAGCCCAGTTCGGCCCGCGCAGCGGCACGATCGGCCTCAAGCGGAATGGTGTCGGCCAACGTGTGACCGACGAACCGTACCGGCACGCCTTTCTCTTCGTAGAATTTTGCTTCGAACGGCAACAGCGTCAACATCAGGTCGCAGCCTTCGCGAATCTTCAGCACGCGCTTCTGCCGCCACGCCCACACTGACGGGCTGACGTAGTGCACGGTCTTGATCCCGGCCTGACGCAACTTGAGTTCGATATTGAGGTTGAAATCCGGGGCATCGATGCCGATGAACACATCCGGTTTCTCGGCAATCAACGTGGCGATCAGGTCCTTGCGGCGCTTGAGCAACTCGCGCAGCCGCCCGAGCACTTCCACCAGCCCCATGACCGACAGGCGCTCCATGGGGAAGTAGGACGTCAGCCCCTCAGCCTGCATCAACGGGCCGCCGACGCCGATGAACTCGGCTGTCGGGTGTTGCGCCTTGAGCGCGCGCATGAGGCCGGCGCCCAAAATATCACCGGAAGCTTCGCCCGCTACCAGCGCAATACGCAGACTGGCCATGATCAGCGGGTGATGCCGCGGGTCGACGACTGGATCGAGTCACGGAACACCGCGACTTCCGGGAACTGCGCAGAAGGTTCGGCGAGTTCGGCCAGCGCCTGCTCGACGGTCAGCCCTTGGCGATAAACGGTTTTGTACGCACGGCGCAGGGCGTGAATGGCGTCTTCACTGAAACCGCGACGACGCATGCCTTCGAAGTTCATGCTGCGCGCTTCAGCCGGGTTGCCGAACACGGTCACGAACGCCGGAACGTCCTTGCCGATGGCGGTGCCCATGCCGGAGAAGCTGTGAGCACCGATATGGCAATACTGGTGAACCAGAGTGAACCCGGAAAGGATCGCCCAGTCATCGACGTGCACATGCCCGGCCAACGCTGTGTTGTTGACCAGAATGCAGTGGTTGCCAATGACACTGTCATGCCCGATATGGGCGTAAGCCATGATCAGGTTGTGATCGCCCAGGGTGGTTTCCGAACGATCCTGCACCGTGCCACGGTGAATGGTCACGCCTTCGCGAATGACGTTGTGGTCGCCAATCACCAGACGGGTTTCTTCGCCTTTGTACTTCAGATCGGGCGTGTCTTCGCCTACCGAGGAAAACTGGTAGATGCGGTTGTGCTTGCCGATTCGGGTCGGGCCTTTGAGGACCACATGCGGCCCAATCACGGTACCCTCGCCGATTTCCACACCTGCGCCGACGATCGACCACGGGCCGACCTCGACGCCGTCAGCCAGAACGGCCGACGGATCGATGATTGCGCGAGGGTCAATCAAACTCATAGTTTGCGTTCCGCACAGATGATTTCAGCCGAGCAGACTGGCTTGCCGTCAACCGAAGCCTGGCACTCGAACTTCCAGATCTGACGCTTGCAGCTGATGAACTTGGCTTCGAGGATCAACTGGTCACCTGGCAGAACCGGCTGACGGAAGCGCAGCTTGTCGGAACCGACGAAGTAATACAGGGTGCCGTCTGCAGGCTTCACATCGAGCATTTTGAAACCGAGGATCCCGGCAGCCTGGGCCATCGCTTCGATGATCAGCACGCCCGGCATGATCGGATGCGCCGGGAAGTGGCCGTTGAAGAATGGCTCATTGATGCTGACATTCTTGTAGGCGCGAATGCGCTTGCCTTCAGTGTCCAGTTCCACCACCCGGTCCACCAGCAGGAACGGGTAACGGTGAGGCAGGTATTCGCGAATCTCGTTGATGTCCATCATTTCGGGGGGAAGCCTATGTAAAGATTGGGAGCGCGACTGACGCGCACTCCTCTAGCAAATCAAGGAGGCAGTCTAGAGGCTGTGCACACTTGATATGGAAATGGTATCAGCCATCAGATGAAGCATTGCCGCCGGGGGTCACTTCCCCAACGCGCTTTTCCAACTGCTTCAAACGTCGCGCGAGGTCATCGAGCTGACGGATGCGTGCCGCGCTTTTGCGCCATTCGGCCGCTGGTTGCATGGCTGTGCCGGAAGAATAGGCACCCGGCTCGGTAATCGAGTGGGTCACCATGGTCATCCCGGTCAGGAAAACGTTGTCGCAAATATCGATATGCCCCACCAGGCCAACGCCACCGGCGAGCATGCAGTGCTTGCCGATTTTGGTGCTGCCGGAGATACCCACGCACGCCGCCATGGCGGTGTGATCACCGACCTGGACGTTGTGGGCGATCTGGATCTGGTTGTCGAGCTTCACGCCATTGCCGATCACGGTATCGGCCAGCGCACCACGGTCGATGGCGGTATTCACGCCAATTTCCACATCGTCGCCGATGGTGACACCGCCAATCTGGGCGATCTTCTGCCAGACACCTTTCTCGTTGGCGAAGCCGAAGCCTTCACCGCCGAGCACGGCACCGGACTGGATCACCACACGCTTGCCGATGCGCACGTCGTGGTACAGCGTTACCCGCGGCGCGAGCCAGCCGCCCTCACCGATTTCACTGCGGGCACCGATGACGCAATGCGCCCCCAGGGTAACCTGCGCGCCGATTCGCACACCGGCCTCGATCACCACGAACGGGCCGATGCTGGCGCTTGGATCAACCACCGCATCCGGCGCAATCACCGCTGTGGGATGAACACCCGCAGTGGCTTTTGGCTTGGGATCGAACAGGTGCGAGATGCGTGCGTAAGCCAGGTAAGGATCCGGCACTAGCAGCGCATTGCCGGCAAAACCGTCGGCATCCGCCTCCTTGAGCAATAGCGCAGCCGCCTGGGAACTTGCCAGGTATTTGCGATATTGAGGATTTGCCAGAAAGCTCAACTGAGCTGGGCCAGCCTCCTGCAAGGTGGCTAGCCCAGTAATTTGCGTCTCGGGGTCGCCACGCAGGGTGGCGCCGAGGAACTCGGCCAACTGGCCGAGCTTGATGGTCACGGTCATGGGTTACTTCAGCTGATTCATGCGCTCGATAACCTGGCGCGTGATGTCGTACTGAGGTTTGACATCGATCACTGCGCCACGCTCGAACACCAGGTCAAAACCACCTTTCTTGATGACTTCTTCCACTGCGCTATCCAGCTTCGGCTTCAGTTGCTTGAGCATTTCGCGGTCGGCAACAGCCTTGGCTTCGTTCAGCTCCTTGGACTGGAACTGGAAGTCACGGGCCTTTTGCTTGAATTCAAGCTCCAGACGCTCACGCTCGCCCTGCTGCATCTTGTCGCCACCGGCCATCAGACGGTCCTGAATACCCTTGGCGCTGCTTTCCAGCGTCTTGAGCTTGGTCAGTTGCGGACCGAACTTCTTCTCGGCATCCACGGCGTATTTCTTGGCCGCGTCGGATTCCAGCAGCGCCATCTGATAGTTCAGAACAGCGATTTTCATGTCGGCGAACGCCGGGCCTGCCACCAGTACGGAGGCCAGGAGAACCAATTGAGTCAACTTACGCACGATGCACTCCTACAAAATCCATTGTCGTTATCTTGGGTCAGACGCTTAGAACGTCTGGCCGAGGGAGAATTGGAACACTTGAGTTTCAGCGTTATCCGGTTTCTTGACCGGCATCGCCAGAGCAAAACTCAGAGGACCCAGTGCGGTGACCCAGGTCACACCCACACCAACGGAACTGGCCATGTTGCTCAGGCTGATGTCGTTGCACTTGGTGTTGGACGTCGAACCATTTGCGTTGGTGGTGTCCTTGCACTGCGAATCGAAAACGTTACCCACATCCCAGAATACCGAAGTACGCAGGGAGCGCTGATCCTTCACGAACGGCAGCGGGAACAGAACCTCGGCACCACCCTGGATCAGCACGTTGCCACCAAACGGCAGCGGATCCTGATCCGGGTCAATCGATGTGCCTGGGTTGGTACCACGACTCGGGGTACTGCGAGGACCCAGGGTGCTGTCCTTGAAGCCGCGAACCGAGTTGAAACCACCAGCATAGTAGTTTTCATAGAACGGCAAGCCGTCGGTCGAACCATAACCGTCGCCATAACCCAGCTCGGTGTGCAGACGCAGGGTGTAGTTTTCGGTGATCGGCTGGAACAACTGACCACGGTAGTCGAGCTTGTAGAACGACAGGTCGCTGCCCGGAATCGTGGTTTCCAGCGTCAGGCTCTGGGAACGACCACGGGTCGGCAATACGCCTTTGTTCAGAGTCGACTCGGACCAGCCGGCCGACGCCTTGAAGTTCAGATACTGGTCGCCTTCCTTGTTAACGAAGTCGAAGATCTCGTCAACGGTGTACTGGCCCGTCTTGATCTTGTCCTGTTGAGCGGACAGACCGAAGGTCAAACGCGAAGTCTCGCTGATCGGGTAGCCAACGTTGACGCCGGCACCCAGGCTGTCTACCGCGTAGCTGGCTACGTCGATATTGAGATCTTTGTAGTCGGTGGTGCGATAGAACGCGTTGTAACCCAGGCTCACGCCATCGGCGGTCCAGTAGGGGTCAACGTAGCCGAAGTTGTAGCGGCTCTGGTATTCGCTGCGAGTCAGGCCGACGCTGACGCGGTTACCGGTACCGAGGAAGTTGTTCTGGGTGATCGAACCACCGAGGATCAGACCGGCACTCTGGGCGAAACCGACGCTCGCGGTGATCGAACCGGACGCCTGTTCTTCAACGGCGTAGTTCACGTCCACCTGGTCGTCGACACCCGGAACAGCCGGAGTCTCGACGTTTACCTCTTTAAAGAAGCCCAGACGCTCAAGACGGGTCTTGGACTGATCGATCAGGTAAGTCGAAGCCCAGCCACCTTCCATCTGACGCATTTCGCGACGCAGCACTTCGTCTTCGGACTTGGTGTTGCCACGGAAGTTGATCCGGTTGACGTAGGCACGCTTGCCCGGATCCACAGCAAACAGGATGTCCACGGTGTGATCGTCGTCGTGCGGCTGAGGTACGCCGTTGACGTTGGCGAAGGTGTAACCCTCGTTACCCAGGCGACGGGTGATCAGCTCGGACGTGGTGGTCATCAGCTTGCGCGAGAACACCTGGCCTTTCTGCACCAGCAGCAGGGACTTGATCTGGTCTTCAGGGACTTTCAGGTCACCGCTGAGTTTGACGTCACGGACGGTGTACTTCTCGCCTTCGGTGATGTTGACGGTGATGTAGACGTGCTTCTTGTCCGGGGTGATGGACACCTGAGTCGAAGCGATGTCCATGTTGATGTAGCCACGGTCCAGGTAGTAGGAACGCAGACGCTCCAGGTCACCGGACAGCTTTTCACGGGCGTACTTGTCGTCGTTCTTGAAGAACGACAGCCAGTTGGTGGTCTTCAGCTCGAACAGGTCGATCAGGTCGTCATCAGGGAAGACCGTGTTACCGACCACGTTGATGTGCTGGATCGCAGCCACGGTGCCTTCGTTGATCTTCACTTTCAGCGCAACGCGGTTGCGCGGCTGCGATACCACTTCGGTATCGACCGTAGCCGAGTAGCGACCCTGTGCAACGTACTGGCGTTGCAGCTCGTTACGAACACCTTCGAGGGTGGCGCGCTGGAAGATTTCACCTTCAGACAGACCGGACTGTTTGAGGCCCTTCATCAGGTCCTCGGTGGAGATCGCCTTGTTGCCCTCGATCTCGATACTGGCGACGGACGGGCGCTCGACGACCGTGATCACCAGAACGTTGCCTTCGCGGCCCAGCTGGATATCTTGAAAGAAACCGGTTTTGAACAACGCACGAGTGGATTCCACCAGGCGACGATCATCCGCCTGCTCGCCGACGTTCAACGGCAAGGCACCAAACACGCTACCCGCGGAGACCCGCTGGAGGCCGTTGACGCGAATATCAGAGATAGTGAAGGACTCGGCGTGAACTTCGGCGATCATCAATACGGTGAGAACCGCAGTTAGCAGCAGACGTTTCATGAAGTCCTTTCTTATTCCAACTGGCAATAAACAAACTGCCGCAAAATGCGGCAGATTCGCAATTCAGCGAAGCTTTACAGTCGACCCAGATCATTGACCAGAGCAAGCAACATCACTCCGACCACCAAACTGATACCGATCTGCACCCCCCAACCTTGCACCCGATCCGACAAGGGACGACCACGCGCCCACTCAATCAGATAAAACAACAAATGCCCCCCATCCAGTACAGGAATGGGCAGCAAATTCAGAACGCCCAGGCTAATACTCAGATAAGCAAGGAAATTCAGGAAATCAGCAACGCCCGACTGGGCAGAAGCGCCCGCCACTTTAGCAATGGTTATCGGTCCACTCAAGTTTTTTACCGAGAGCTCGCCGAACAGCATTTTCTTCAGTGAGTCCAGCGTCAGCACGCTCATGGTCCAGGTACGACGGGCACCCTCGCCAATCGCGGCCAGCGGACCATAACTGACCTCGCGGATCATTTCCGGCGGCCAGTCTACGGCCTTTACCCCTGCCCCGAGATAACCGCTTGGCGACTTGCTTTCGCCGCGCGCTGCCAAGGTCACCGGGATGTCGATTTGAGCACCGTCGCGCTCGATGCGCAGCATGATTTTGGTATCAGGACGCGTACGAACGGTATCCACCACCTGCTGCCAGTCATTCAGCGCCTGGCCGTCAAGCGACAGCAGACGGTCACCGGTTTTCAGACCAGCGGCTTGCGCCGGGCCTTTCGGATCAAGTTCAGCCAGCACCGGCGGCAGGGCCGGGCGCCATGGGCGAATACCCAGCGAGCGGATCGGATCGGGCTCGTCAGCGCCTTTGAGCCAATGGTCCAGCGCCAACTCACGAGGCGTGTCTGCGGTCGAACCCTGCTCGCGCACGAGCAATTGCAGGGAACCGCTTTCCCCCAGACGACGCACCAGCTGCAGATTGACGGCGGCCCAGCCGGAGGTCGGTTCACCATCGATAGCGACGATTTCCTGGCCGGCACTCAAACCGGACCTGGCCGCGATGCTGCCGGACTCGACAGCCCCGATAACCGGACGAATCTGCTCGCTGCCGAGCATCGCCAACACCCAGAAGAACACCAGGGCCAGCAGGAAATTGGCGATCGGACCCGCCGCGACAATGGCGATACGCTGGCGAACCGATTTGCGATTGAAAGACTGATGAAGCTGATCAGCCGGTACTTCGCCTTCACGCTCATCGAGCATTTTGACGTAGCCACCCAGCGGAATCGCGGCGACGACAAACTCAGTGCCCTGCTTGTCGTACCAGCGCAACAGGGGCATGCCGAAGCCCACGGAAAAACGTAAAACCTTGACGCCACAGCGACGCGCGACCCAGAAGTGGCCGAATTCGTGAAAGGTGACCAGCACACCCAAAGCGATCAGGGTGCCGGCAATCATATAGAGCGCGCTCATCTACTTTCTCCGCAATCCTGTTCAGTGCCGCGTGACGCCATGGTTCTGTAAAGGCTATCGGTCGTGCCGACTCAGCCATTGTCCGGCCAGAATCCGCGCTTTCGCGTCTGCGGTAAACACCGCATCCAGATCCTCAAGCGCAAC
Source organism: Pseudomonas sp. 86_A (assembly GCF_017491705.1). Taxonomy (NCBI): domain Bacteria; kingdom Pseudomonadati; phylum Pseudomonadota; class Gammaproteobacteria; order Pseudomonadales; family Pseudomonadaceae; genus Pseudomonas; species Pseudomonas sp. 86_A. The sequence goes on along the minus strand of NZ_JAFGYS010000015.1, from coordinate 29,458 downwards.
CACCGGCTCGAGATTCAACACATCCTCGATGATACTCGCGATTTCCAGATAACCCACACGCCCGTCGAGAAACGCTGCAACAGCCACTTCGTTGGCCGCATTGAGCATGGCCGGCGCGCTGTTACCCGCCTCAGCTGCCTGTCGCGCTAGGCGCAGACAAGGGAAGCGCTCTTCATCCGGCGCTTCGAAATCCAGACGCGCAATGGCAAACAGGTCCAGCGGTGCCACGCCCGAATCAATACGCTCGGGCCACGCCAGTGCATTGGCAATCGGCGTGCGCATGTCAGGGTTGCCCAACTGCGCCAACACCGAACCATCGACATAATCGACCAACGAGTGAATCACACTCTGCGGATGAATCACCACCTCAACCTGCGAAGGCTTGGCGTCGAACAACCAGCAAGCCTCGATCAACTCCAGGCCCTTGTTCATCATGCTGGCCGAATCCACCGAAATCTTGCGACCCATGGACCAGTTCGGGTGCGCACAGGCCTGATCCGGCGAAACGTGCGCCAACTCGCTCAGCGGCGTCTGGCGGAAAGGCCCGCCCGAAGCCGTGAGCAAGATCCGCCGCACGCCGACGGCGCCCAGCCCACGCGCAAAATCCTGCGGCATGCACTGGAAGATCGCATTGTGCTCGCTGTCGATCGGCAGCAGCACCGAGCCGCTCTTGTGCACCGCCTGCATGAACAGCGCGCCGGACATCACCAGCGCTTCTTTATTGGCCAGGAGGATTTTTTTGCCAGCCTCCACCGCCGCCAGCGTCGGGCGCAAGCCCGCCGCACCGACGATGGCCGCCATCACCGCATCGACTTCAGGAGCGGACGCGACCTGGCACAGGCCCTCCTCCCCTACCAGCACGCGCGTGGACAGGCCGGCAGCCCGCAAGTCATCCTGCAAACCACGCGCCGCCGCCACTTCCGGCACCACCGCAAACTGCGGCACATGCCGAACGCACAAGGCCAGCAACTCGCTCAGGCGCGTGAACCCGCTCAAGGCAAAGACCTGATAGCGCTCAGGATGACGAGCAATCACATCCAGGGTGCTCAGACCGATCGAGCCGGTGGCCCCCAGAACGGTAATCTGTTGCGGGCGGCTCACGGCGCAGCCATCCACAGCAATACGGCGAAAATCGGGATCGCCGCAGTCAGGCTGTCGATACGATCAAGCACGCCGCCATGACCGGGCAGCAGATTACTGCTGTCCTTGATGCCGGACTGACGCTTGAACATGCTTTCGGTGAGGTCGCCCACCACCGAAATGAAGACGATCAACGCCGCACCGATCAAGCCCTTGAGCAGTTCGCCCACGGTCCAGTCACGCACCAGGCCGACGATAGCGGTAATGACCAGACTCAGCGCCAGACCACCGTAAACGCCTTCCCAGCTTTTGCCCGGGCTGACTTGCGGCGCCAGCTTGCGCTTGCCGAAGGCCCGACCGGAAAAATAGGCACCGATGTCGGCCCCCCAGACCAGCACCATCACCGCCATGATCAGCCAGTTACCCAGCGGATATTGCTTGATCTGCACCAGCCCTTGCCAGGCCGGCAGCAGGATCAGCAAGCCGATCACGAGCTTGGTGGCCGCCGTGGACCAGTGCTCGCTCGAACGCGGATACGTCAGCACCAGGTAAGTCGCCACCGCCCACCACAGTACCGAAGCCCCCAATACCCAAGGGGCGAGGCCCGGCAGCACGTACATGACGAACAACATCAGCGCAACGACAGCGGCATAGCCGACACGGAACGACTGTGCGGTAAAGCCAGCCAGACGCGCCCATTCCCAGGCACCCAGGCTCACGACCAGACCGATGAACAGCGCAAAACCGGAACCCTCGAGCAGGAAAAACCCGCACAGGGCGATCGGCAGCAGGATCAGCGCAGTGATGATTCGTTGTTTAAGCATTAAACCCGGGCTCCAGCTTCAACCTGCTCGCTCGTTTTACCGAAGCGGCGCTGGCGTGAAGCGAAATCGGCCAGCGCTGTGCGCATGGCTTCGTGTTTGAAGTCCGGCCAGAACAGGTCGGAGAAGTACAACTCGGCGTACGCCAGTTGCCACAAGAGGAAGTTGCTGATGCGGTGCTCGCCACCGGTGCGGATGCACAAGTCCGGTAGCGGCAAGTCGCCGGTCGCCAGACAGGTTTGCAGCAGATCCGGGGTGATGTCCTCCGGGCGCAAGTGCCCGGCCTGGACTTCACGCGCCAGACGCTGTGCCGCTTGCGCAATATCCCACTGACCGCCGTAGTTGGCGGCGATCTGCAGGATAAAGCGGTTGGCACCGGCCGTCATCGCTTCAGCCTCGCGCATCGCTGCCTGAAGTTCAGGATGGAAGCGCGAGCGATCGCCGATGATGCGCAAGCTGATGTTGTTGTCGTTGAGACGCTTGGCCTCACGACGCAGCGCCTTGAAGAACAGGTCCATCAAGGCACTGACTTCATCGGCCGGGCGCTGCCAGTTTTCACTGGAAAAGGCGAACAGGGTGAGCACTTCGACCTTGGCCTCGGCGCACACCTCGATCACGGCCCGCACAGCATCCACGCCGGCTTTATGCCCGGCGACACCCGGCATGAAGCGCTTCTTCGCCCAGCGATTGTTGCCATCCATGATGATCGCGACATGGCGCGGCACCGCGGACGGCGCAGACTGCTTGGTCTTTTCCATTGAAACGCGACCCTTATACGGCCATCAGGTCTTTTTCTTTCTCTGCCAGCTTCGCGTCGATTTCGGCCACGAACTTCTTGGTCAGGTCGTCAATTTCACCAGTAGCGCGACGCTCTTCGTCTTCACTGATCTCTTTTTCCTTGACCAGATCCTTCAGCGAGCTGTTCGCGTCACGACGAATGTTGCGCACTGCAACACGGGCGTCTTCAGCCACGTCACGCGCCTGCTTGGTGAAGCCGCGGCGGGTTTCTTCGGTCAGGGCGGGCATGCTGATCAGCAGCAGTTCACCCAGGTTGGTCGGGTTCAGGTTCAGACCTGCACTGCCGATCGCCTTGTCGACAGCGCCCAGCATGTTGCGTTCGAACGCAACGACTTGCAGGGTACGGGCATCTTTGACAGTGATGTTGGCCACTTGCTTGATCGGGGTGTCAGCGCCGTAGTACGGCACCATCACGCCTTCCAGGATGCTTGGGTGCGCCTGACCGGTACGGATGCGACCGAAATTGTGGGACAGCGATTCCACCGACTTCTGCATGCGCTCTTTAGCGTCTTTCTTGATTTCGTTGATCATTGTTGACCTTCCTCGATCAGGGTTCCTTCAGCGCCGCCATGTACGATGTTCAGCAGGGCGCCGGGTTTGTTCATGTTGAATACGCGCAGCGGCATCTTATGGTCGCGGCACAGGCAAATTGCTGTCAGATCCATTACACCCAGCTTGCGATCCAGTACTTCATCATAAGTCAGATGATCGAACTTCTCGGCATGCGGGTCCTTGAACGGGTCTGCGGTGTAGACGCCATCAACTTTGGTCGCCTTCAGCACGACGTCGGCATCGATTTCGATGGCACGCAGGCAGGCTGCCGAATCCGTGGTAAAGAACGGATTGCCGGTACCGGCGGCGAAAATCACGACGTCCTTGGAGTTCAGGTGGCGCATGGCTTTGCGGCGATCATAGTGATCAGTAACGCCAACCATGGAAATGGCCGACATCACGATGGCCGAGATATTGGCACGTTCCAGCGCGTCGCGCATGGCCAGGGCGTTCATCACAGTGGCCAGCATGCCCATGTGGTCGCCTGTTACCCGATCCATGCCAGCCTTGCTCAAGGCTTCGCCACGGAACAGGTTGCCACCGCCGATCACCAGACCGACCTGTACGCCGATACCGACCAGCTGGCCGACTTCCAGCGCCATCCGATCCAGCACTTTTGGATCGATCCCGAACTCTTCCGAGCCCATCAGGGCCTCGCCGCTAAGCTTGAGTAGAATGCGTTTATAGCGAGCCTGATAACCACTGCCCTGCTGAGCCATTGCGAATCTCTCCTGCGGCGTATTTAAAAATTCTTTGCGAGCTGTTTACAGCTGGCGTTCACTCTAGCTTGGCGCTGCTTCAGCGCCATCGGAACATGGCTTTGTAAGTCAGTTCCAAGTGGAAACCAATTAAAAATTGGTAACCCCATCTGAAAAGAGGCTGCGCGCGTGAGCGGGCAGCCTCTTTCGGGCGACAGTTGAAAAACCGTCTTATTGCTTGGCGGCAGCCAGCTGGGCAGCAACTTCTTCAGCGAAGTTGTCGACCGGCTTCTCGATGCCTTCGCCTACTTTGAAGTAGGTGAAGGAAACGATTTCTGCGCCGCCTTTCTTGGCCAGCTCGCCAACCTTGATTTCAGGGTTCTTGACGAACGCCTGCTCAACCAGGCTCGCTTCTGCCAGGAACTTGCTGATACGGCCTTTGACCATGTTCTCAACAATGTTTTCTGGCTTGCCTTTGATCTTCTCTTCGTTCAGCTGCAGGAACACAGCTTTTTCACGCTCGATCGCTTCAGCCGAAACTTGCGAAGGCAGCAGGAACTCAGGGTTGCTTGCAGCGACGTGCATCGCGATGTCTTTGGCCAGCTCGACGTCGCCGCCTTTCAGAGCCACAACAACACCGATCTTGTTGCCGTGCAGGTACGAACCTACAACGTCACCTTCGACACGGGTCAGACGACGGATGTTGACGTTCTCGCCCACTTTGGCAACCAGCGCTTCGCGAGCGGCTTCTTGAGCAGCGATCAGCGGAGCAGCGTCGGTCAGCTTGTCAGCGAACGCTTTTTCAACGCTGGCAGCAACGAAGTTTTTGAAGTCGTCTTGCAGAGCCAGGAAGTCGGTCTGCGAGTTCACTTCCAGGATAACGGCAGCTTTACCGTCGTCCTTGATTGCGATTGCGCCTTCAGCGGCAACGTTGCCAGCCTTTTTCGCAGCCTTGATCGCGCCCGAAGCACGCATGTCATCAATGGCTTTTTCGATGTCGCCGTCAGCCTTTTCCAGGGCTTTCTTGCAGTCCATCATGCCTTCGCCGGTACGCTCGCGCAGTTCTTTAACCAACGCTGCAGTAATTGCTGCCATTTTCAAATTCCTCTTGGATAGGTTTTCAACCATTCCACCCGATCGAACGGGCGTTCAATTCTTCCCGAATCACCTTGTACCCGCCGCACGTTACAGATGCAGGGGCTGCGCCACCAAAAACGGGCGCCAACAAACGGTTTTCGAGGTGGCAAAAAGGGGGCCAAGCCCCCTTTTTGCTTACTGAGTCAACGCCAGGGCGTCGATTACTCAGCTGCAGCCTGAGTTTCTTCAGCTGCGAATTCAACAGTGCCGCCAGCAACATTGTTGCGACCACGGATCACTGCGTCAGCCATCGAACCCATGTACAGCTGGATAGCGCGGATTGCGTCATCGTTGCCTGGGATGATGTAGTCAACGCCTTCCGGGCTGCTGTTGGTATCGACAACGCCGATAACCGGGATGCCCAGCTTGTTGGCTTCGGTGATCGCGATGCGCTCGTGGTCAACGTCGATCACGAACAGTGCGTCTGGCAGACCGCCCATGTCCTTGATGCCGCCCAGGGAGCGATCCAGCTTTTCCAGGTCACGGGAGCGCATCAGCGCTTCTTTCTTGGTCAGCTTGGCGAAAGTACCGTCTTCGGCTTGAACTTCAAGGTCACGCAGACGCTTGATGGAAGCACGAATGGTCTTGAAGTTGGTCAGCATGCCGCCCAACCAGCGGTGATCGACGTACGGCGAACCGCAACGTGCTGCTTCTTCAGCAACGATCTTGCCAGCGGAACGCTTGGTGCCGACGAACAGAATCTTGTTTTTGCCCTGGGCCAGACGCTCTACGAAAGTCAGAGCTTCGTTGAACATTGGCAGGGTTTTTTCAAGGTTGATGATGTGAATCTTGTTACGCGCGCCGAAAATGTACTTACCCATTTTCGGATTCCAGTAACGGGTTTGGTGACCGAAGTGCACACCGGCCTTCAGCATATCGCGCATGTTGACTTGGGACATGATAGTTCCTTAATAAGTCGGGTTTGGCCTCCACGTATCCCAATGACCAACCAGTGGCATAAAGCCAAAAGCACCCAGGTCATCGTGTCGACACGTGTGTGGATTTAAGCTTTTCGGGGTATCCCCGGAAAGCGGCGCATTTTATACCACAGGGTGCACAGAAACGGAACCCGGAATCTTTAATCGCACCAAGGACATGGGCGCAGCCCCCTTGGAATCGCCTTCAGGCACACCATTGTATAGAGAGAGACGAAGCACGCAGGCGCGGATTTGCGCCTTTCGTCTGTTAGAATCGGGTTTTTCAGGGTCGCAAAACGCATACCTGCCGCCCTATCCGTATCAGCAAGCGCCGTCGAGCGCAGAGAGAGCCTGTATGACCGTCAACCTCAAAACCCCCGAGGACATCGCTGGCATGCGTGTCGCCGGCAAACTGGCCGCCGATGTGCTGGAAATGATTGCCGAACACGTCAAACCGGGCGTTACCACCGACCAACTGAACCAGATCTGCCATGACTACATCGTCAACGTGCAGCAGGCCATCCCTGCCCCGCTCAATTACAAGGGCTACCCGAAGTCGATCTGCACCTCGATCAACCATGTGGTGTGCCACGGCATCCCGAATGACAAGCCGCTGAAAAACGGCGACACCCTGAACATCGACGTCACCGTGATCAAGGACGGCTACCACGGCGACACCAGCCGCATGTTCCACGTCGGCGAAGTGCCGGTCTGGGCCGAGCGTCTGTCGCAGGTCACCCAGGAATGCATGTACAAGGCCATTGAAATCGTCAAACCAGGCTGCCGCCTTGGCGATATCGGCGAAGTCATCCAGAAGCACGCGGAAAAGAATGGTTTCTCGGTGGTTCGCGAGTTCTGCGGCCACGGCATCGGCAAGGTGTTCCATGAAGAACCGCAGATCCTGCACTACGGTCGCGCGGGCACCGGCATGGAACTGAAGGCCGGCATGACCTTCACCATCGAACCGATGATCAACCAGGGCAAGGCCGATACCAAGGTGCTGGGCGATGGCTGGACCGCAATCACCAAGGACCGCAAGCTTTCGGCACAGTGGGAACACACCCTGCTGGTGACCGACACCGGCTACGAGATCTTCACCCTGCGCGCCGACGACACCATCCCGCGCGTCTCGGCCTGATTCCCGGAACGCTCCCAGCCTTATAGAAGGAAAGCCAATCGATGCCGCAGGTGGATCCCGAACTCTTCGACCGTGGCCAGTTCCAGGCTGAACTGGCCCTGAAAGCGAGCCCTATCGCCGCGTTCAAGAAGGCGATCCGCCAGGCCCGCGAGGTGCTCGACAGCCGTTTTCGCAGCGGCCGCGACATCCGCCGCCTGATCGAAGACCGTGCCTGGTTCGTCGATAACATCCTGCAAAAGGCCTGGGAGCAGTTCAACTGGAGTGAAGACGCCGACATCGCGCTGGTCGCGGTCGGTGGCTACGGCCGGGGTGAGTTGCACCCGTATTCCGACATCGACCTGCTGATCCTGCTAGACAGCGCCGATCACGAAGTTTTCCGCGACTCCATCGAGCGTTTTCTGACGCTGCTGTGGGACATCGGCCTGGAAGTCGGTCAGAGCGTGCGCTCGGTCGATGAATGCGCCGAGGAAGCACGGGCCGACTTGACGGTGGTCACCAACCTGATGGAAAGCCGCACCATCTGCGGCCCCGAGCGCCTGCGCCAGCGCATGCTCGATGTCACCAGCACTGCACACATGTGGCCGGCCAAGGAATTCTTTCTGGCCAAACGCGCCGAGCAGAAGGCCCGCCACCACAAGTACAACGATACCGAATACAACCTGGAACCCAATGTCAAAGGCTCGCCTGGCGGACTGCGGGATATCCAGACCATTTTGTGGGTGGCCCGTCGGCAGTACGGCACCCTGAACCTGCGCGCTCTCGCCGGTGAAGGTTTTCTGGTCGAGAGCGAAAACGCGCTGCTGGCCTCCTCCCAGGAATTCCTGTGGAAAGTGCGCTACGCCCTGCACATGCTCGCCGGTCGCTCCGAAGACCGCCTGCTGTTCGACCATCAACGCACCATCGCCGGCCTGCTCGGCTTTGAAGGTGACGACGCCAAACAGGCTGTCGAAAACTTCATGCAGCAGTATTTCCGCGTGGTGATGAGCATCGCCCAGCTCAGTGACCTGATCATCCAGCATTTCGAGGAAGTCATCCTCGCCCCGGAAGACGAAGCGCCGCCGCAGCCGATCAATTCGCGCTTCCAGTTGCACGACGGCTACATCGAGGCCCGCAACGACAACGTGTTCCGCCGCACGCCGTTCGCCATGCTCGAGATCTTCGTGCTGATGGCTCAGCAACCGGAAATCAAAGGTGTGCGCGCCGACACCATTCGCCTGCTGCGCGAGAACCGTCACCTGATCGACGACAATTTCCGCAACGACATTCGCAACACCAGCCTGTTCATCGAGCTCTTCAAGTGCAAGATCGGCATCCATCGCAACCTGCGACGGATGAACCGTTACGGCATCCTCGGGCGTTACCTGCCGGAGTTCGGCTTCATTGTCGGACAGATGCAGCACGACCTGTTCCACATCTATACGGTCGATGCGCACACTCTCAATCTGATCAAGCACCTGCGTAAGTTGCAGTACACCCAGGTGTCGGAAAAATTCCCGTTGGCCGCCAAGCTGATGGCCAAGCTGCCCAAACCAGAACTCATCTACATGGCGGGGCTGTACCACGACATCGGCAAGGGGCGGCATGGCGATCACTCGGACATCGGCGCGGTCGATGCCGAAGCGTTCTGCCAGCGCCATCAACTGCCAACGTGGGACAGCCGACTGATCGTCTGGCTGGTGCAGAACCATCTGGTGATGTCGACCACTGCGCAGCGCAAGGACTTGTCCGACCCGCAAGTAATCCACGATTTCGCACAGATCGTCGGCGACGAAACCCGTCTGGACTACCTCTACGTGCTGACCGTGGCCGACATCAACGCCACCAACCCGACGCTGTGGAACTCGTGGCGCGCCAGCCTGTTGCGCCAGCTCTACACCGAAACCAAGCGTGCCCTGCGCCGAGGCCTGGAAAACCCGGTGGATCGCGAAGAGCAGATCCGCCAGACCCAGAGCGCAGCACTGGACATTCTGGTGCGTGGCGGCACCGACCCGGACGACGTCGAGCAGTTGTGGGCACAGTTGGGCGATGACTACTTCCTGCGCCACACCGCCGGCGACGTCGCCTGGCACAGTGACGCGATCCTGCAGCAGCCGGCCGATGGCGGCCCGCTGGTGCTGATCAAGGAAACCACCCAGCGCGAATTCGAGGGCGGTACGCAGATCTTCATTTATGCCCCGGATCAACACGATTTCTTCGCCGTGACTGTGGCCGCAATGGACCAGCTCAACCTGAACATTCACGACGCCCGGGTCATCACCTCAAGCAGCCAGTTCACCCTCGACACCTACATCGTGCTCGATACCGACGGTGACTCGATCGGCGACAACCCGGCACGGGTCAAACAGATTCGCGACGGCCTGACCGAAGCGCTGCGCAACCCCGACGACTACCCGACGATCATCCAGCGCCGGGTGCCGCGCCAGCTCAAGCACTTCGCTTTTGCGCCGCAGGTGACGATCCACAACGACGCCCAGCGTCCGGTGACGGTTCTGGAACTCACGGCACCGGATCGCCCGGGCCTGCTGGCGCGCATTGGCGGGATTTTCCTCGAGTTCGACCTGTCGCTGCAGAACGCCAAGATCGCGACCTTGGGCGAGCGGGTGGAAGACGTGTTCTTCATCACCGACGCCCACAATCAGCCGCTCTCCGACCCGCTGCTGTGCAGCCGCTTGCAGGATGCAATCGTTGAACAACTGAGCGTCAATCAGGAACCGGATATCAAGCTTTCACGTATCAGTATCTGAATTGAATTAATCCATTACCCAGGTGGGAAGGATCACTCCGTTACCGGCGTGTTAGACCAAACCTCTGTAGGAGCGAGCCTGCTCGCGATAGCGGCACATCAGCTTGCATGGATGTTGGATGTGCAGCCCTCATCGCGAGCAGGTTCACTCCTACAGGTTTTGTGCATTGGTCAGTAACAGAGTTTTCTTTCCACATTGAACGAGGCATCCATGAACAACGCTCTGAACCAGCTGCAGCCTTACCCGTTCGAAAAGCTCCGCGCCCTGCTCGGCACCGTGACCCCGAACCCGGACAAACGTCCGATCGCGCTGTCGATCGGCGAGCCGAAACATCGCTCGCCGAGCTTTGTCGCCGAAGCGCTGGCGCACAATCTGGATCAGATGGCGGTGTACCCGACCACCCTCGGCATCCCGGCCCTGCGCGAAGCCATCGCCGGCTGGTGCGAACGTCGTTTCGGCGTGCCGAGTGGCTGGATTGACCCGGCGCGCAACGTGCTGCCGGTCAACGGTACGCGTGAAGCGCTGTTCGCCTTTACCCAGACCGTGGTCAACCGTGGCGACGACGCGCTGGTGGTCAGCCCGAACCCGTTCTATCAGATCTACGAGGGCGCAGCGTTCCTCGCCGGTGCCAAGCCGCATTACCTGCCGTGCCTGGACGAGAATGGCTTCAACCCGGACTTCGACGCGGTATCGCCAGAGATCTGGAAACGCTGCCAGATCCTGTTCCTGTGCTCGCCGGGCAACCCGACCGGCGCGCTGATTCCGGTGGATGTGCTGAAAAAGCTGATCGCCCTGGCTGACGAGCACGACTTCGTGATCGCCGCCGACGAGTGCTACAGCGAGCTGTACTTCGACGAACAGACCCCGCCGCCAGGCCTGCTCAGCGCCTGCGTCGAACTGGGCCGCAAGGACTTCAAGCGCTGCGTGGTGTTCCACAGCCTGTCCAAGCGCTCGAACCTGCCGGGCCTGCGTTCCGGTTTCGTCGCCGGTGACGCCGATATCCTCAAGGGCTTTCTGCTGTACCGCACCTACCATGGCTGCGCGATGCCGGTGCAAACCCAACTGGCCAGCGTTGCCGCCTGGAACGACGAAGTGCATGTGCGCGCCAACCGTGCGCTGTACCGTGAGAAGTTCGACGCGGTGCTGGAAATCCTCAGCCCGGTGATGGACGTGCAACGCCCGGACGGCAGCTTCTACCTGTGGCCGAATGTACAAGGCGACGACGCGGCATTCTGCCGGGATCTGTTCGCCGAAGAGCATGTGACCGTGGTGCCCGGCTCGTACCTGTCCCGCGATGTTGACGGGGTCAATCCAGGGGCAGGTCGTGTGCGCATGGCACTGGTCGCGCCACTGGCGGAATGTGTAGAAGCGGCCGAACGCATTCGCGATTTCGTCCTGCGCCACCAGTAAGGGCTGAACGTCCGTGCCGGGCAATCCGGCATGGGCGCTTCATACATCGGGTTACAGATCCTCCAACTATTTACCTCACTTGCCGGCCGGCCAGACGTTAGTCTCGAGTCGCGCATAACGCTGCGCCCGAAAAAACTCAAAATCTTAACTTCAAGGAAGAAGTGAACATGAACAACCTGCTGGATTGCCAACTCATTCAATGGCCCGACGATCAAGCCGCTTACATGGCAGCCATCGATGAAAACCCCGCCAACGCAGATAAAACTACCGGCACACGACGCAAACGCTCAGTCTTTCACTATTCAAAGTTATGGGCCAACGGCCGAACCTTGAGAATCACTTTCATGGACTCACCCCAAGCCGACCACAAGAACAGGATTATCGCGGCGGCGAACCAATGGTTGCCTTACATCAACCTGAAGTTCGAATTCGTCGACGATTTGAAAGGCGACATCCGGATTGCGACCAAGAGCAATGACAACAGCTCAATGCTGGGCACCGATGCACTGTTGATCCACCCCGACCATCCCACCATGACCCTGGGGGTCAAACCGGAACATGAAGACTTTGAAGCGATCGTGATCCACGAGTTCGGCCACGCACTGGGTGCGATGCACGAACATCAGCATCCAAAGGCTAATATTCCGTGGGATAAACCAAAGGTGTACGAATTCTACAAGAACCGTGAAATGAACCCGCTGACCGAGGAGCAGGTCGACATGAACCTGTTCGCCTCCTTCGACACGCTGGACGCGATCTATACCGCCTACGACCGAAAATCAATCATGCATCACCCGGTGGCAAACTCACTGACAGTGGGCAACTGGGAGGTGCCGATCAACCGCCGGATCAGTAGAAAAGACAAACGACTGATGCGATTGCTTTATCCGAAATAAATAACCTACACCGACACACAAAGTTCGCCAGGCGCAACACCTCGCGAACTTTCAATATCACGCAACACAACCCGACTGTGTTCAGTCCGCACTTTCCTTTAACTTCCACCCATCTGTTATCCGGTGCAACTCGCCCGGAATAAACAACAGCCTATTGGATCAACATCAGTACGGACACTCAGCATGAACTCCGCAACACTTTGCCTTACAGAAAAAATGGTTTCGCTACAACATTCCTATGAAGTCGCTATCGCCGAAAACCCGGCAAATGAAAAAACCTCGTCATCCGCTCGTAAAAAACGAGCCGTCGGAAAACACGGTTACTTCTGGGCGCCAGGCCGAACCTTGCGCATCGCGTTCCTGAGTGGCGATCAAGCGTTCAAGGACGCCGTTAAAACCGCGGCCAGCCACTGGCTGCCCCATATCAACCTGACGTTCGATTTTCTCGAAGGCGAGTCAGGTGATATCCGCATCAGCAGCGAACCCGGCATTTACTGGTCGATGATCGGTACCAACGCGCTGTTGGTCGAGGCAGAAGAGCCCACCATGAGGCTGTCTCCGGATCATATGCTCGCCCCGGCATTGTTCACCGCCAATGTCATCCATGAGTTCGGACATGCACTGGGTGCCGAACATGAACATCTGCACCCCGAGTCGAATATCCCCTGGAACAAGCCCGCGGTTTATGCGGCACACGGGGTGGCCGAAGACGCCGACGAGGACGATTACGCGCGCCGATCTATCGATGAACGTTTCTTCAATCTGCTCGACGCCAGCGATTTCGACTATTCGCCTTACGATCCAAAATCGATCATGCATTACGCCGTGCGTCAGAGCTGGACCGTGGGTGAATTCAAGATTGATCTGAATCTGGTGCTCAGTGAAAAGGACAAGGCGTTCATGAGAAAGGCCTACCCCTATCCCGCAGCACAAACGGCGTAACCAGTACGTTGCAGGATTACTTGACCTGCCCCAGATTCGCCTCACTCAAGTCCAGTTCGCCCAGCACTTCCCGCAGCACGTCATCGCCGATCTGGTGCTGACGGCTGAGGCTATACAGCTCCAGGCGCTGCGCCCGCAGTGCCTTCAAACGCAAACGGCGTTCCAGCAGATCCATCTGGAACGCCAGCGCCTGGGCTTCGGCCGAATCGTTGAAGACGTCGAGCTGATGCCGGTACTCGGACATGATCCGCGCCTTCAGTTCCGCCGAAAGCGCGGCCTGCGCAGCGTCCTGCGGGCCGACCTCTTCGGTTTCCAATGCATGAATGGCCGCCTCGGCGGTCTTGCGCCAGGCGTCGCGCACTTCCTGACGGCGCTTGTCGTCCGGACTTTTCTCGATACCGCGCAGCAACAACGGCAAGGCGATGCAGGCGCAGATCAGCGACAGCAGAATCACTCCCGCAGCGATGAAAATCAGCAGATCACGCTCGGGGAACGCCTCGCTGCCCATCAACATCGGCACCGACATCACACCGGCCAGCGTCACCGCCCCGCGCACACCGCCGACGGTCAGCAGCCAGCAGGAGCGGGCCGTGGGCACTTGGGTGAGGGCGCCCTTGCCGCGCCAACGCCGCAGCAACACTGATAGACGCCAGATGCTCTGCACCCAGACAAAGCGCAACAGCACCAACGCCAGGAAAATCGCCACCACGTCGAGGCCGCGATACAACAGCGTCGGCCACAGCGTCGGTTCATGACTGACCACGGCTTTGATGATGTCCGGCAATTGCAGGCCGAGCAGCAGGAAGATCAGACCGTTGAAAGCAAACTCCAGCAATGACCAGACGCTGCGATTGAGCAGGCGGGTGCTGGTCTGCCGGGGCAACAGATCGAGCCAGCTCTGCATCATCCCCGCCGCCACCGCCGAAAGAATGCCTGAAGCCCCCAGGCGCTCGGCCAGCACGTAGGCGGCGAACGGCAGCAGCAACATGAACACCACGTGGGTGGCCGGATCGTCCCAGCCGCGGGCGATCATCCACGCGCGCAAGCGTCCGACCAGCCAGCTCAGCGCCACGCCGACCGCCAGCCCGCCGACCGCCACCAGCACGAACGTCAGGCTCGCATTGGCCAGCGAGAACACCCCGGTCACCGCCGCCACCAAGGCGAACTTGAACGTCACCAGGCCCGACGCATCGTTCATCAGCGCCTCGCCTTGCAGGATGTGCATCAGCGGCGTCGGCAAGCGGTTTTGCGAAATGGCCGAGACCGCCACGGCGTCGGTCGGCGACAGCACGGCAGCGAGTGCGAAGGCCACCGGCAGCGGAATGCTCGGCAACAGCCAGTGAATGAAATACCCGGCGCCGACCACGGTGAACAGTACCAGCCCGACCGCCAGCGTCAGGATCGGGCCGCGCAAATGCCAGAACTCACGCTTGGGCATGCGCCAACCGTCGGAAAACAGCAGCGGCGGCAAGAACAGAAACAGGAACAGTTCGGGGTCCAGCGCCACGTGCAGGCCCAGCGTTGGCCAGGCCAGCAGCGCACCGGCGGCGATTTGCACGAGGGGCAGCGGCAGCGGGATGACCCGGCCGACCAGCCGCGAGACGCTGACCAGCATCAGCAGGATCAGGACGGTATAGGCGGTTTGCATAAAGCGGAAATCTCAGACAATCGACAGCGTTGAACTGCCATATTAGCGGCTTAGGATGCGTCTGGCCGTTGCACCTATGTCGCAGCCCTGTCGCAAATCCCCTTGTAGGAGTGAGCCTGCTCGCGATAACGGTTTAACATTCAACAATGACAGTGGCAGGTAAATCGCCATCGCGAGCAGGCTCACTCCTACAGGGTTTTGCGGTGGGAAATCGACCTCAGGCGCCGCGAAACCGTTTGGTCATGGCATAATCCGACACCATTTTTTTCCAGCACCTGTAAAGGGGGCGATTCCTTGACCGTTTCAAGTAAAACGTTGCACCTTTTCGGCATCAAAGCCTGCGACACCATGAAGAAGGCGCGCACCTGGCTCGATGAACACGCTGTCAGCTACGACTTCCACGATTACAAAACCGCCGGTATCGACCGCGAGCACCTGACCCAATGGTGTGACGAGCACGGCTGGCAAACGGTGTTGAACCGTGCAGGCACGACCTTTCGCAAACTCGACGACGAACGTAAAGCCGATCTCGACCAGTCGAAAGCCATCGAACTGATGCTCGCTCAACCCTCGATGATCAAGCGTCCGGTGCTCGATCTCGGTGACCGAACCCTGATTGGCTTCAAGCCAGACATCTACGCGGCCGCACTCAAGTAAAGCAGCCCGTCACTTATTGCTAGAGGTATTCACATGTCCAAATCCCTGTTCAGCATCGCCTTTGGTGTCGGCACTCAGAACCGTCAAGGCGCGTGGCTGGAAGTGTTCTACGCCCAGCCGCTGCTTAACCCGTCGGACGAACTGGTCGCCGCCGTTGCGCCGATCCTCGGCTACACCGAAGGCAACCAGGCCATCACCTTCACCACCGCGCAGGCTGCGCAACTGGCTGAAGCGGTCAAAGGCATCGACGCCGTTCAAGGCAAGCTGCTGACCCGTCTGGCCGAGAGCCACAAGCCGCTGGTCGCCACCCTGCTGGCAGAAGACGCACAGCTGACCTCGACACCTGAGGCCTACCTCAAGCTGCACCTGCTGTCCCATCGTCTGGTCAAGCCGCACGGCGTGAGCCTGGCCGGGATCTTCCCGCTGCTGCCGAACGTCGCCTGGACCAGCCAGGGCGCGATCGACCTGAGCGAACTGGCCGAACTGCAACTGGAAGCCCGTCTGCGCGGCGAGTTGCTGGAAGTGTTCTCGGTGGACAAGTTCCCGAAAATGACCGACTACGTGGTGCCGGCCGGCGTGCGTATTGCTGACGCTGCACGTCTGCGTCTGGGTGCCTACGTGGGCGAAGGCACCACCGTGATGCACGAAGGCTTCATCAACTTCAACGCCGGCACCGAAGGCCCGGGCATGATCGAAGGCCGCGTTTCCGCTGGCGTATTCGTTGGCAAGGGTTCGGACCTGGGCGGCGGCTGCTCGACCATGGGCACCCTGTCGGGTGGCGGTAACATCGTGATCAAGGTTGGCGAAGGCTGCCTGATCGGCGCCAACGCCGGTATCGGTATTCCGTTGGGCGACCGCAACACCGTCGAGTCGGGCCTGTACGTGACCGCCGGCACCAAGGTGGCGCTGCTGGACGAGCACAACAATCTGGTCAAGGTGGTGAAGGCCCGCGAGCTGGCCGGTCAGACTGACCTGCTGTTCCGTCGCAATTCGGAAACCGGTGCCGTGGAGTGCAAAACCCACAAATCGGCGATCGAGCTGAACGAAGCGCTGCACGCTCACAACTAAGCGTTAAACGATTTACTGTAGGAGCGAGCCTGCTCGCGATGCTTTTTGGCGTCCTCACGGGCGCCATCGCGAGCGGGCTCACTCCTACAGGGTTTGGCGTACATCCCGCCCCTCTTCACCAGGGCTAAAAACTGTGATGATTCCCTCCCCCTGGCGCGCCGATTTTCCGGCCATCGCCGCTCTGCAACGGCAAGACCAGACCTATCTGGACAACGCCGCCACCACGCAAAAACCGCAAGCCCTGCTTGACGCACTGACCCATTACTACGCCAACGGCGCGGCCAATGTGCATCGTGCGCAACACCTGCCCGGGGCTCACGCGACACAGGCGTTCGAAGACAGTCGGCTCAAGGTTGCCCAGTGGCTCAATGCCGGTGACAGCGGGCAAATCATCTTCACCCACGGCGCCACCAGTGCGCTGAATCTCCTGGCGTATGGCCTGGAACATCTTTTCCATCCGGGCGATGAAATTGTCATCAGCGCCCTGGAGCATCACGCCAACCTGCTGCCGTGGCAGCAACTGGCGCAACGTCGCGACCTGAAACTGGTGATCCTGCCGCTGGACGCCGACGGCGTGATCGACCTCGGCGCCGCCGCAGGCCTGATCGGTCCACGCACCCGCTTGCTGGCGGTCAGTCAGTTGTCCAACGTGCTCGGTGCTTGGCAACCGCTGCCGGCGCTGCTGGCGATGGCCAAGGCGCAGAACGCGCTGACCGTGGTCGATGGCGCGCAAGGTGTGGTGCACGGTCGCCACGATGTGCAGGCGCTGAGTTGCGACTTCTATGTATTTTCCAGCCACAAGCTGTACGGCCCCGATGGCCTCGGCGTGCTGTTCGGGCGCAACGAGGCGCTCGAGCAACTGAAACCGTGGCAGTTCGGCGGCGAAATGGTGCTGGAAGCCAATTATCACGATTCACGCTTCCGCCCTGCCCCGCTGGGTTTCGAGGCGGGTACGCCGCCGATTGCCAGCGTAATCGGCCTCGGGGCGACCCTCGACTATCTGGCCGGGCTGGATCAGGACGCGGTGTCGGCCCATGAAGCGGCACTGCACGACTATCTGCTGCAAGGCCTCGCCGCCCGCAATGGCATTCGCCTGCTGGGCAAGCCGCAACTGGCGCTGGCGAGTTTTGTCGTCGAGGGTGTGCACAACGCCGACCTGGCGCACCTGCTGACCGAGCAAGGCATCGCCGTGCGCGCCGGGCACCACTGCGCCATGCCGTTGCTGAAAAGCTTCGAACTGGCCGGGGCGATTCGGGTGTCGCTGGCGCTGTACAACGATTCCGAGGATCTGGAGCGTTTCTTTGAAGCGCTGGATCAGGCCTTGGAGTTGTTGCGATGAGCCTGCCGCTGGCCGCTGCCGAAGCGCTGCAGACCTTTCAGAACGCTGCCGGTTGGGAACAACGGGCGCGATTGCTGATGCAGTTCGGTGATCGTCTGCCGCCGCTGGACGATGCGGATAAAAACGACGCCAACCGCGTGCATGGTTGTGAAAGCCAAGTGTGGCTGGTGGGCTCGCTGAATGACGGCCACTGGCAGTTTTCGGCAAGCAGTGATGCACGGATGATTCGCGGGTTGGTGGCGCTGCTGTTGCTGCGGGTTAATGGCCTGAGCGCTGCTGAATTGCAGCAAGTGGATCTGCCGGACTGGTTCAATCAGCTGGGGCTGTCGCGGCAGTTGTCGCCGTCGCGCAGCAATGGCTTGAATGCCGTGCTCAAGCGGATGAATGAGCTGGCAGGTTAACCCTGTGGCGAGGGGATTTATCCCCGATGGCTGCAAGGCGGCCCCAAAATCTACACATGCGGTCTGCCTGACACTCCGAGGAAGCAGATCTGGGGGCGCTTCGCACCCCATCGGGGATAAATCCCCTCGCCACAAGATTTGCTAGCTAGTCGGTTTAATGCGATCCGCCGGGCGCCGAACACCCGCCACAATCTTGTCCACCGCTTTGGTCGCCGCGACCATGCCGAACGTTGCCGTGACCATCATCACCGCGCCAAACCCGCCGGCGCAGTCGAGTTTCACGCCATCGCCGACAAAACTCTTCTGCAAACAGATGCTGCCGTCCGGTTTCGGATAGCGCAGCTGTTCGGTGGAGAACACGCACGGCACGCTGTAATGGCGAGTCACGGTGCGTGAGAAACCGTAGTCACGACGCAGGGTCGAACGCACTTTCGAGGCCAGTGGATCGTTGAAGGTACGGTTCAGATCGCACACTTGAATCAGCGTCGGATCGATCTGCCCGCCGGCGCCGCCGGTGGTGATGATCTGGATCTTGCGGCGCTTGCACCAGGCGATCAGCGCAGCCTTGGCGTTGACCGCGTCGATGCAGTCGATCACGCAGTCGATGTCTGGGGTGATGTATTCGGCCATCGTGTCGCGGGTGACGAAGTCGGCCACCGCGTGCACCGTGCAATCCGGGTTGATCCCGCGCAGGCGCTCGGCCATTACCTCGACCTTGGGTTTGCCGACGGTGCTGTCCAGCGCATGCAACTGGCGGTTGGCGTTGCTGACGCAGACGTCGTCCAGATCAAACAGCGAAATCTCGCCCACGCCGCAGCGGGCCATGGCTTCCGCCGCCCAGGAACCGACGCCACCGACGCCGACAATCGCCACATGGGCCGCACGCAGGCGCTCGAGGCCCTCGATGCCATACAAACGGGCGATGCCTGCAAACCGTGGATCTTCTGTACTCATGACCATTACCCCAAAAACCGGCGCGCATTATAGGGCCGTCGGCAGCCAAGAGCATCTTTGATGCTATGAACGGTGAACGCAGACGTTTTGCACAAACCTTGTGGCGAGGGAGCTTGCTCCCGCTGGGTCGCGAAGCGGCCCTCAAAAAGCGGCCTGCTTCGCAGTCCAGCGGGCGCAAGCTCCCTCGCCACAGGAAATTGATGCCACACTGAACAAAGTTTTCTCTTACAAGCTGTTACTAAAGAACTTAAATCAGGTTGGACTGCCCAACGTCCGGCATTTCCCTGTCTGGTGTACGAGCAGTGAACTGCCGGTGTAGGATTCGCGCCCTTTTGGCGTAAGCCGATCCGTTCCTTCGTTCCACAGCCTTTGGAACCCGAAATAGCTATGTCATCGCGTAAATTTGGTCTCAACCTGGTGGTGGTTCTGGCAATCGCCGCCCTGTTCACCGGTTTCTGGGCGCTGATCAACCGCCCGGTCTCCGCGCCCGACTGGCCGGAGCAGATCTCCGGTTTCTCCTATTCGCCATTCCAGCAGGGACAATTCCCACAGAAGGATCAGTATCCGACTGACGATGAAATGCGCCGCGACCTGGAGATCATGAGCAAGCTGACGGACAACATCCGCATCTACTCGGTCGACGGTTCGCTGCAGGACATCCCGAAACTGGCGGAAGAGTTCGGTCTTCGCGTAACCCTCGGGATCTGGATCAGCCCCGATCAGGAACGCAACGAGCGGGAAATCCAGCGCGCCATCGAATTGGCCAACACTTCGCGCAGCGTGGTTCGCGTAGTGGTCGGCAACGAGGCGATCTTCCGCAAGGAAATCACCGCCGAACAACTGAGCGTGCTGTTGGATCGGGTACGCGCAGCTGTGAAAGTGCCGGTGACCACCTCCGAGCAGTGGCACGTCTGGGAAGAACACCCGGAACTGGCCAAGCACGTCGACCTGATCGCTGCGCACGTGCTGCCTTACTGGGAATTCATCCCCGTCGACAAGGCCGGGCAGTTCGTCTTCGACCGTGCCCGCGACCTGAAAAAGATGTTCCCTAAAAAGCCGCTGCTGCTGTCCGAAGTCGGCTGGCCGAGCAACGGCCGCATGCGCGGTGGTGCCGATGCCTCACCGGCGGATCAGGCGATCTACCTGCGCACCCTGGTCAACAAACTCAACCGTCAGGGCTTCAACTACTTCGTGATCGAAGCCTTCGATCAGCCGTGGAAGGCCAGTGACGAAGGTTCGGTGGGCGCGTATTGGGGCGTGTTCAACGCCGCGCGCCAGCAGAAATTCAACTTCGAAGGCCCGGTGGTAGCGATCCCGCAATGGCGCGTGCTGGCCATCGGTTCGGTAGTGCTGGCGCTGCTGTCGCTGACCCTGCTGATGATCGACGGCTCGGCCCTGCGTCAGCGTGGCCGTACCTTCCTGACCTTTATCGCGTTCCTCTGCGGTTCGGTGCTGGTGTGGATCGGTTACGACTACAGTCAGCAATACAGCACGTGGTTCAGCTTGACGGTGGGTTTCCTCCTGGCGCTGGGTGCCCTCGGGGTGTTCATCGTGTTGCTGACCGAGGCGCATGAACTGGCCGAAGCGGTGTGGATTCACAAGCGTCGACGTGAATTCCTGCCGGTGATCGGCGATTCGGACTACCGGCCGAAAGTCTCGATTCACGTGCCCTGCTACAACGAGCCGCCGGACATGGTCAAACAGACCCTAGACGCCCTGGCTGCTCTCGATTACCCGGACTATGAAGTCCTGATCATCGACAACAACACCAAAGACCCGGCCGTGTGGGAGCCGGTGCGCGACTACTGCGCCACCCTCGGCCCGCGCTTCAAGTTCTTCCACGTTGCGCCATTGGCAGGGTTCAAGGGCGGCGCGCTGAACTACCTGATTCCGCACACCGCCAAGGACGCCGAAGTCATTGCCGTCATCGACTCTGACTATTGCGTGCACCCGAACTGGCTCAAGCACATGGTGCCGCACTTCGCCGATCCGAAAATCGCCGTGGTGCAGTCGCCGCAGGATTATCGCGACCAGAACGAAAGCACCTTCAAGAAGCTCTGCTACGCCGAATACAAAGGCTTCTTCCATATCGGCATGGTCACCCGCAACGACCGTGACGCGATCATCCAGCACGGCACCATGACCATGACCCGCCGTTCGGTTCTGGAAGAACTGGGCTGGGCCGACTGGTGCATCTGTGAAGACGCCGAACTGGGTCTGCGCGTGTTCGAAAAAGGTTTGTCGGCGGCGTATTACCACGACAGTTATGGCAAGGGTCTGATGCCGGACACCTTCATCGACTTCAAGAAACAGCGTTTCCGCTGGGCCTACGGCGCGATCCAGATCATCAAGCGTCACACCCGCAGCCTGCTGCGTGGCAAGGACACCGAGCTGACCCGTGGCCAGCGTTACCACTTCCTCGCGGGCTGGCTGCCGTGGGTCGCGGACGGCATGAACATCTTCTTCACCGTCGGCGCACTGTTGTGGTCGGCGGCGATGATCATCGTGCCGCAACGGGTCGATCCGCCACTGCTGATCTTCGCAATCCCGCCATTGGCGCTGTTCGTGTTCAAGGTCGGCAAGATCATCTTCCTGTACCGTCGCGCCGTCGGCGTGAACCTCAAGGATGCGTTCTGCGCGGCGCTGGCCGGCCTGGCGTTGTCGCACACCATCGCCAAAGCGGTGCTGTACGGCTTCTTCACCAGCAGCATTCCGTTCTTCCGCACGCCGAAAAACGCCGACAACCACGGCTTCTGGGTGGCGATTTCCGAAGCCCGGGAAGAGCTGTTCATCATGCTGCTGTTGTGGGGCGCGGCGCTGGGGATCTACCTGGTGCAAGGCATTCCGAGCAACGACATGCGCTTCTGGGTGGCGATGCTGCTGGTGCAATCGCTGCCGTACGTCGCGGCGCTGATCATGGCGTTTCTCTCGTCGCTGCCAAAACCGGCGCCGGAGCCTGAAGCGGCCGCCGCTTGATCAGTTATTGTTGAACGTCAAACGGCGGCCTTCGGGTCGCCGTTTTGCATTAGAATGGTTGCCTTTTTCAATGCCAACACATCCTGTAGGAGTTGCCGCAGGCTGCGATCTTTTGATCTTGCTGTAGATTCTAAAAAACAAAATCAAAAGATCGCAGCCTGCGGCAGCTCCTACAGGTTTACCGTGCGCACCCCGGAGTTATTACATGACGGCCCACGCCGACCTTTCGCCGACCCTCCAACTCGCCATCGACCTGATCCGCCGTCCGTCCGTGACGCCGGTCGACGCCGATTGCCAGAAGCAGATGATGCAGCGCCTGGGCGATGCCGGTTTCACCCTCGAGCCGATGCGCATCGAAGACGTGGACAACTTCTGGGCCACCCACGGTAACGGCGACGGCCCGGTGCTGTGCTTCGCCGGCCACACCGACGTGGTGCCGACCGGTCCGGTGACGGCCTGGCAGATCGACCCGTTCAACGCCGTCATCGACGAGCACGGCATGCTCTGCGGCCGTGGAGCGGCCGACATGAAAGGCAGCCTGGCGTCGATGACCGTGGCCGCCGAACGTTTCGTCGCCGACTACCCGAACCACAAAGGCAAGGTCGCCTTCCTGATCACCAGTGACGAAGAAGGCCCGGCGCACCACGGCACCAAGGCTGTGGTTGAACGTCTGGCGGCGCGCAACGAGCGTCTGGACTGGTGCATCGTTGGCGAACCGTCGAGCACCACGCTGGTCGGTGACGTGGTGAAGAACGGTCGGCGCGGCTCCCTCGGGGCCAAGCTCACCGTGCGCGGTATTCAGGGTCACGTGGCCTACCCGCACCTGGCGAAGAACCCGATCCACCTCGCCGCTCCGGCACTGGCCGAACTGGCCGCCGAGCACTGGGACCACGGCAACGATTTCTTCCCGCCGACCAGTTTCCAGATCTCCAACGTCAACTCCGGCACCGGCGCGACCAACGTGATTCCGGGGGATCTGGTGGCGGTGTTCAACTTCCGCTTCTCCACCGAATCCACCGTCGAAGGCCTGCAGAAGCGCGTGGCCGACATCCTCGACAAGCACGGCCTGGACTGGCACATCGACTGGGCGCTGTCCGGCCTGCCGTTCCTCACCGAGCCGGGCGCGCTGCTCGACGCGGTGTCGTCGAGCATCCGCGACATCACCGGCCGCGAGACCAAGGCGTCGACCAGCGGCGGCACGTCCGATGGCCGTTTCATCGCGACCATGGGCACCCAAGTGGTTGAACTGGGCCCGGTCAACGCGACCATTCACCAGGTCAACGAACGCGTACTGGCGGCCGATCTCGACGTGCTGACCGAGATCTACTACCAGACCCTGATCAAGTTGCTCGCCTGATGCTCGCGTGCCCGATCTGCAGTGAACCGCTGAACAGCGTGGACAACGGCGTGGTCTGCCCCGCCGGCCACCGCTTCGACCGTGCGCGCCAGGGTTACCTGAACCTGTTGCCGGTGCAGCACAAGAACAGCCGCGACCCTGGCGACAATCAGGCGATGGTCGAAGCGCGCCGCGACTTCCTGAATGCCGGGCATTACGCGCCGGTGGCCAAACGTCTGGCCGAGCTGGCGGCGGGTTATGCGCCGGCACGCTGGGTCGACATCGGCTGTGGCGAGGGTTACTACACCGCGCAAATCTCCGAGGCCTTGCCGGATGCCGATGGCTACGCGCTGGACATCTCCCGCGAGGCGGTCAAACGCGCGTGCAAGCGCAACCCGGCGCTGACCTGGTTGATTGCCAGCATGGCCCGCGTGCCGTTGGCATCGGGCAGTTGCCAGTTTCTCGCCAGCGTTTTCAGTCCGCTGGACTGGCAAGAAGCCAAGCGTCTGCTCAGCGTCGGCGGCGGCCTGATGAAGGTCGGCCCGACCAGCGGCCACCTGATGGAGCTGCGCGAACGCCTGTACGACGAAGTGCGCGAATACACCGACGACAAGCATCTGGCCCTGGTGCCCGAAGGCATGGCGCTGGCGCACAGCGAAACCCTGGAATTCAAGCTGACGCTGGACCAGCCCGAGGATCGCGCCAACCTGTTGGCGATGACCCCCCACGGCTGGCGCGCCAGTGCCGAACGCCGCGCCGCGGTGATCGAACAGGCCGAGCCGTTCGTGACCACCGTGTCGATGCGCTACGATTATTTCGTTCTTCAATAACTTATGGTCTCGGGCGAGTGCCCGGGGCCGGCTAAATCCGCGAATGGATTTTTCAGACCCGCAGTGAGGACATCCATGCGCCAACCGGATATCGAGATTTACCTGAAAGACGCCGACGTCGACCACAAGGCGATTTCCGCCTGGCTCGACGAAGCACTGGGCCCGTGCAGCGACTGGGTACAGAAAGGCCAGACCTGGAAGTGCAAGGCCGGCAACATCCCGGTGACCTGGCTGCCGAAAGCCGTGGGCAAGTGGAACAGCCTGTATCTGGAAAGCGATGCGACCCCATGGGACGACGACATCGCCTGCGCCCGCGCCGCGTTTGCCGCGCTGAACGTGGAAGTGCGCTGCGCACCGGGGACGTGGGTCGAGGAAGAAGGTGAAGAGACGGCGGATCGCTGGATTCGCATCAGCGCCGACGGTGAAGAAGAGATCACCTGGAAGACCGCCTAAAAGCAAAAGATCGCAGCCTCCGGCAGCTCCTACAGGGTCATATGTACACCTGTAGGAGCTGCCGAAGGCTGCGATCTTTTGATCTTCAAGGTTACAGGCCTACAACATCCTCAGCCTGCAAACCCTTCTCGCCGGTAATCACCGCGTACTCGACCTGCTGCCCCTCGGTCAGCGACCGATGCCCTTCACCGCGAATCGCGCGGTAGTGCACGAACACGTCCACCCCGTCCTCGCGCTGAATGAAGCCGTAGCCCTTGGCGTCGTTGAACCACTTCACATTGCCGGTTTCACGTGTTGCCATCTGTTCATACTCCTTTTTTATTATTGAACAGGCTTTTCGCAGGAAAGCCTTTGCGGAACGTCAGACTGCGTCCGACGTCCATAAAGGGCCCCGGCGACAGATTGCCGAGTATATGACAGGCACGAAAACTCTCAACAGGAGTTTACTTCGCCGCTTTTTTGCCGATTTTCGGCGAATACGGCAAACTGTCGACCGCCCGAGCAGTTGCTCGGTTTTATTCACTCACGCAGAAGCCGTATGACCCGTTCCCCGTTCCGCCGTCTTGTGTTTGGCACCTTGCGCCGACTGTTGTACCTCTGGGTTCGCTCCGAGACGATCAACCAGTCGTCGCTCACCCTCAACCTCGACCGCAGTCGTCCGGTGTTCTACGTCCTGCAAAACCCCTCGCTCACCGATCTGGCGGTGGTCGACACCGAGTGCACCAAGGCCGGCCTGCCACGTCCGGTGCTGCCGGTGTCGGTGGGTTCGCTGATCGAGCCGGCGGCGTTCTTCTACCTGACGCCGGACCCGGACTGGCTCGGCCGTCAGGACAAGCGCGGTGCGCCGCCGACCCTGACCCGACTGGTCAGCGCCCTGACGCAAAACGCTGCCGAAGACGCGCAGATCATTCCGGTCAGCGTGTTCTGGGGCCAGTCGCCGGACAGCGAAAACAGCCCATGGAAGCTGTTGTTCGCCGACAGTTGGGCGGTCACCGGGCGCCTGCGCCGGCTGCTGAGCATCATTGTCCTCGGGCGTAAAACCCGTGTGCAGTTCTCGGCACCGATCCACCTGCGCGAACTGATCGAGCACAACAAGGGCCACGAACGCACGGTGCGCATGGCCCAGCGCATCCTGCGTGTGCACTTCCGCAACCTGAAGGCGGCGGTCATCGGCCCGGACATCTCGCACCGACGCAATCTGGTCAAGGGCCTGCTCAACCAGCCACTGGTCAAGCAAGCGATCCTCGAGGAAGCCGAGCGCGAGAACATCTCCCCGGAAAAAGCCAAGGCCCAGGCGTTGCGCTACGGCAACGAGATCGCCTCGGACTACACCTACACCGCGATCCGCTTTCTTGAAGTGGTGCTGAGCTGGTTCTGGAATAAAATCTACGACGGAATCAAGGTCAACCACATCGAAGGCGTGCAGCAGGTCACCCAGGGTCACGAAGTGATCTACGTGCCGTGCCACCGCAGCCACATCGACTACCTGCTGCTCTCGTACTTGCTGTTCCGCAACGGCCTGACCCCGCCGCACATCGCCGCCGGGATCAACCTGAACATGCCGGTGATCGGCAGCCTGCTGCGCCGTGGCGGCGCGTTCTTCATGCGTCGCACGTTCAAGGGCAATCCGCTGTACACCTCGGTGTTCAACGAATACCTGCACACGCTGTTCACCAAAGGTTTCCCGGTCGAGTACTTCGTCGAGGGCGGCCGCTCGCGCACCGGGCGCATGCTGCAACCGAAAACCGGCATGCTCGCCATCACGATGCGCAGCTTCCTGCGTTCGTCGCGGATGCCGATCGTCTTTGTACCGGTGTACATCGGTTATGAGCGCGTGCTGGAAGGTCGCACCTACCTCGGCGAACTGCGCGGCGCGAGCAAGAAGAAAGAGTCGATCTTCGACATCTTCAAAGTCATCGGCGCGCTCAAGCAGCGTTTCGGCCAGGTCGCGGTGAACTTCGGCGAGCCAATCAAACTCGCAGAATTCCTCGACAGCGAACAGCCGGGCTGGCGCCAGCAGGAACTCGGCCCGCAGTACAAACCGGCATGGCTCAACGAGACCACCAACCGCCTCGGCGAGAAAGTCGCGCAGCACCTGAACGAAGCGGCGGCGATCAACCCGGTCAACCTGGTGGCGCTGGCGCTGCTCTCGACCACCCGCCTGGCGCTGGACGACCGCGCCATGGCGCGAGTACTGGATCTGTACCTGGCGCTGCTGCGCAAAGTCCCGTATTCGCCGCACACCACATTGCCGGAAGGCGATGGCCGCGCGCTGATCGAGCATGTGAAGGACATGGACCTGCTCGCCGAGCAGAACGATGCGCTGGGCAAGATTCTCTATCTGGACGAGCAGAACGCCGTCCTGATGACCTACTACCGCAACAACGTGCTGCACATCTTCGCGTTGCCGGCACTGCTGGCGAGCTTCTTCCAGAGCACCTCGCGCATGAGCCGCGAACAGATCCTGCGCTACACCCGCGCGTTGTATCCGTACCTGCAGGCGGAGCTGTTCATTCGCTGGAGCCTGGACGAACTCGACGCGGTGGTCGATCAATGGCTGGAAGCCTTCGTCGAGCAAGGCCTGCTGCGGTTCGAGAAGGAGGTGTACCTGCGCCCCGCGCCGAGTTCGCGACACTTTGTGCTGCTGACCCTGCTGTCGAAAAGCATCGCGCAGACCCTGCAGCGCTTCTACATGACCGTCTCGCTGCTGCTCAACGCCGGGCAGAACAGCATCAGCGCCGAAGAACTGGAAGACCTGTGCACGGTCATGGCCCAGCGCCTGTCGATCCTGCACGGCCTGAATGCCCCGGAGTTCTTCGACAAGAGCCTGTTCCGCCACTTCATCCAGACCCTGCTCGACCTCGACGTGCTGCGTCGCGACGAAGCCGGCAAGCTGAGCTACCACGAACTGCTCGGCGAACTGGCCGAGGGCGCGGCCAAACGCGTGTTGCCGGCGGATATTCGCTTGTCGATTCGACAGGTGGCGTTGCATCGCAGTGAAGATGCGGCGGATCAACCGGCCATACAGCCCCAAGCCTGATGAAAACCTAGAGGGAGCGAGCTTGCTCGCGAAAGCGTCGTGTCAGTCGGCATCACTGTCGTCTGACACACTGCTATCGCGAGCAGGCTCGCTCCTACAATTGAATGGAGAACACTATGAAAAAACTGACTCTGCTTGCCGCCGCCACGCTGCTCAGCGCCTGCCAGTCGACCCCCCCCGCCGGCAAAGTCGGCCTCGACGGCGAAGTGTTCTACCTGCAGCGCATTGCCCTGCCACCAAGCGCAACCCTCAGCGTGAGCCTGCAGGACGTCTCGCTGGCCGACGCCCCGGCCGTGGTGCTCGACGAACAGAAAGGCCCGGTCAAAGGCCAGGTGCCGCTGCCGTTCCATTTGAGCTACGATCCGGCGCAGGTCAAACCCGGCCACCGCTACTCGGTCAGCGCGCGCATCGAAGTCAACGGCGAGCTGATGTTCATCACCACCGAAAACCACGCCGTGCAACTGGACGGCAACGATCCGCAGCCGCTGAAAATCCGCGTCGACGCGATTCGCTAATTGTCTATCAAGGAAGCCGCCATGTTCCGCCCTACCCTTCGCTTCGCCGGCCTGTGCGCGGGCTTGCTGATCTCCGCCAACGTGCTCGCGCTGTCGCTCAGCGACCTGTCGCAACAAGACGCTACCGGCGGTCTCAAGGACGCCCTGACCCAAGGCGCGCAACTGGCCGTCAAACAACTGGGCACCCCGGGTGGCTTCAGCAACAACCCGGAGGTGAAAATCGAACTGCCGGGCAAACTCGGTAAAGCCGCCAGCAAAATGAAAGCCTTCGGCATGGGCGCCCAGGTCGAAGAACTGGAAACCGCGATGAACAAGGCTGCGGAAAACGCCGTGACCCAGGCCCAGCCAATCCTCGTCGACGCCGTGAAAAAAATGACCGTGGCCGACGCCAAAGGCATCCTTAGCGGCGGCAACGACTCGGCCACCCAATACCTGGACAAAACCAGCCGCGAACAGATCCGCGCCAAGTTCCTGCCGATCGTCAAACAAGCCACCGACAAGATTGGCGTAGCACAAAAGTACAACAGCTTCGCCGGCCAGGCCGCGACCTTTGGCGTGGTGGACGCAAAGAGCGCCAACGTCGAAAACTACGTCACCGAACAAGCGCTGAACGGCCTGTTCGAAATGATCGGCAAACAAGAAGAAACCCTTCGCAAGAACCCGGCCGCAGCGGCGACTGGCCTTGCCAAGAAAGTGTTCGGCACATTGTAATTTTTGCCGCTGCACGCAAAAGCCCGCTGAACCTGTGAAGGTCAGCGGGCTTTTTATTGCTTGTCAGCCTTGCGGATCGACTTGATCGAGGACGCGATTCACCGACAGCTCAGCGAGCGAAATCATCTGCTGGATGCCAAGCAACTGACTGCACGTCGGACCGCTCAAGGTAAACGCCAACTCAGCGGCCATGACATTGGCTGAGGCGAGTGTTTCACAGGCATGGGCCAGCAGGGTTTCGGAATCGACTTCAGGGATGACGGTGAAGATTGTGCTGGGATGGCCGACGGGTTTTGTCGGTTTATCCGCAGGCTTCAGGTAGTGATCAAGGGCACGCAGGGCCGCATCGTGAAGCTTTCTTGAATCGAGGAAGGCATAGGGGGAAACGGGGTCGGTG
>NZ_JAFGYS010000148.1:0-461 GCF_017491705.1 Pseudomonas sp. 86_A | reverse complement strand
CTCGCTTAGCGAGGCGAGACATGCGCATGCCGCCGAACGATCGATTCCGTCGAACGAGTCGGTCATTTCCCTGACGGCGCATTACAGACCGTCTGCTTCGGAGAAGATTGTCTACTGGCTGGCCGAATCGAGCGCGGGGGCGGTAAAGGACGTACCGAGCGTCTTTATTCGATTCAAGCATTTTTTTGCCGGCGCGATGAACATTGGATCGCTTCGCGGTGAGCGGGTATTCGTGAACGACATCGCGGCAAAGAGCGAACTCGCCACCCGTCTGGCGCGCATAGATGTGTTGCCGTTTCCATTGGCCAGAAAAGCCGGCGAACTGCCTGGCGAATATGGTCGCACGATCACAGTGGAAGTCGGCAATATCGGCATGGCGGATGACGAACTGATTGCCTGCCTCGACGCTTTGGGCCGGTCCGGCATCGAGGATTTGCGGGTATTTTCCGCCAGCCTGCAGG
>NZ_JAFGYS010000147.1:0-461 GCF_017491705.1 Pseudomonas sp. 86_A | reverse complement strand
ATATCAACCGGCCAGGTTTCCAGCGCCTCGCTCATCAGCGTGTGGTTAGTGTAGGAGAAGACCTGACAACACACCTCAAACGCGTCGTCCCAGCTAAATTGGTGCTCATCGATCAGCAGACGCATCATCTCAGGAATCGACAGTACCGGATGGGTATCATTGAGATGAATCGCGATTTTATCCGCCAGGTTATCGTAGGTTTTATGCAACTGATAATGGCGGCTTAAAATGTCCTGAATGGTCGAGGAAACCAGGAAGTATTCCTGACGCAGGCGCAGCTCACGCCCGGAGTAGGTGGAGTCATCCGGATACAGTACGCGAGATACGTTCTCGGAGTGGTTTTTATCTTCCACTGCCGCGAAGTAGTCACCCTGGTTGAATTTACCGAGGTTAATTTCGCTACTGGCTTGCGCACTCCACAAACGCAGCGTGTTGGTCGCGTCGGTGTCGTAACCAGGGAT
>NZ_JAFGYS010000146.1:0-462 GCF_017491705.1 Pseudomonas sp. 86_A | reverse complement strand
CCCTTGCACCTCCGTTTCCCTTGCAGTTTCGCGCCACCGCCTATTCTTGTATGCGTGGATGATTCCCGCGATTTCGGCGGGAGACCAGGCCGAAGCGCATTCGGCAAGGAGGCGATATGAGCGCGCAGTTGAACCATACGATCGTCTGGTGCCGGGACAAGCGGCGCTCGACGCACTTCCTGACGGATATACTGGGCTTGCCGGCCCCGGTTTCATTCGGGCCGATGCTGGTCGTGTCGCTGTCGAACGGCGTGTCGCTCGATTTCTACGAACGCGACGAGCCGATCTCGACGCAGCATTATGCGTTCCTCGTCGGCGACGGCGAATTCGATCGCGCGTTCGCGCGAATCCGCGAGCAAGGGCTCACATATTGGGCCGATCCGGCGAAGCGCCGCGCGGGCGAGATCAATACGCACGGCGGCGGACGCGGCGTGTATTTCAACGACCCGGACGGGCATTTTC
>NZ_JAFGYS010000145.1:0-462 GCF_017491705.1 Pseudomonas sp. 86_A | reverse complement strand
GCGCAGGATCTTGCCGACGTTGGTCTGCGGCAGCGCGTCGCGGAATTCGACGGCCTTCGGCATCTTGTAGCCCGTCAGGTTCTTGCGGCAGTGCGTGAGCACGTCCTCGACCGTCAGCGATGCGTCGCGAGGCACGACGAACACCTTGATGCGCTCGCCGTGAACGGGATCGGGAATGCCGATCGCCGCCGCTTCGCGGATGCCCGGATGCGACACGAGCACGTCTTCGATCTCGTTCGGATACACGTTGAAGCCCGATACGAGAATCATGTCCTTCTTGCGGTCGATCAGGCGGATGAAGCCTTGCTCGTCCATCACGCCGATGTCGCCCGTCGCGAGCCAGCCGTCGGCGTCGATCACTTTCGCGGTCTCGTCGGGGCGCTGCCAGTAGCCGCGCATCACCTGCGGCCCATGCACGCACAGCTCGCCCGGCTCGCCGACGTTCGCCCATGCGCCGTCCTC
>NZ_JAFGYS010000144.1:0-463 GCF_017491705.1 Pseudomonas sp. 86_A | reverse complement strand
CTCTCGACATGCTCGATCGTGGCGCCCGTGAGGTAGATCAGATAGGGCGGGACCAGCGGCAGGACGCAAGGCGAGAGGAAGCTGACGAGGCCGGCAATCAGCGCCGCCGGGATCGAAACATTTTGCATGATGCCGTCTGAGCCATCTCAGGTGCCGGTACGGCGCGCGGGCAATGCGCCCGGCCCGGAGCCGAACCGGCTCAGGTGTAGCCGATGCCGGGGAATGCGCAACAGAAGCGCACGAAACCAGGGCTCCTCCCGATGCCGTCTGTGATCACAGGTGCGGCATCGGGACGCGCACAAATCTCGCCAAAAAGCGAGACTCGGCGGCGTGGCTATTTCACCACGCGGAGCAGCGGACGCCGGGGCTGGTCCTGCGTCTGCTTGGAAGGGTGCGGCGGCGCGCTCGCGGCGCTCCGCAGCATTTCGTCGCACAATGCCTTGAGATCGGCACTGTCGATTCC
>NZ_JAFGYS010000143.1:0-463 GCF_017491705.1 Pseudomonas sp. 86_A | reverse complement strand
GTCGCCGAGCTTCACCTTCAGCGATTTCAACTGGCCGGACACCTGCGCGCCGACGTCGACCTGCTTGAACGCGTGCAGCGTGCCGGTGGCGAGCACCGCGTTCTCGAGATCGGCGCGGGCGACGTTCGCGGTGAGGTAATGCGGCGCCTTGTCTTTCGACACGAAGCGGTGATAGAGCAAGGCGAGCGAGACGAGCACGACGCCGCCGGCCGCTACGGCGATCCAGCGGCGTTGGGATTTTTTCATGGGAGACGGGACGGTAACGCGTGGCAGGCAATTGTAATGAAAATGAAACCGGATATTGGAATGCGAAACGGCCGCCGGGTTCAATTCAGCGACAAATTTCCTCAATATTTCGACAGTTCGTGACAGACGCGCGGCCGGGCGTCATTTGCATATCGCGCGGCGGCGCGCATCGATAGCTGAATTCGTTGGTTGGCCGGCGCGCCGGGCCGCCCTAGGA
>NZ_JAFGYS010000142.1:0-463 GCF_017491705.1 Pseudomonas sp. 86_A | reverse complement strand
GGTGGTAGGGCATGGAGCAATCGAACGAGCGCGGGGTCGCTGAACGGCGAGAAGCGCTGTTCGAAGACCTCGCGGAACTTGGGATAGGCGCGGGCGTTTGCGTGCCGGCTTTCGTTGTGTACACCCCACCGCGTACGGCGCGCGGCGATCGAGCGGCGGCCAATGCGATGAAGGAATTGCGACCACTGCTCGCGAAGCTCGCGCGGCGTCGGTTGATTCTGCGATAGGAGAGCAGATGAAAAGGAAGGAGAAGACGCTGCCGCTCTGGCGATTTGGTTGATTTCGCTCGTCGCGGTCATTGCGTGGTGCGGTGTACATGGTGAGCCGGAACAGCCGGTGCAGCAGGAGATTCGCCCGGTTTCGTGCGCTTAGCACGCGGCAGCCGGGCTGTCGTGTGGTCACTCGCCGTGCAAACTTTCGGCCTCGGATAGCACGGCGAGTTTTGGGCGGGGCGGCTTGGAGA
>NZ_JAFGYS010000141.1:0-464 GCF_017491705.1 Pseudomonas sp. 86_A | reverse complement strand
GCAGACAACACCATCTTCTGCAAGAAAAGGAGTTGTCCCTTCGTCGTCTGGACTTCGAACTGCCCCATGTCTTTATCAGACAAGGCCCCGCTCTCAGACGTCCCGAACGGCGGGTTAGTCAAGATGAAGTCGCAATCTGAATCTTGAATGTTCCAGTTCTTGGCCGTCCGTGCCAAGCTGTTCTCGGGCTGAATATTTGAATGCCCGTCACCGGCGACGATCATGTTCATCTTCGCCGCACATGCAACGCCCTCATTTGCGTCGGAGCCAAAAAAGACCTGCTGACGAATCTTCCGAACGAGTTCGCGATGGGTGGCGGCATTAATCGCTCGGTCGGCAAGCTTCTGAGTCGCGACCCTGAGGCTATCCCCCATGAGGTACACCAAGAAGCCGCCGGTGCCGCACGCGGGGTCCAGGACCTTAGGGGCCGCAGCCCCCGAAAGCAGTGCATTGACGATCTTCTC
>NZ_JAFGYS010000140.1:0-464 GCF_017491705.1 Pseudomonas sp. 86_A | reverse complement strand
GAAAGAAGCCACCGCGGGGAGGCGCGTAGCGCTTCCGCTCGCAAGCGGACGATGTGACGGGGTGTTGGAGACATGAACAGGCGGGAGTGCTTGCATCTTTTGACCGGGCTGGCAGGCGCCGCGCTCGCGAACGAAGCGCGCGCGCAAGGCGTGGAGCCGAAAGTTATGCCGACGATCACGCCACCGGATCCAAATCCCAAGATTCCGTCGTTCAAGCTGCCGGCAAAATCCTGCGATAGCCACACCCACATCTTCGGCCCGGCGTCCCGTTATCCCTTCGCGGAGAAGCGTCCCTACAACACGGCCGATGCGCCGCTGGAGGCGTTCCGTAGCGTGCATGAGACGATCGGCGTCGAGCGCTGCGTCATCGTGAATGCGACCGTGCACGGCATCGACAATCGCGTCGTCACCGATGCCATCGCCCAGAGCGAGGGCGCCTATAAGGGCATTGCCAACGTCAATGA
>NZ_JAFGYS010000139.1:0-465 GCF_017491705.1 Pseudomonas sp. 86_A | reverse complement strand
CCTGATCGGCGGCGCGCCGGATGATGTCGCTCAGATTGTTCCGCCCGTACAGGCTGGCGACGATGTCCATGTAGACCAGTTCGTCGGCGCCGGCGCGGTAATAGTCGAGCGCGAACTCCTGCGGGTCTCCCATCACGCGCAAGCCCTCGAGCTGGACGCCCTTGATGAGGTTTTTCCCCTTGATGTCCAGCCGAGGAATGATTCTGAGGTTGCTCACGTCGGATTACCCGCCAGATACGGACCTATTCTTCCCACACCGCATGACGCAATTGCCAGTTGTTGCCGACCCATTTCCACAGATTGGGGGAACGGAAACTGTCGGCAAGGCGGGCAAAATACTGTTCGGTCATGATCGGGCTCTCGAACATCTTGCTCGCCTCCGGGAACTCCTTTTCGGGGATGCTTAGATAGCGGAAGATCTCCTCAGCAAAGCGTGATGGATATTCGTGATCGAAACGCTTCACC
>NZ_JAFGYS010000014.1:65244-247977 GCF_017491705.1 Pseudomonas sp. 86_A | reverse complement strand
GCCCCCGCACCCCTCGCCGAACCCCGTGGCCCCAACCTCATCGAGCGCGGCATCAGCGCTGCGCGCAACTGGCTGTTCGGCGGCAACACCGTGCTGCGGGTCGGCGTGGTGCTGTTGTTCTTCGGCCTGGCCTTCCTGTTGCGCTACGCCACCGAAGGCATGGTGGTGCCGATCGAACTGCGTTACGCCGGGGTCGCAGCGGCGGCGTTGGCTCTGTTGGCGCTGGGCTGGTGGCTGCGTCGGCGCAACAGCAGTTATGCGCTGATTTTGCAGGGCACCGGAATTGCGGTCCTCTACCTGACGGTGTTTGCGGCGATGCGCCTGCACCCGTTGCTCGACCCGTCCGCCGCGTTGGGCCTGTTGGTGGCCGTGACGGTGTTTTCGGCGATTCTCGCCATTACTCAAGATGCGCTGGGCCTGGCTGCCGCTGCGGCATTGGGCGGTTTCGCCGCGCCGATCCTGACCTCGACCGGGGAGGGCAACCATGTTGCGCTGTTCAGCTATTTCGCACTGCTCAACGCCGGCATTCTTGCCATTGCCTGGTTCAAGGCCTGGCGCCTGCTCAACCTGATCGGTTTCGTCGGTACCTTCGGTATCGGTTTCGCCTGGGGGCTGCGTTCGTATGCGCCTGAGTTGCTGTGGAGCACCGAGCCGTTCCTGATCCTGTTTTTCCTGATGTACCTGGCCATCGGCCTGCTGTTCGCCCGGCGCAAGTTGCTTGATATGCCCGATGCGCCGGCGGACGGCGACCGCGAGGCGCTGCTGCACTGGTCGGCCCGCAAGGGCGACTACGTCGACGGCACGATGCTGTTCGGGCCGCCGATCGTGGGCTTCGGTCTGCAGTTTGCGCTGGTGCAGCACCTGGAGTTCGCGGCCGCGTTCAGTGCGCTGGTGCTGGGCGTGATCTACATGGGGCTGGCCCGGGTATTGATGGGCGGCCGTGCCTTGTTGTTGGGCGAAACCTGTCTGGCGTTGGGGGTGATTTTTGCCAGCCTGGCGATCCCGCTCGGCCTCGATGCGCGCTGGACCTCGGCGGCGTGGGCGGTGGAGGGCGCGGGGATTTTCTGGCTCGGCTTGCGTCAGCAGCGGCCGTTCGCCCGAGCGTTTGCCCTGCTGCTGCAACTGGGTTCGGCGCTGGCCTTCCTCAGTCAGTTGCGGGTCGGCGAAAGCAGCCTGCTCGACGGCGCACCGTTGGGCGCATTGATGCTCGGCATCGCGCTGCTGTTCAGTTTCTACCAGTTGCGCAAGGCCGCGCCGGAACAGGCTGCGCCGTGGGAGCGCCAAGGCCTTCCGGTGCTGGCGGCCCTGGGTCTGAGCTTCCTGTACCTGCTGGCGCCGCTGTTGTTCTTTGTTCAAGCCACGGCGATCAGTTGGGCGCTGGCCGGGCTGGCAACGTTGTTCGTTGGCCTGCGCCTGCAATCGCGCACGTTCCTGTTCACCGCGTTTGCCGTGCAGTTGCTCGGTGGTGCGTTGTTCCTGTTGCGCCTGCAAGGTGCGGGTGAGGGTTCGGCGGCGGTGTTCAGCGCTGGCTGGAGCGGTTTGCTCAGCGCATCCCTGATCGGTCTGGCATTGATCGCCGGCATGCTGCTGGCGGCGCGTGACGAGATGGTGCGCGGTGATGTGCGTCTGCTGCGCGGCTTGTCGGTGGTGCTGTTGGCGGGGTTGGTGCTGATCAATCTGGCGGTGCTGTTCGTGTTGCCATGGCAAACCGCGAGCGCGGTGTGGGCAGCCAGCGGATTGCTGATCATCTGGCTGAGCCTGTACCTCAAGCAGCGCGTGAGTTTTGTCTTCGGTCTGTTGTTGCAGTTGATCGGCGGCGCGGCGTTTTTGCTGGTCGGTCCCGAGTTACTCGGACCGCTGTCCAGCGAAGGTCTGCGACCGCTGGCCCATGGCGGCTTCTGGACGCCACTGGTGTTGGGGCTGGCGGCCATGATCGGGGCCTGGCGCCTGCAACTGGGCAATCACCCTTCGGCATTCGATGCGCTGAGTTTGCAGCGCCTGTCTGAAGTGCTGCTGGTGTGGGGCGCCGGCTGGTGGGCGCTGGCGTGGGTCAGCGAGGTGTCACGTTTTGCGCTGTGGAATCTGGAGGCGACGCTGTTGCTGCTGGTCGCCGCGCTGAGCGTGGCGTTGTGGACAGTGTTGTCGCTGCGTCTGAAATGGCCGGCGCTAGGCTTGCTCTGCACCTTGCTGATTCCGGCCGCGGGGCTGGTGCTGCTGGCGGCGTGGCATGCGCGTTATCACCCGGCGGCAAGCTTCGGCTGGCTGGCGTGGGCGCTGGTGTTCGCCGTGCATTTCTTCAGCTTGCGGCGTCTGGCGCCGATGCTGCCGGCGCGGGCCCTGAGCACCGCGCATGTGCTCGGCTGCTGGCTGCTGCTCGGCGTGCTGGCGCTGGAGTTGCGTTACGGCCTGCTGCTGTTGTCCGAGCAATACAACGCCTGGCGCTGGCTGGGTTGGGCGATCCTGCCGAGCCTGTATCTGTTGCTGGCGGCGGCTCCGCGCAACTGGCCGTGGCCGGTGGCAGCGTTCCCCCGCGAATATCGTTTGTACGCGGCGGCGCCCCTGGCGGTGCTGATGCTGGCGTGGTTCTGGCTGGCCAATGGCGTCAGCGATGGCAACGCCGAACCGCTGCCGTACGTGCCGCTGCTCAACCCGCTGGAGTTGGGCCTGCTGTTCGCGCTGTTCGGGGTGTACGTGTGGTCGCGCCATGCGGTGACGCAGTTTGCGCTGCGCAAGGATTACGCCGAGTACGCCACGCAACTGGTTGCCGGGGTGTCGCTATTCGCGTTCTGCACCGCGCTGGTGACCCGCGCCGCGCACCATTGGGCGGGAATCCCGTTCGAGCTGGATCTGCTGCTCGAATCGATGCTGGTGCAGGCCGGGTTGTCCATCGTCTGGACCCTGATGGCGCTGGGCCTGATGATCGGCGGGCATCTGCGTCACCGGCGCGAGGTGTGGCTGATCGGCGCGGCGCTGATTGCGCTGGTGGTGGCGAAACTGGTTTTTGTCGAATTGAGCAACCGTGGCGGACTGGCGCGGATCGTCTCGTTTATCGGCGTCGGCGTGTTGCTGCTGGTGGTGGGCTATTTTGCTCCGCTGCCGCCCAAGCGCGTCGAAGCCGAACCGGCGGCGGACAAACCCGTGCCGGACATTGAAGGAGTTTCATCTTGAGTCGCATGCTGAATCTGGGGTGGTTGGCGTTGGGCGTGGTGATGGCTGCCGGCGCCCAGGAAAAACCGGCGGACTTCGCCACGCAGGTGCCGCTGGCGGTCAGTGGCAACGGCCCCTGGTATCGCCTCGAATTGCCGTTGAGCGCGCAATTGCAGGCACGCCAGACCGATCTCAGCGACCTGCGCGTATTCAACGCCGCCGGCGAACCGCAAGCCTACGCCCTGGCCCGGGAATCGGCGCAGACCCGCGATGACGGTCAGTTGCATGACGTGAAGTGGTTCCCGCTGTACAACGCCGCCGACGCCAACGAGCGTGCGCCCAACGTGCGCGTGCAATCGACCACCACCGGCACGCTGGTGGAGGTGCAGCCGTCCACTCAACTGGAGGCCGGCGAAGAAGTGCTGCGTGGCTGGCTGCTCGACGCCAGTGCGATCAAGGCACCGTTGCAGCAGCTGACTCTCGACTGGACCAGCGAACGCGACGGCTTTCAGCGCTTCAGCATTGAGGCCAGCGACGACTTGCAGCACTGGCAGGCGTGGGGCGAGGGGCAGGTGGCGCGGCTGACCTTTTCCGATGAGCGCATCGAACAGCATGAAGTGACGTTACCCGGGCAATCCGCACGCTATGTGCGCTTGCTATGGGAATCGCCGAATTCGGCACCGACGCTGACTTCGGCGCAACTGAAAAGCAGCGACCCGCGCAACGTGCCGCTGCCGTTGGTCTGGTCGCCAGCGTTGGCGGGCAGCAGCGCCAAGGCGGGCGAGTACACCTGGCAGTTGCCGATGGGGCTGAACGTCGAGCGGGTGCAGGTGGAACTCAAGCAACCGAACAGCCTGGCCCCGGTGACGCTGGCCGGCCGGCGCGAGAGCAGCCTGCCGTGGCAGACACTGAGCAACGGCTTGCTGTACCGCCTGACCCAGAATGGTCAGGACGTGGTGCAGAACGAATTGCAGCTGTATGGGCAGCCTGTGCAGCAACTGAAACTGACGGTGGACGAACGCGGCGGCGGACTTGGCGAGCAGGCACCGAGCCTGAAATACGCAGTGCGGGCGACCCAGGTGATTTTCCTTGCCCGTGGTGACGGGCCTTACAGTCTGGCGCTGGGCAATTCGACGGTGAAAACCGCGAACCTGCCACTGAGCACGCTGATTCCGGATTTCAAACCGGAGAAACTCGCGACGCTGGGCCAGGCGAAGGTGCAGGGAGAAGCGGTTGCGACGCAGACCTCGCCGGCAACCACCGCAGCGGTGGCTGAGACCAATTGGAAGAAGATCGGTCTGTGGGCGGTGTTGCTGGTGAGCGTGGTGTTCCTCGGGGCGATGGCGGCGAGTCTGCTGCGCAAGCCACCGACCAACTCCTGAGCATGGCTGGCGCTGCGCGCCATTCGCGAGCAAGCCAGCTCCCACAGTGATCTCGGTCGTTCATCTGGTTCGTGTACACCCAAGAACCTGTGGGAGCTGGCTTGCCAGCGATGACGGCCGATCAAACAACAAAAATCCTCAAACTGTCGCGATCACCCTGCACCACCCGTCCCGAACCGGACTACGCTAAACCCGCTACCTGAACTCTCCATCGACAATCACGTCTCATGCAGGCAAATACACCCCAACGCACGTTACCGGGCGTCTTCGCTCGCTACGTTTTCAGACTCCCTGTAAACTGCGCGGGTTTTTAGCCCCCCATTCCACCGGAGCCGTCCATGTCCCGCGTTACCCTGAGTCGCTATTTGATTGAGCAGACCCGCAGCAATAACACTCCTGCCGATCTGCGTTTCCTGATCGAAGTGGTGGCGCGTGCTTGCAAAGAGATCAGCCACGCCGTGTCCAAAGGCGCCCTGGGTGGTGTTCTGGGCAGCATGGGCACTGAAAACGTCCAAGGCGAAGTGCAGAAGAAGCTCGACGTGCTGTCGAACGAGATCCTGCTCGAAGCCAACGAATGGGGCGGTCACCTGGCCGGCATGGCGTCCGAAGAAATGGACAATGCCTACCAGATCCCGGGCAAATACCCGAAAGGCGCGTACCTGCTGGTGTTCGATCCACTGGACGGTTCGTCGAACATCGACATCAACGCCCCGGTCGGCACCATCTTCTCGGTACTGCGTTGCCCGAACGAATACCTGAGCCAGAACGAGCCACTGAACGAAAAAGCCTTCCTGCAGCCAGGCACCCAGCAAGTGGCCGCCGGTTACGCGATCTACGGCCCACAAACCATGCTGGTGCTGACCTTGGGCGACGGCGTCAAAGGCTTCACCCTGGACCGCGAAATGGGCAGCTTCGTCCTGACTCACGAAGACATCACCATTCCTGAAACCACCCAGGAATTCGCGATCAACATGTCCAACCAGCGCCACTGGGAAGCCCCGGTACAACGCTACGTCAGCGAACTGCTGGCCGGCGAAGAAGGTCCGCTGAAGAAGAACTACAACATGCGCTGGGTTGCCGCGATGGTCGCCGACGTGCACCGCATCCTGACCCGTGGTGGTCTGTTCATGTACCCACGTGACAGCCGCGAGCCGTCGAAGCCGGGCAAACTGCGTCTGATGTACGAAGCCAACCCGATGTCGTTCCTGGTGGAACAGGCCGGCGGCGCGTCCACCGACGGCCACCAGCGCATCCTCGACATCAAGCCAGAAGGCCTGCACCAGCGTGTAGCGGTGTTCCTCGGCTCGAAAGAAGAAGTGGCGCGCGCCACGGCATACCACAAGGAATAAACCATGCACGCGCCCTGGCAGCCGTTGCTCGATTGGTGGTTCGGACACGCCGAATCACCGGACGAAATCTCGGCTGACAAGGGCAAGTTGTGGTTCGGCAAGCGTGACAGCCAAGACCTCGAAGCGCGTGAGCGTTTCGGGGTCTTTGTCGATCAGGCCCTCGCGGGCGGATTGACCGAGTGGACGCAATGTCCCGAAGGTTGGCTGGCGGTGGTGCTGTTGCTCGATCAGCTACCGCGAATGATCTATCGCGATACTCCCAAGGCATTTTCCGGTGATCTGCGTGCACAAAAACTCGTCGCGCAAGGCATCGCTGCGGACTTTGATCGGCAACTGAAGCCGATCCAGCGCGTATTCATCTACCTCGTCTTCGAACACTGCGAAAACCTCGCGGTGCAGAACGAAGCGGTTTCGCGCTTTATCGAACTGGTGGCTGAGCAGCCGCAAGCGCAGCGTGCGGTGTTTGCCGACAATCTGGACTATGCCGAGCGGCATCAGAAAGTGATTGCACGGTTTGGACGGTTTCCGCATCGCAATGCGGTGTTGGGGCGGGAGTCTACGGCGGAGGAATTGGCGTTTTTGTCTGAGCCGGGTTCACGGTTCTAAATCTTCATCGCGACTCAATCCCTCTTCGCGAGCAGGCTCGCTCCCACAGTTGAAATGCATTCCAATGTGGGAGCGAGCCTGCTCGCGAAGGGGCCAGTGGCAGCGCTTTAAATGCGGAAGCTGCCGACCAATTGCTTGAGACGCGACGCCTGCTGCTCAAGGTCGGAGCACGCCCGCAACGTCGCCTGCAAGTTCTCCACACCTTCCTGGTTCAGCGTGTTGATCTCGTTGATGTCGACGTTGATCGACTCGACCACGGCGGTCTGCTCCTCGGTCGCGGTGGCCACCGACTGGTTCATGCCGTCGATCTCGCCAATGCGCTGGGTCACGCTGCCCAGGCGTTCGCCCGCCTGGTTGGCGATGCCGACGCTGCTTTCGCTCTCGCGTTGGCTCTCGGTCATGATGCTCACCGCCTGACGCGCGCCGACTTGCAGTTCTTCGATCATCTTCTGCACTTGCTGCGCCGAGTCCTGAGTGCGGTGCGCGAGGTTGCGCACCTCGTCAGCAACCACGGCGAAACCACGCCCGGCCTCACCGGCGCGGGCTGCTTCGATGGCGGCGTTGAGCGCCAGCAGGTTGGTCTGTTGCGAGATACTGGTGATCACCTCCAGAATCTGCCCGATGTTCACCGTGTTGCTGTTCAGGGTTTCGATGTTGCCGCAGGAGTCGCTGATCTTTGCCGACAGTTGCTGCATGGCGTGGATGGTTTTATCCACAACCTGCTGACCATCGACCGCCAGGCTGCGCGCATCGCTGGAGTGCTGCGAGGCGAGGGCGGCGTTCTGCGCGATTTCCTGAGCGGCGGCGCCGAGTTGGTTAATCGCGGCGGCCACGCTGTTGGTGCGGCTGGCTTGCTGGTCGGAGTTGTACATCGACGAGTTCGACGCTGCGACCACGCGCAGGGCGACTTCGTTGACCTGACCGGTGGCCGAGGACACTTCGCGGATCGAGGTATGAATACGCTCGACGAAGCGGTTGAACGACAGGCCCAGCGCACCGAATTCGTCGTGGCCGTGAATCACCAGACGCTTGGTCAGGTCGCCTTCACCTTCGGCGATGTCGTGCATCGCACGGCCCATGGTCAGCAGCGGCTGCATCAGTACGCGGATCAGCATGCCCAGCAGGGCGATGATGATCACAACGGCAATCACCATGGCGATCAGCGCCGAGGTGCGGAACTCGCTGAGCATCGAGAACGCGGTGTCCTTGTCCAGCACCAGCGCCACATACCAGTCGGCCGATGGCACGCCGTTGACGCGGGTGAACGAGATCAGTTGGGTCTTGCCGTCGAACTCGACTTCTTTCAGGCCCGGGCTGACTTTCG
The DNA here is from genome assembly GCF_017491705.1 of Pseudomonas sp. 86_A. Taxonomy (NCBI): domain Bacteria; kingdom Pseudomonadati; phylum Pseudomonadota; class Gammaproteobacteria; order Pseudomonadales; family Pseudomonadaceae; genus Pseudomonas; species Pseudomonas sp. 86_A. The sequence goes on along the minus strand of NZ_JAFGYS010000014.1, from coordinate 240,169 downwards.
GTGCGCCGTTCGGGTAGGCCTCGGCGAGCGTCTTGAGCACCAGTTTGCTGTCCGGGTGGATCAGGATTTTGCCATCGGCGCTGACGATGAACGCATGGCCGTGGCCACCAAAGTTGAGCGAGTTGATGATCGCGCTGACGCTGGTCAGGTCGATGTCCGCACCGGCCACACCGATCATCTGGCCCTGACGCTGCACCGGAGTGGCGACGGTGATCACCAGTTTGCCCGACGAGGCGGCGATGTACGGCTCGGTGACGATGGTCTGCTGGGCGCTGGTGGCCGCCTTGTACCAGCCACGGGCGCGCGGATCGTAGTCCGGCGCACGATTGCCGGCGGGTACGGAGAACATCACGCCGTCAGCGCCACCGAAGTAGCTGAGCTGGAAATTGCCGGTGTAGGCGGGCAGGTCGATGATGCGTTTCAGGCTGGCGGGGGCGCTGCCGTCGGCGGCGACTTGCTGCGACAGCGATTGCAGCAACTGGATGCGGCTTTCCAGCCAGGTCTGGATGTTGCTGGTGGTGAGGCTGCCCAGCTCCTGCATCGAGGCCTCGGTGCTGCTGCTCAGGGCTTCGCGTTGTCGATAGTCGTTGAAGAAAATGAAACAGGCGAACGCAACGGCCACCACGAGGGCGGCAGCCAACAAGATCTTGTGGCTGAATTTCATGTTTCTGGTCATCGAATGAACTACCGCGAAGGGGCTGGTCGAGAAAGGGCGGCAATTTGCCACACTCGGAGGCTTTGCGCTGCTCTTATTTCGACCGCGGCGCGCCAAAGATTAGGCGGTTTTGAGGAAATGCGACGAAATGCTCAATAGCCGCAAAAAGTCGCTGATTTGCCGGTAAATGCCAGACGAGCGGAGCAATAAATAGCCACCCGCGTGGGGAACCAGAAAGGGGTTTTCTCTTCTAAGCTTCTGGTTGGCGCCATGCCACCCCCCTTCCGCTCCAGGAGTTACTTCATGTCGCTGCGATCTATCGCCCTTCTGACTTTTTGCGTGCTGCTGGCCGCGTGCAGCAAGGTCAATCAGGAAAACTATTCCAAGCTTTCGGCCGGCATGGCCAAGGCCGAAGTGGAGACGCTGCTCGGCAAACCCACTGACTGCTCGGGCGCGCTCGGCATGTCCAGTTGCACCTGGGGCGACCAGAAAAGCTTTATCAGCGTGCAGTACGCCGGTGACAAAGTGTTGATGTTTTCCGGCCAAGGCCTGAAGTAATCCGGGGCTACGCGCCCACGGGAGAAAAATAATGAAGCGGTTATTGTTTGTTCTTTTTGCCGGCCTGGTACTGGCCGGCTGCGCCACGCACGGTGAAGATCCGCTGGCGCCCAAGACAGTCCACAGCGTCAACCTCAAGCGTTACCAGGGCACCTGGTACGAACTGGCGCGATTGCCGATGTACTTCCAGCGCAATTGCGCGCAGTCCGAAGCCCATTACGCGCTCAGGCCTGACGGCAACGTCGATGTGCTCAATCGCTGCCTGACTGCCGACTGGCAGTGGGAAGAGGCCAAGGGCCAGGCTTATCCACAGGTGCCGGGCAAGACCGACAAACTGTGGGTCGAATTCGATACCTGGTTCTCACGGCTGATTCCGGGTGTGGCGAAAGGTGAATACTGGGTGCTGTACGTCAGCGATGACTACAAGACCGCCATTGTCGGCGACCCGAGCCGCAAATACCTCTGGCTGCTGTCCCGCACGCCGACCGTCAACGGTGTGGTGCGTGAGGAGCTGCTGAGCAAGGCGCGGCAGCAGGGTTATGACACCACGCGACTGATCTGGCGCGCGACCGATCGGCAGATGGCCAAAACTTCGAATTAAGAGCGAAAAGATCGCAGCCTTCGGCAGCCCCTACTGGAACCATCTCATTTCCATGTAGGCGCTGCCGCAGGCTGCGATCTTTTGCTTTTCTTAGCCTAAAAGTTCGCGCAGAACCTGGGTGAACGCGCGAGCACTGTCTTCTTCGCCAGCATGCCGCCCGTCACGCACCACCCACTGGCCGTTGACCAGCACATCGCGCACCTGGCGATCGCCGCCGGCGAACAACCAGCGATTCAGGATCCCGTCACCTTGGGCCGTGGCCAGATACGGATCATTGCCATCCAGCACGATCCAGTCCGCACGCTTGCCAACCTTCAGTGCGCCAATCGGTTGCCCCAGCGCCTGGGCGCCGCCCTCCAGCGCGGCGTCATACAGGGTGCGCCCGACCATCGGCTGATCCGCGCCATACAAGCGGTTGCGGCGTTGATCGCGCAGGCGCTGGCCGTATTCCAGCCAACGCAGTTCTTCGACCACGCTGAGCGAGACATGGCTGTCCGAACCGATGCCCATGCGCCCGCCCTGGGCGAGGAAATCCACCGCCGGGAAGATCCCGTCGCCGAGGTTGGCTTCCGTGGTCAGGCACAGGCCGGCAATGGCGCGACTCTTGGCCATCAGCGTGACTTCTTCCAGGTTGGCGTGGGTCGCGTGGACCAGGCACCAGCGCTGATCGACCTCGGTGTTTTCGTAGAGCCATTGCAACGGACGGCGACCGCTCCAGCTCAGGCAGTCATCGACTTCCTTCTGCTGTTCGGCGATGTGAATGTGCACCGGGCACTGTTTGTCGCTGGCCGCCAGCACTTCGCTGATCTGCTGCGGGGTGACCGCGCGTAACGAGTGGAAGCACAACCCCAGCGATTGTGCCTTTTGCTGCGCCAGCAGTGGCTGCAGGCGCGACTGCAGATTCAGGTAGTTTTCGGTGCTGTTGATGAAGCGGCGCTGGCCGTCGTTCGGCGTCTGCCCGCCAAAACCTGCGTGGCTGTAGAGCACCGGCAGCAGGGTCAGGCCGATGCCACTTTCACTCGCGGCCTGGCTGATGCGTAGCGCCAGTTCAGCCGGGTCGGCGTAAGGCTGGCCGTTATTGTCGTGATGCACGTAATGGAATTCGGCGACCGAGGTATAACCGGCCTTGAGCATCTCAATGTACAGCTGACGGGCGATGACGCCGAGTTGCTCCGGGCTGATTTTTCCGACCAGCCGATACATCAGGTCGCGCCAGGTCCAGAAACTGTCATTGGGATTGCCGGCCACTTCGGCCAGGCCGGCCATCGCGCGCTGGAAAGCGTGGGAGTGCAGATTGGGCATGCCCGGCAACAGCGGACCGCTCAGCCGTTCGGCGCCATCTGCGGTGGAATCGGCCAGGATTTGGGTCAACACGCCTTCGGCGCTGACCTCAAGACGTACATTGTTGGCCCATCCGTTAGGCAGCAGCGCGCGTTCGGCAAAGAAGGCGGACATGGTTCAGCACCCCATCGTGTGTTATTTGTATATACATATACAGACGTTTGCCTGCCCGGTAAACTCCGGCAAGCTAGTCACTTTCATCAATGAACAGGGATCAACCGTGCCGACTCCGCCTCCAGTCTCCCCGTTGGCCGCGAACCTGGGCGACAGTCCGGCGCCCTTGTACGCCCGCGTCAAACAGATGATCACCCAGCAGATCGACAGCGGTAACTGGCCGCCGCACTACCGCGTGCCGTCGGAAAGCGAGCTGGTCAACCAGCTCGGCTTCAGTCGCATGACCATCAACCGCGCGCTGCGCGAGATGACTGCCGACGGCCTGCTGGTGCGCATGCAAGGCGTCGGCACGTTCGTCGCCGAACCGAAGAGCCAGTCTGCGCTGTTCGAAGTGCACAACATCGCCGACGAAATCGCCTCCCGTGGCCATCGCCACACCTGCCAGGTGATCACCCTAGAAGAAGAGGCCGCCGGTTCCGAGCGCGCACTGGCGCTGGACATGCGCGAAGGGCAGAAGGTCTTCCATTCGCTGATCGTGCATTACGAAAACGACATTCCGGTGCAAATCGAAGACCGTTTCGTCAACGCGCTGGTCGCTCCGGAATACCTCAAGCAGGACTTCACCCTGCAAACCCCTTACGCCTATCTCAACCAGGTGGCGCCGCTGACCGAGGGCGAGCACGTGGTCGAAGCGATCCTCGCCGAGCCGTCCGAGTGCAAGTTGCTGCAGATCGAAAAAGGCGAGCCGTGCCTGTTGATCCGCCGCCGCACGTGGTCGGGGCGCCAGCCGGTGACGGCGGCGCGCCTGATCCACCCAGGTTCCCGTCATCGTCTGGAAGGACGCTTTCATAAATGAGCAGTGAAGTGAAAGTTTTACGCGCCGAGGGTTACCCGCGCATGCCGTGGAAAAACGGCGGCGGCAGCACTGAAGAAATCACCCGCGACGCCGGCGCAGGCCTTGAGGGTTTCGGCTGGCGCCTGTCGATTGCCGACATTGCCGAGTCGGGCGGTTTTTCGACCTTTATCGGTTACCAGCGAGTCATCACGGTGTTGCAGGGCGATGGCATGACCCTGTGTGTCGACGGCGATGACACACGCCCGCTGTTACCGCTCGACCCGTTCGCTTTCAGTGGTGAGAGCCAGGTGTCGTGCACGCTGCTCGGCGGCGCCATTCGCGACTTCAACCTGATCTACGCACCGCAGCGCTACAGCGCACGACTGCAGTGGCTGGACGGTGAGCAGCGGTTTTTCAGCTCGGCATCGACGGTGCTGGTGTTCAGTGTCAGTGAGTTGCTCGAAGTAACGGTCGGTGAAAAGACCGCGCAGCTTGGACGGCATGATTGCCTGCAACTGGACGGTAACACCGGGCTGGTTGAGGTCGCGGTCAATGGCGGTTGCTGCGTGATCGAACTGACCGCACGCTGATCCCTGTATTCTGCAAATCCCCTGTGGCGAGGGAGCTTGCTCCCGCTGGAGGCCGAAGGACTCCCCATTCCGGTCAACACCGATTTTGGGCCGCTTCGCAGCCCAGCGGGAGCAAGCTCCCTCGCCACAATTGCATTCACAAGCTCTGTTTCCCTTCACGCACCAACTTGTTACCGAACGCCCCAGCGTGGCGCAAAACCCCGCCTTCGTAACAGCCGTCCATTCCCCCCGAACACATCCGCGAAAATTTTCATCAGCGCCGAAAGCCTTGTTTCAGGCGCTCTGTAGCCCTGTCCGCGATTTTTCCTGAACGCCCCTCCAGCAAGTTGGCCGCTTGATTGCATATGCTTGTATGTACAAGTAAAGACGTATGCGTATAAGTCCGCAGCGTCCACTGATTCGCTTGTCGCGCATTGAGGCGCGCAGGCTGCTTGCCCACTGCCAGGGTTGGTTTGAATTGATCGCTGAGGAGTCTCTTTCGTGACTGACAACAAAATGACTAAGTTTCGCGACGTCGAAATCCGTGCATCGCGCGGCAACAAGCTGACCGCCAAGAGCTGGCTGACCGAAGCGCCGCTGCGCATGCTGATGAACAACCTCGACCCGGAAGTGGCCGAGAACCCTAAAGAGCTGGTGGTCTACGGTGGTATCGGTCGCGCTGCGCGCAACTGGGAGTGCTACGACAAGATCGTCGAGAGCCTGACCAACCTGAACGACGACGAGACCCTGCTGGTGCAATCCGGCAAGCCGGTCGGCGTGTTCAAGACCCACAGCAATGCCCCGCGCGTGCTGATCGCCAACTCCAACCTCGTACCGCACTGGGCGAGCTGGGAGCACTTCAACGAACTCGACGCCAAAGGCCTGGCCATGTACGGCCAGATGACCGCCGGCAGCTGGATCTACATCGGCAGCCAGGGCATCGTCCAAGGCACCTACGAAACCTTCGTTGAAGCCGGTCGCCAGCATTACAACGACAACCTCAAAGGCAAGTGGGTGCTGACCGCAGGCCTCGGCGGCATGGGCGGCGCACAACCGCTGGCGGCAACCCTGGCCGGCGCTTGCTCGCTGAACATCGAATGCCAGCAGGTGAGCATCGATTTCCGCCTGAAAAGCCGCTACGTCGACGAGCAAGCCAAAGACCTCGACGACGCGCTGGCGCGCATCGCCAAATACACCGCCGAAGGCAAAGCGATCTCTATCGCGCTGCTGGGTAACGCCGCAGAAATTCTCCCGGAACTGGTCAAGCGCGGCGTACGCCCGGACATGGTCACCGACCAGACCAGCGCCCACGACCCGCTCAACGGTTACTTGCCAGCCGGCTGGACCTGGGACGAGTACCGCGCCCGCGCCAAGACCGAGCCGGCCGCTGTGATCAAAGCCGCCAAGCAATCGATGGCCGTACACGTCAAAGCGATGCTGGAATTCCAGAAGCAAGGCATTCCGACCTTCGACTACGGCAACAACATCCGTCAGATGGCGCAGGAAGAAGGCGTGGAAAACGCGTTCGACTTCCCGGGCTTCGTACCGGCCTATATTCGTCCGCTGTTCTGCCGTGGCATCGGCCCGTTCCGCTGGGCGGCGCTGTCGGGCGATCCGCAAGACATCTACAAAACCGACGCCAAGGTCAAAGAACTGATCCCGGACGACGCGCACCTGCACAACTGGCTGGACATGGCCCGCGAGCGCATCAGCTTCCAGGGTCTGCCGGCGCGTATCTGCTGGGTCGGTCTGGGCCTGCGCGCCAAGCTCGGTCTGGCGTTCAATGAAATGGTGCGCAGCGGCGAGTTGTCGGCACCGATCGTGATCGGTCGCGACCACCTCGACTCCGGCTCGGTGGCCAGCCCGAACCGCGAAACCGAATCGATGCAGGACGGTTCCGACGCCGTGTCCGACTGGCCACTGCTCAACGCTTTGCTGAACACCGCGAGCGGCGCGACCTGGGTTTCCCTGCACCACGGCGGTGGCGTGGGCATGGGCTTCTCGCAGCACTCGGGCATGGTGATTGTCTGCGACGGTACCGATGAAGCGGCCGAGCGCATTGCCCGCGTGCTGCACAACGACCCGGCCACTGGGGTCATGCGTCACGCCGATGCCGGTTACCAGATCGCCATCGACTGCGCCAAGGAGCAGGGTCTGAACCTGCCGATGATTACCGGCAAATAAACGCTCAACCCTGTAGGAGCTGCCGAAGGCTGCGATCTTTTGATGTTGATTTTTTAAGATCAAGAGATCGCAGCCTCGTTTCACTCGACAGCTCCTACAGGGGTACGAACCAACCCAGAATAACAATCCACAGAGGTTGAATCATGGCTGTAACCCCCGATCGTGCAGGCAACAAACCGTTGATCGAAAGGCGTTCGATCGACTACATCCCCGAAGCGGAAAGACACGGTCGTCTGTTGAGCCAGTTCACCCTGTGGATGGGGGCGAACCTGCAAATCACCGCGATTGTCACCGGGGCCTTGGCCGTGGTGCTGGGCGGTGATGTGTTCTGGTCGTTGATCGGTCTGTTGATCGGTCAACTGCTGGGCGGCGGCGTGATGGCGCTGCACGCCGCGCAAGGGCCGAAACTGGGCCTGCCGCAGATGATTTCCAGCCGCGTGCAGTTCGGGGTTTATGGCGCGGCGATCCCGATTGTTCTGGTGTGCCTGATGTACCTGGGCTTCACCGCTACCGGCACCGTGTTGTCCGGTCAGGCGCTGGGCCAGCTGTTCGGCGTCAGCGACACCGTTGGCATCCTGCTGTTCGCCAGCGTCATTGTACTGGTCACGGTGCTCGGTTATCGGGTGATCCACTGGATCGGCCGGGTCGCCAGCGTGATTGGCGTGATCGCCTTCGTGTACCTGTTCAGCCGTCTGCTGAGTCAGGTGGATGTCGGGGCTCTGTTGCAGATCCGCCACTTCAGCTGGAGCAGCTTCCTGCTGGCGGTGTCGCTCGCGGCGTCCTGGCAGATCGCGTTCGGCCCGTATGTGGCGGACTATTCGCGCTACCTGCCGAGCAAGGTTTCCTCGGTGAAAACCTTCTTCGCCGCGGGTGCTGGTTCGGTGATCGGGGCGCAAGTGGCGATGGTTCTTGGCGTGTTCGCCGCCGCTTCGGCCAACGGCCAGTTTGCCGGTCACGAAGTGGCGTACATCGTCGGGCTGGGCGGCACCGGTGCCACCGCGGCGCTGCTGTACTTCAGCATCGCGTTCGGCAAGGTAACCATCTCGACGCTGAACTCCTACGGCAGCTTCATGTGCATAGCCACCATCATCAGTGGTTTCCGCGGGAACTTGACGGTCTCGCGCATGCAGCGTCTGGTGTTCGTGCTGGTGATCGTCGGTGCGGCGACCCTGATCGCCTTGCTCGGCCAGCACTCGTTCCTCGGTGCATTCAAGTCGTTCATCCTGTTCCTGCTGGCATTTTTCACGCCCTGGAGCGCGATCAACCTGGTCGACTACTACTGCATTACCCGCGAGCGCTACGACGTACCGGCGCTGGCCGATCCGAACGGTCGCTACGGGCGCTGGAACCTGCTCGGGATCAGCATCTACGTGTTCGGTGTGCTGGTGCAGCTGCCGTTCATCTCCACCAAGTTCTACACCGGCCCGCTGGTGGCCGCCCTCGGCGATGTGGACATCTCCTGGATCATCGGTCTGGTGCTGCCTGCCGCCCTGTATTACGTGTGCGCCATAAAATGGCACGGCTCGGTGCCTGATCATCTGATTCTGCCGGTCGAGCAGAACAGCGTTGTACCACCTGAAAAAAGTGGGGCCGGTCGCGCTGCGGCGCAGGCCTGATTGGACGTGGACAGGGCTGGATGCCTCTTGACTGCCGTAAGCCAATTCATGATTAGGAGCGTCGCAACAATGAAATCGAACAAGACCCTGCTCACCACATTGCTGTCCATGGGCCTGCTGGCCAGTGCCGGCGCCACCCAGGCCGCCGGTTGGTGCGAATCCGGCAAACCGGTGAAATTCGCCGGCCTGAACTGGGAAAGCGGCATGCTGCTGACCGACGTGCTGCAAGTGGTGCTGGAGAAAGGTTACGACTGCAAGACCGACAGCCTGCCGGGCAACTCCATCACCATGGAGAACGCCCTGAGCAGCAACGATATTCAAGTGTTCGCCGAAGAATGGGTCGGCCGCAGCGAGGTCTGGAACAAGGCCGAGAAGGCCGGCAAGGTCGTCGGTGTCGGTGCGCCGATCGTCGGCGCCGTCGAAGGCTGGTACGTGCCGCGCTACGTGATCGAAGGCGACGCCAAGCGCAAGCTTGAGCCGAAAGCCCCGGACCTGAAAAACATTGCCGATCTGGGCAAATACGCCGCCATCTTCAAAGACGCCGAAGAGCCGTCCAAGGGCCGTTTCTACAACTGCCCGGCGGGCTGGACCTGCGAGCTGGACAACAGCGAAATGCTCAAAAGCTACGGTCTGGAAAGCACCTATACCAACTTCCGTCCGGGCACCGGCCCGGCGCTGGATGCGGCGGTGCTGTCGAGCTACAAGCGTGGCGAGCCGATCCTGTTCTACTACTGGTCGCCAACCCCGCTGATGGGCCAGATCGACGCGGTCAAACTCGACGAGAAACCGGGCGTCGACAAGACCGTGAGCATCAAGGTCGGCCTGTCGAAAACCTTCCACGAGCAAGCCCCGGAACTGGTGGCCGTGCTGGAAAAGGTCAACCTGCCGATCGACCTGCTGAACCAGAACCTGGGACGCATGGCGAAGGAACGTATCGAGTCGCCAAAACTGGCGAAAATCTTCCTCAAGGAACATCCTGAGGTCTGGCATGCGTGGGTCAGTGACGACGCAGCCAAGAAAATCGACGCGGCGCTGTAGGTCGATACCTCCCGGCTAACCGTGAGGCTGGCCGGGAGATATGCCGTAATCGCTTGATTGAGATTTCTGATTGAGAGCCGCTTATGTTTCCCGAAAGCTTTACCTTTTCCATCGCCGACTGGGTCAACGGTTGGGTCGATTCGCTGGTCACCAATTACGGTGATGTGTTCCGCCACATCTCGGACACCCTGCTGTGGGCCATCGTCAACCTCGAAGGCCTGCTGCGCGCGGCGCCATGGTGGTTGATGCTGGCGATCGTCGGCGTCGTCGCCTGGCACGCCACGCGTAAAGTGGTGACCACCGCCGTCATCGTCGGTCTGCTGTTCCTGGTGGGCGCCGTCGGCCTGTGGGACAAACTCATGCAGACCCTGGCGCTGATGATGGTCGCGACGATCATTTCGGTGCTGATCGGCATTCCGCTGGGGATTCTCTCGGCGCGCAGCAATCGCCTGCGTTCGGTGCTGATGCCGCTGCTCGACATCATGCAGACCATGCCGAGTTTCGTGTACCTGATCCCGGTGCTGATGCTGTTCGGCCTGGGCAAGGTCCCGGCGATTTTCGCCACGGTGATCTACGCCGCACCGCCGCTGATTCGCCTGACCGATCTGGGCATTCGCCAGGTCGACGGCGAAGTGATGGAAGCGATCAACGCCTTTGGTGCCAACCGCTGGCAGCAACTGTTCGGCGTGCAACTGCCGCTGGCCCTGCCGAGCATCATGGCCGGGATCAACCAGACCACCATGATGGCCCTGTCGATGGTGGTGATCGCCTCGATGATCGGCGCCCGTGGTCTGGGTGAAGATGTGCTGGTGGGGATTCAGACCCTCAACGTCGGACGCGGCCTCGAAGCCGGTCTGGCGATCGTGATTCTCGCAGTGGTCATCGACCGCATTACTCAGGCGTACGGTCGGCCACGGCATGAGGTGAGCAAATGAGCAACGCAACCGTGAGCAAGATCGAAGTCAAAAACGTCTTCAAGATTTTTGGCAACCGCGCCAAGGATGCACTGGCGATGGTCGGCCAAGGCAAGACCAAGGATCAAGTGCTGAACGAGACCGGTTGCGTGGTTGGGGTCAATGACCTGTCGCTGAGCATCGGCACCGGTGAGATCTTCGTAATCATGGGCCTGTCCGGTTCCGGGAAGTCGACCCTGGTGCGCCACTTCAATCGGCTGATCGACCCGACCAGCGGCGCGATCCTTGTCGATGGTGTGGACATCCTGCAATACGACATGGACGCCCTGCGCGAATTTCGCCGGCACAAGATCAGCATGGTGTTCCAGAGCTTCGGCCTGCTGCCGCACAAGACCGTACTCGACAACGTTGCCTACGGTCTGAAAGTGCGTGGCGAGAGCAAGCAGATGTGCTCCGAACGCGCGCTGCACTGGATCAACACCGTGGGCCTCAAGGGCTACGAAAACAAATACCCGCATCAGCTCTCCGGTGGCATGCGTCAGCGCGTCGGCCTGGCCCGTGCATTGGCGGCGGACACCGACATCATCCTGATGGACGAAGCGTTCAGTGCGCTCGATCCGCTGATCCGCGCCGAGATGCAGGACCAGTTGCTGGAGCTGCAAAAGACCCTGCACAAAACCATCGTGTTCATCACCCACGACCTCGACGAGGCTGTGCGCATCGGCAACCGCATCGCGATCCTCAAGGATGGTCGCCTGATTCAGGTCGGCACCCCGCGCGAGATCCTGCATTCGCCGGCGGATGAGTACGTCGACCGGTTCGTGCAGCGGCGGGCGGCGGTGGTTTGAGAGATATGGAGGGAGACTGCTGTTGTGGCGAGGGAGCTTGCTCCCGCTCGAGCGCGCAGCGGTCGCAAAAACGTTGGGCCTGCTTCGCAGTCCAGCGGGAGCAAGCTCCCTCGCCACAGGGTGTATCAACAGAATTGGTATGAGGTTTTTAGATGTCCCAGACTGAAAAAATCATCATCACCGGCGGCCCCCTGCGTTGGCAGGACGTGGTCGCCGTCGCCCGTCACGGCGCGCAACTGGAACTGTCGAGCGAGACCTGGGCGCGCATCGAAAATGCTCAGGCCATCGTCCAGCGCATTGTCGAAAGCGGCGAGCGCGCCTATGGCGTCAACACCGGTCTGGGCGGTTTGTCCAACGTCTCGCTGAAAGACGAACAACTCAGCCAGCTCTCGCGCAATACCTTGCTCAGCCACGCCTGCGGCGTCGGCCCGGTGCTGGCGGACGAGCAGACCCGCGCGATCCTCTGCGCCGCGATCCACAACTACAGCCACGGCAAATCCGGCATTCATCGCCGCGTAGTCGAAGCGCTGCTGGCGCTGCTCAATCGCGGCATCACCCCCCAGGTTCCTGCGCAAGGTTCGGTGGGCTACCTGACGCACATGGCGCACATCGGCATCGCGCTGCTCGGCGTGGGCAATGTCAGCTATCGCGGGCAAATCACCTCGGCGCAACAGGCGCTGGCCGAATCAGGGCTGCAACCGGTGCAGCTCGGTGCGAAGGACGGCTTGTGCCTGGTCAATGGCACACCGTGCATGACCGGCCTCAGCTGTCTGGCGATTGCCGATGCCACGCGGCTGGTGCAATGGGCCGATGTCATCGGTGCCATGAGCTTCGAAGCCCAGCGCGGCCAGATTGCGGCGTTCGACGCCGAGATCATCGCGCTCAAGCCGCACCCGGGCATGCAGCAGGTCGGGATCAATCTGCGCGCGTTGCTCGATGGCAGTGAAGTGATCGCGGCCAGCCAAGGCATTCGCACTCAGGATGCGCTGAGCATCCGTTCGATCCCGCAGGTCCACGGCGCGGCGCGTGATCAGTTGGAGCACGCGATCAAGCAAGTGGAAGCCGAACTCAACGGCTGCACTGACAATCCGCTGCTGTTGGGCACGCCGGAGAATTTCCGGGTGATGTCGCAAGCCAACCCACACGGCCAGTCGGTGGCGATGGCGGCGGACTTGCTGGCGATTGCCATGGCCGAAATCGGCTCGATTGCCGAGCGCCGTCTCGATCGCTTGGTGAATCCGCACGTCAGCGGTTTGCCGGCGTTTCTGGTGGCCAATCCGGGGGTGAACTCCGGGATGATGATCGTGCAATACGTCGCCGCCTCGCTGTGCGCGGAAAACCGCCAGTTGGCGCAGCCGGCGGTGCTCGACAACTATGTCACCTCGGGCCTGCAGGAAGACCACCTGAGCATGGGCACCAGCGCCGCGCTCAAACTTCACCGTGCCCTGGAAAACTGCACGCAGATCCTCGCCATCGAATATCTGTTGGCGGCGCAGGCCTTTGAATTCCTCAAGGAACAGCGCTTTGGCGCGGGCACTGACCGGGCGTGGCGACTGCTGCGCGAAACGGTCCCGGCCTACGATCAGGACCGCTGGCTGGCGCCTGATATCGCTGCCGCCGCAAGCGTGTTGAAAGACCCGAATTCGCTGCACAACGTATTACCGAATCTGCACTGACAATACCCATACCAGCGTGCCAAGGCGCGGATCGCTCAGAAGGCGAGAGGCGACGGATAACGGAATGCTCCGGAGCGACTGGTAGTTTCTCTTTATTCAAGAGACGAACTCACAAAAGGAGCACATAAATGACTGCGCTGAACCTGATCCCCGGCCAACTGAGCCTGGCCCAACTGCGTGACGTTTATCAGAACCCGGTCAAGCTGACCCTCGACCACAGCGCCTCCGCGCAGATCGAGGCCAGCGTCGCTTGCGTTGAACAGATCCTCGCCGAGAACCGCACCGCCTACGGCATCAACACCGGTTTCGGCCTGCTGGCCTCGACCCGCATCGCCAGCGAAGACCTGGAAAACCTGCAGCGTTCGCTGGTGCTGTCCCACGCCGCCGGTGTCGGCCAGCCGATCAGTGATGAGCTGGTGCGCCTGATCATGGTGCTCAAGGTCAACAGCCTCAGCCGTGGTTTCTCCGGCATCCGCCGCGTGGTGATCGATGCGCTGATTGCACTGATCAATGCTGAGGTTTATCCGCACATTCCGCTGAAAGGTTCGGTCGGTGCCTCGGGTGACCTCGCGCCATTGGCGCACATGTCGCTGGTGCTGCTGGGCGAGGGCAAGGCACGTTACAAGGGCGAGTGGATGGAAGCGACCGAAGCGCTGAAAGTCGCTGGTCTGAGCCCGCTGACCCTGGCCGCAAAAGAAGGTCTGGCGCTGCTCAACGGCACTCAGGTGTCCACCGCATTTGCCCTGCGCGGCCTGTTTGAAGGTGAGGATCTGTTTGCCGGTGCCATCGCCTTGGGCGGTCTGACCGTTGAAGCGGTCCTCGGCTCGCGCTCGCCGTTCGACGCGCGCATCCACGCTGCCCGTGGCCAGAAGGGCCAGATCGACGCCGCTGCGGCTTACCGTGACCTGCTGGGTGAGCGCAGCGAAGTCTCCGACTCGCACCAGAACTGCGAGAAGGTTCAAGACCCCTATTCGCTGCGTTGCCAGCCGCAAGTCATGGGCGCCTGCCTGACCCAGTTCCGCCAGGCCGCCGAAGTGCTGGTCGTCGAAGCCAACGCCGTGTCGGATAACCCGCTGGTATTCGCCGCTGAAGGCGACGTGATTTCCGGCGGCAACTTCCACGCTGAACCGGTGGCCATGGCCGCCGACAACATGGCCTTGGCCATCGCTGAAATCGGCTCGCTGAGCGAGCGCCGCATCTCGCTGATGATGGACAAGCACATGTCGCAACTGCCGCCGTTCCTGGTGGCCAACGGCGGGGTCAACTCCGGTTTCATGATCGCCCAGGTGACGGCTGCTGCACTGGCCAGCGAGAACAAGGCGCTGTCCCATCCGCATTCGGTCGACAGCCTGCCGACCTCGGCCAACCAGGAAGACCACGTGTCCATGGCCCCGGCCGCCGGCAAGCGCCTGTGGGAAATGGCCGAGAATACTCGCGGGATTCTCGCGGTGGAATGGCTGGCGGCGGTGCAGGGCCTGGACCTGCGCAACGGTCTGAAGACCTCGGCCAAACTGGAACAGGCGCGGGCGATTCTGCGTAAGGAAGTGCCGTTCTATGAGAAGGACCGTTTCTTTGCGCCGGACATCAATGCCGCGACTGAACTTCTGGCTTCGCGGTGCCTGACCGAACTGGTTCCAGTGAAGCTTTTGCCTAGCCTGTAAGGGCCCTTTCGCTGGCAAGCCAGCTCCCACAGGGACAACGCAATACCTGTGGGAGCTGGCTTGCCAGCGATACGATTTTGAACAAGACGAGGACTTGGGATGAAAACCCTCTGGCAACACTGCCACGTCGCAACCATGGCGCAAGGCGTTTACTCGATCATCGAGGATGCGGCCATCGTGACGTTCGGTGCGCACATCGAGTGGATCGGCCCGCGCACTCAATTGCCCTCCGGCGAATACCCGGCGGTCAACGACCTGCTAGGCGCGTGGGTCACCCCCGGCCTGATCGATTGCCACACTCACACCGTGTTTGGCGGTAACCGCAGCGGCGAATTCGAAAAGCGTCTGCAAGGCGTCAGCTACGCGGAAATTGCAGCGCAGGGCGGTGGCATCGCCAGCACCGTGCGCGCCACCCGTGAAGCGAGCGAAGACGAGTTGTTCGCCAGCGCCGCCAAACGCCTGAAAAGCCTGATGCGCGATGGCGTGACCACGGTCGAGATGAAGTCCGGCTACGGTCTGGATCTGGCCAGCGAACGCAAGATCCTGCGGGTCATCCGGCGTCTGCAGAAAGAGCTGCCGATCAGCGTGCGCAGCACCTGTCTGGCCGCCCACGCGTTGCCGCCGGAGTACAAGGATCGCGCTGACGACTACATCGAGCACATCTGTGCCGAGATGCTTCCGGCGCTGGCCGCC
Organism: Pseudomonas sp. 86_A; assembly: GCF_017491705.1. Taxonomy (NCBI): domain Bacteria; kingdom Pseudomonadati; phylum Pseudomonadota; class Gammaproteobacteria; order Pseudomonadales; family Pseudomonadaceae; genus Pseudomonas; species Pseudomonas sp. 86_A. The sequence continues at coordinate 224,866 of NZ_JAFGYS010000014.1, read as the reverse complement.
GAAGGGCTGGTCGACGCCGTGGATGCGTTCTGCGAATACCTGGCGTTCTCGCCGGAGCAGGTCGAGCGGGTGTTCATCACCGCACAGAAACTCGGTCTGCCGGTGAAGCTGCACGCTGAACAATTATCCTCGCTGCATGGCTCCAGCCTGGCGGCGCGCTATCACGCGTTGTCCGCCGATCATCTGGAGTTCATGGATGAAGACGACGCCATCGCCATGGCCAAATCCGACACCGTCGCGGTGCTGCTGCCGGGGGCGTTTTATTTCCTGCGCGAAACCCAGTTGCCGCCGATGGACGCCTTGCGCAAGCACAAGGTGAAAATCGCCATCGCCAGTGACCTCAACCCCGGCACGTCGCCGACACTGTCGCTGCGCCTGATGCTGAACATGGCGTGCACCTGTTTCCGCATGACCCCGGAAGAAGCCCTGGCCGGCGCGACCATTCATGCCGCGCAAGCGCTGGGCATGGCCGATACGCATGGCTCGCTGGAAGTCGGCAAGGTCGCGGATTTTGTCGCCTGGCACATCGATCGTCCGGCGGACCTGGCCTATTGGCTCGGTGGCGATCTGGACAAACGCGTCGTGCGTCACGGCGTTGAATCAAGTTTGTAGGAGAGCGGTTGTGGATAAGGTTCTGAGTTTCAAACAAGGTCGCGTACCGCTGCTGATCAGCATGCCGCATGCCGGCGTGCGCCTGACGCCTGCGGTCGAGGCCGGGTTGATCGCGGACGCGAAAAGCCTGCCGGACACCGACTGGCACATTCCGCAGCTCTACGATTTTGCCGAGGCGCTGGGCGCCAGCACTTTGGCCGCCGAGTACTCGCGGTTCGTCATCGACCTGAACCGTCCGTCCGACGATAAACCACTGTATGCCGGCGCCACCACCGGGCTGTACCCGGCGACGCTGTTTGACGGTATCCCGTTGTTCCGCGAAGGGCACGAGCCCACGAAAGCAGAGCGCGCGACTTACCTGGAGCAGATCTGGACGCCGTATCACCGCACCCTGCAACAAGAGCTGGCGCGGCTGAAGGCTGAGTTTGGCTATGCACTGCTGTTCGACGCGCATTCGATCCGCTCGATCATCCCGCACCTGTTCGACGGCAAACTGCCGGACTTCAACCTTGGCACCTTCAACGGCGCCAGTTGCGATCCGCAGCTGGCGACGCAACTGGAAGCCATCTGCGCGCGCCACGACCATTACAGCCACGTGCTCAACGGACGCTTCAAGGGCGGCCACATCACCCGCCATTACGGCGACCCGGCCGAGAACATCCACGCCGTGCAACTGGAGCTGTGCCAGAGCACCTACATGGAAGAGTTCGAACCGTTCCGCTACCGCGCCGATCTGGCGGAGCCGACACGGGTGGTGCTGAAGGAGCTGCTGCAAGAGCTGCTCGCCTGGGGCCAGGCAAACTATTGATTCAAGTGTTCAATGATCGCGTGAATGGGCGTGATCATTGTTCCTCTGGAAAATGAGGAATCGGACTACGTAATACACAGATGCTTGCTACCGTTTTTCAGTCTCGGAAGCGTTACCGTCTGCGCGAAATCTGTTTTTTCGGCAGATGAATTTTCGGGAGACCCGTTAAATGAAAGTAGAAGCAGCTGTAGTCCTGTCGTTAAGTCTACTAACGATGAGCGTCCAGGCACTTGAAGTAGACCATTGCCCTTTGCCTGAAAACATCAAGAACACTCGAGGTGTTTTCACGGCCAATACGGTCAGCCGCGAGGGCCAATGGGTAGGGACTGTTTCGTCGGTCCGGACGAAGGACGGTGACGGTTTTTCCGCCGAGCCCGTGAAATCGTTCAATGGAGCCATTTTCTATTCGGCGAATGCAGGCGGGGTCAGTCGTGGCATCTTGAGTCGATGCATGTATTCAACCCACAAGGGAGAAAAAATGGATTTGTATTACCGCCCGGATGTTCGCCCGGAACTGGCGGTACGACTGCTGGATCTTAAAAACTGGAAACTCCAGCCGGAGTCCAGAGCGGGTTTGCAAACCTACATTTGCAAGAGCAAACAGCAGGGCGGCTGTGTGTTCGCCGTTATTGACTAGTGACGTCAGGTCTGCGATCGACGGGGAGGGGCCGACAGTCGCCACCGTGCAAATCCCGGTCGCCTCAGGTCGCTTTTCGGCCTCGTCTGCTGCGTAATGTTTCGGCCACGGTGCGAGAAGACACCGATCCGAACAATAACCCGCTGCCGCACGAGACGATTCCACATGAAAAAACTGTTCACTCGTTGTGCGTTAATCCTCACCGGCACTACGCTGCTCAGCGCTGGCGCCATGGCTTCCGACGATGCTTCCTGCAAAGCGGTGCGCATGGGGGTGGTCAACTGGACCGACGTGATCGCCACCAGCGGCATGGCCGATGTGCTGCTCAACGGCCTCGGCTATGAAAGCAAGCAGACCAGCGCCGTGCAGCAAATCATCTTCGCCGGCATCCGAGACAAGCGTCTGGACATCTTCCTCGGCTACTGGAAACCGGCGATGGATAAGAACATCGCGCCGTTCCTTGCCGCTAACCAAGTCAAAGTGATGGACAGGCCGAGTCTGGCGGATGCCCAGGCGACGCTGGCAGTTCCGGATTACGTGGCGGCGGCAGGGCTGAAAACCTTTGGTGATATCGCGACATTCAAGGCTCAACTCGGCGGAAAAATCTACGGTATCGAGCCCGGCAGCGGGGCTAACACCACGATCAAGACCATGATCGAAACCAACCGTTTCGGTCTGAAGGATTTCAAGATCATCGAGTCCGGTGAGGCCGGCATGCTCGCCGCCGTGCAGCGGGCGGTGAATCGCAAGGAGTTCGTGGTGTTCGTCGGCTGGACCCCGCACCCGATGAACATCAACATGAAAATCACCTACCTGACCGGCAGCGAAGACGTTTACGGCCCCAACGAAGGCGCCGCCACCGTTTCCACCGTCACCGCGCCGGACTACGCCGAACGCTGCCCGAACGTCCATCGACTGCTGGAAAACCTGACCTTCACCGCCGCTCAGGAAAGCCAGTTGATGGTGCCGATCATGGAGCGCAAGACACCGCAGGAAGTGGCGAAGACCTGGCTGCGTGAGCACCCGGAAGATTTGCAGCGCTGGCTGGCGGGTGTCAGCAGTTTCGATGGCAAGGATGGCGTGGCCACGGTTCAGGCCAGCCTGAAAAACTGATGAACACGTATCCACTGTCGCCGGCGATGGCGGCGTTTGTCGCCAAAACCGAAGGTTTCGCCAGCGACGACAGCAGCCTCGCCGGATTGCGCGAATCCTATGACGACATGTGCCGGGCATTTACCCCGCCGCGACCGGCAGGGCTTGAAGTAGAGGACTTCAAGCTGGGCGCGGTGCCGGTTCGCGTCTTTCGCCCATTCGGGGCGTCACCGCCCTGTGTGGTGTACCTGCACGGCGGCGGCTGGGTGTTCGGCGGGCTTGATTCCCACGATTTCATCTGCTGCGAACTGGCCATGGCGCTGGGGGTCGTGGTGGTGGCGGTGGATTATCGGCTGGCGCCGGAGTATCCGTTTCCCGCCGGGTTCGACGATTGCCTCAGTGTCTGGCGTGCCCTGCGTAGCGGGTCGTTCGGTTTCGACCGCGAGCGGATGCTGGTAGCCGGCGACAGCGCCGGTGGCAATCTCGCCGCCGCGTTGTGCCTGGCCTTGCGCGATGCCGGCGAGACGCTGCCCAACGCTCAGGTGCTGATCTATCCCGGACTGGGCGGCGACGAGCATTTGCCGTCACGCAGCGAATGCGCCGATGCGCCGTTGCTCACCAGCAGTGATGTGGACTGTTACCACGCGTTGTACTTGCGTGGCACGCCACAACCGAATGCCTGGGCCATGCCGTTGCTCGCCGACGACTTCAGAGGATTGCCCCCGGCCTGGATCGGCGTGGCGCAGTTCGATCCGTTGCGCGACGACGGTGTGCGCTACGCCGAACGACTGTCCGCCGCCGGGGGCGAGACCGTGCTGTATTACGGCGAGGGGCTGGTTCACGGATGTCTGCGGGCGCGGTATCAGGTCGCCGAAGTCGATCGCCTCTACGAAAACCTGCTGGAGTTCATGGCTGACAAATTGTGACAGCGCACGGGCATGCTCATTGACGTAAATCGGGTTTATGATGCCGGACGGCAGAATAATAGAAGTCCCCCCAGGGATGACCTCGACCCCTTACGGAGCGCGCAATGCAGACATTGTTTCCGCAGATCAAACCCTACGCCCGGCACGATCTGGCTGTCGATGACACCCACACGCTGTACGTCGACGAAAGCGGTTCGCCGGAAGGCTTGCCGGTGGTGTTCATCCACGGTGGTCCTGGCGCCGGTTGCGACGCGCAGAGCCGTCGCTACTTCGATCCGAACCTGTATCGCATTGTCACCTTCGACCAGCGCGGCTGCGGCCGTTCCACACCGCACGCCAGCCTGGAAAACAACACCACCTGGGATCTGGTCGCCGACCTCGAGCGTATCCGCAAGCACCTGGGCATCGACAAATGGGTGCTGTTCGGTGGCTCCTGGGGCTCGACCCTGGCGCTGGCCTATGCGCAAACCCATCCGGAGCGTGTTCACGGGCTGATCCTGCGCGGGATCTTTCTCTGCCGTCCGCAGGAAATCGAGTGGTTCTATCAGGCCGGTGCCAGCCGTCTGTTCCCCGACTACTGGCAGGACTACATCGCGCCGATCCCGCTGGATGAGCGCGACGATCTGCTCAGCGCCTTCCACAAGCGCCTGATCGGTAACGATCAGATCGCCCAGATGCACGCGGCCAAGGCGTGGTCGACATGGGAAGGGCGCACCGCGACCCTGCGGCCGAACCCGCTGGTGGTCGATCGTTTCTCCGAGCCGCAGCGCGCACTGTCGATCGCGCGGATCGAATGCCACTACTTCACCAACAACGCGTTCCTGGAACCGAATCAATTGATCCGCGACATGGGCAAGATCGCGCACCTGCCGGGGGTGATCATTCATGGTCGCTACGACGTGATCTGCCCGCTGGACAACGCCTGGGAATTGCATCAGGCCTGGCCGAACAGCGAGCTGCAGGTGATTCGCGACGCCGGCCACGCCGCTTCCGAGCCGGGTATCACCGACGCGCTGGTGCGCGCCGCGAGCAACATGGCGCGCCGCCTGCTCGACCTGCCGCCTGAAGAAGCATGAAGGGGCTTCTACAGCGCGTGCGCGGTGCACGAGTCGAAGTCGCGGGAGAAGTCGTGGGTGCGGTAGATCAAGGTTTGCTGGTGCTGGTGGCGGTCGAACCCGACGACACGCGTACCAGCGCCGACAAACTTCTGCATAAGCTGCTTAACTATCGGGTATTCAGTGACGCCGAGGGCAAGATGAATCTGTCCCTGGCGGATGTGGGCGGCGGGTTGCTGCTGGTCTCTCAGTTCACCCTCGCTGCCGACACCAAGAGCGGGTTGCGCCCAAGCTTTTCCACCGCGGCGCCACCGGCCCTTGGCGAGGAATTGTTCGACTATCTATTAAGCAAAGCGAAACAGATGCATGGCACTGTGGCATCAGGTAGATTCGGCGCGGATATGCAGGTGCACCTGGTCAACGATGGCCCGGTTACCTTTTTGTTACAGACCTGAAAGCGTCTGAAACACCTTTTTAGGAAATTTCGACTGTTTTTAGGCTGTTTTCGCGATAAATACTTTGTTACCCCTGATGCGTTGTCACGCGGGCTACTAGATAATCGCGCGCTATGGGGATCAGCGTTCGTTGGTCCATTATTGACTTAGGTAGAGACTTGTCTGGATCCGATTGGGGAATCATTTTGCCCCAGCGGAGTCGGAACAATGCTCGCCAACCTGGCATATAGATAGCTGGCCGTTGGTTTTTTGATCTGTTTTCGGCGAGGGTTGCTCGTGATTGTTAGTCCCTGTAATGCAGCAAAAATGTCTGCCAAACGCATGCGAAGTGCCCTGGTAGCGGGTTCGGCGCTCCTGTGCCTGCTCAGCGCCGGTCAGCTTTGGGCGTTCAATCTTGACGATGTATCCGCCAAGGCTAAAGAGCTGGCCGGGCAGAAGTTCGAAGCCCCGCGCAGCAACCTGCCGAACGAATTCCGCGACATGAAGTTCGCGGATTATCAGAAAATCCGCTTCCTCACCGAAAAGGCTGAGTGGGCTGATCAGAAGACCCCGTTCAAACTGTCCTTCTATCACCAGGGTATGCACTTCGATACACCAGTGAAAATCAACGAAATCACGGCGAACACCGTCGAAGAGATCAAATACGATCCGACCCGCTTCGATTTCGGCGACCTCAAGTTCGATCCGAAGGCCACTGAGCAACTGGGCTATGCCGGTTTCCGTGTGCTGTACCCGATCAACAAGGCCGACAAGCAAGACGAAATCATGACCATGCTCGGCGCGAGCTACTTCCGCGTCGTCGGCAAGGGCCACACCTACGGCCTGTCGGCCCGTGGTCTGGCGATCGATACCGCGCTGCCGTCGGGCGAGGAATTCCCGCGTTTCCGCGAATTCTGGATTCAACAGCCGAAGCCGGGCGACAAGCACCTGGTGATCTTCGCCCTGCTCGATTCGCCACGTGCCACCGGCGCCTACCGTCTGATCCTGCGTCCGGGCAGCGATACCATTGTCGACGTCAAGGCGCAGATGTTCCTGCGTGACAAGGTCGGCAAACTGGGCATCGCGCCGTTGACCAGCATGTTCCTGTTCGGCGCCAACCAGCCGTCGAAAGTCCTCAACTACCGTCGCGAACTGCACGACTCCAGCGGTCTGTCGATCCATGCCGGCAACGGCGAGTGGATCTGGCGTCCACTGAACAACCCGAAACACCTGGCCGTGAGCAACTTCAGCGTCGAGAACCCGCGTGGTTTTGGTCTGCTGCAGCGTGGCCGTGACTTCAGCCACTACGAAGACCTCGACGATCGCTACGACAAGCGCCCAAGCGCCTGGATCGAGCCGAAGGGCGAGTGGGGCAAGGGCACCGTTGATCTGGTAGAGATTCCGACCGCTGACGAAACCAACGACAACATCGTTGCGTTCTGGAGCCCGGAAACCATGCCGGAGCCGGGCAAGCCTCTGGACTTCGCCTACCGCCTGCACTGGACCATGGACGAAGCGGCGATTCACGCCCCGGACAGCGCCTGGGTCAAGCAGACCCTGCGTTCGACCGGTGACGTCAAACAGTCGAACCTGATCCGTCAGCCGGACGGCAGCGTTGCTTACCTGGTCGACTTCGAAGGTCCATCGCTGGCCGCTCTGGCCCCGGATGCCGACGTGCGCAGTCAGGTCAGCGTTGGCGATAACGCCGAACTGGTCGAGAACAGCGTGCGCTACAACCCGGAAACCAAAGGCTGGCGCCTGACCCTGCGGATGAAGATCAAGGATGCGAGCAAGTCGACCGAGATGCGTGCTGCGCTGGTTCAGCCGGTAGTCACTGCTGATCTGGCCAAGTCTTCGGTACCGGCGTCGAATTCGTCGGTGGCCAAGGCTGACAAGGTCGCCGCCAAGCAACAAGAGAAGGAAGAGAAGGAAGCCAAGGCCGCCGAAGCCAAACAGGCCGACGCCAAGCCAGCAGCCGATGCCAAGGACAAGGCCAACAAAGACGCCAAGCAGCCATCGGCTGCGAACGCGGCCCCAGCCACACCGGAATCGGCACCGACTGAAGAAGTCCTGACCGAGACCTGGAGCTATCAGTTGCCTGCCGATGAGTAACTCTCAAGTACAGCCAGAGACTCTGTCCGAGTATCTGGCGCATCTGCCGATGACCGACGAGCAGCGCGCGGAACTCGCGGGCTGCCAGTCCTTCAGCGAACTGCACCAGCGCCTGTCGTCGCCGACGTTCGACGCCCCTGCCGAAGCCGCCCAGGCGTCGGTGGGCAAGCGCCTGACCCTGAGCACCGCCGAGGAGCTGGAAGACGCGGAAATGCTGGTGCTCGACGCCAGCGGCCGGGTCGCCATGAAGGCGACGCCGCCAATCCGTCGGACCAAAGTCGTGCCGGAACCGTGGCGCACTAACATTCTGGTGCGTGGCTGGCGCCGCCTGACCGGGCGTACCAACCCCCCACAACCGCCGAAGGACGAGAACGTGTTGCCGGCCGCGCGCTGGCGCACCGTCGGTTCGATCCGCCGCTACATCCTGTTGCTGCTGATGCTCGGCCAGACCATCGTCGCCGGCTGGTACATGAAAGGCATCATGCCGTACCAGGGCTGGTCGTTCGTCGACCTGGACGAAGTGCTGCATCAACCGCTGCTGCAAACCGCCACGCAAGTGCTGCCGTATGCGCTGCAAACCAGCATCCTGATTCTGTTCGGGATTCTGTTTTGCTGGGTCTCGGCCGGTTTCTGGACGGCGCTGATGGGCTTCCTCGAGTTGCTCACCGGTCACGATAAATACCGTATTTCCGGCAAAAGCGCGGGCAACGAGCCGATTCCGAAAGACGCGCGCACCGCACTGGTGATGCCGATCTGCAACGAAGACGTGCCTCGGGTATTCGCCGGTCTGCGCGCCACGTTCGAGTCGGTTGCGGCGACCGGGGATCTGGATCGCTTCGACTTCTTCGTCCTCAGCGACAGTAACGACACCGATATCTGTGTCGCCGAGCAACAGGCCTGGCTGGACGTCTGCCGCGAAGCCAAGGGCTTCGGCAAGATCTTCTATCGCCGCCGTCGCCGTCGTGTGAAACGCAAGAGTGGCAACCTCGACGACTTCTGCCGTCGCTGGGGCGGTGACTACAAGTACATGGTCGTGCTCGATGCCGACTCGGTGATGAGCGGCGAGTGCCTGACCAGTCTGGTACGCCTGATGGAAGCCACGCCGGACGCCGGGATCATCCAGACCGCGCCGCGTGCGTCGGGCATGGACACCCTGTATGCGCGCATGCAGCAGTTCGCCACCCGCGTGTACGGTCCGCTGTTCACCGCCGGTCTGCACTTCTGGCAGCTGGGTGAATCCCACTACTGGGGTCACAACGCGATCATCCGCATGAAGCCGTTCATCGACCACTGCGCCCTGGCGCCGTTGCCGGGCAAGGGCGCGTTCTCCGGAGCGATCCTGTCTCACGACTTCGTTGAAGCCGCGCTGATGCGCCGTGCCGGTTGGGGCGTGTGGATTGCCTACGACCTGCCGGGCAGCTACGAAGAACTGCCGCCGAACCTGCTCGACGAACTCAAGCGTGACCGTCGCTGGTGCCACGGCAACCTGATGAACTTCCGCCTGTTCCTGGTCAAAGGCATGCACCCGGTGCACCGCGCGGTGTTCCTCACCGGCGTGATGTCGTACCTGTCGGCGCCGTTGTGGTTCTTCTTCCTGGTGCTGTCGACCGCGCTGCTGGCGGTGAACACGCTGATGGAGCCGCAGTACTTCCTCGAACCGCGTCAGCTTTATCCGCTGTGGCCACAATGGCACCCGGACAAAGCCATTGCGCTGTTCTCGACGACTATCGTGCTGCTGTTCCTGCCGAAACTGCTGAGCATCATCCTGATCTGGGCCAAGGGCGCGAAAGAGTTCGGCGGCAAGTTCAAGGTGACCCTGTCGATGCTGCTGGAGATGCTGTTCTCCATGTTGCTGGCGCCGGTGCGGATGATTTTCCACACCCGTTTCGTCCTCGCCGCGTTCCTCGGCTGGGCCGCGACCTGGAACTCGCCGCAGCGTGACGACGACTCCACGCCATGGAGCGAGGCGGTCAAGCGCCACGGTCCACAGACCCTGCTGGGCTTCTTCTGGGCGCTGCTGGTGATCTGGCTGAACCCGAGCTTCCTGTGGTGGCTGGTGCCGATTGTCGGTTCGCTGATGCTGTCGATCCCGGTGTCGGTGATTTCCAGCCGTGTCGGGCTGGGCCTGAAGTCCCGTGACGAGAGCCTGTTCCTCATCCCTGAGGAATACAATCCGCCACAGGCGCTGCTGGCGACCGACCAGTACACCCACGAGAACCGTTGGCACGCGCTGAACGACGGCTTCGTCCGCGCCGTGGTCGATCCGCAGCAGAACGCCCTGGCGTGCTCGCTGGCGACGGCCCGTCACGGTCAGGCCGAGCCGATCGAGTGGCTGCGTCAGGAGCGTGTACGTCACGCCCTGAAGGCGGGTCCGGCAGCGCTGAGCAACCATGATCGCCTGCAACTGTTGAGCGATCCGGTAGCGCTGGCACGTCTGCACGAGTTGGTCTGGTCTGAAGGCCACGCCGAGTGGCTGGATGCCTGGCGGGCTTCGGTGAAAGCCGATCCGCATGCACCGCTGTTGCCGTTGCGACCGCTGAGCATGCAGGCTCAACCGGCCTGATAAAAAGATCGCAGCCTCCGGCAGCTCCTACAGGGTTATGTGAACACCTGTAGGAGCTGCCGGAGGCTGCGATCTTTTGTTTTTTAATCCCTCCCCGTAACAACAATTCCCGGCAAAAAACCTTGTGCAAACGGACGAGTGCGTTAGCATCCGTCCCCGAATTGGCGCACCCGGGCATTTTTGCCCATCACGGCTGGTTTTCGCGCCGCAATTGCAATGGTTTTGGGGACTTGAAGATGAAGAAGTATCTGTCGATGCTGCTGGTCGGCGTCACGGCACTGGTTGCAGTCAATGCGGCGCACGCCGGTGCAATCGATGACGCGGTCAAGCGCGGCACGTTGAAAGTCGGGATGGATCCGACCTACATGCCGTTCGAAATGACCAACAAGCGCGGCGAGATCATCGGCTTCGAAGTCGACCTCCTCAAAGCCATGTCCAAGGCCATGGGCGTCAAGCTGGAGCTGGTTTCCACCGGTTACGACGGGATCATCCCGGCCCTGATGACCGACAAGTTCGACATGATCGGCAGCGGCATGACCCTGACCCAGGAGCGCAACCTGCGCCTGAACTTCAGCGAACCGTTCATCGTCGTCGGCCAGACCCTGCTGATCCGCAAGGAACTGGAAGGCACCATCAAGTCCTATAAAGACCTGAACACCGCCGACTACCGCATCACCTCCAAGCTCGGCACCACCGGTGAGATGGTCGCCAAGAAGCTGATCGCCAAAGCCAAGTACCACGGCTACGACAACGAGCAGGAAGCCGTGCTCGACGTGGTCAACGGCAAGGCCGACGCTTTCATCTACGACGCGCCGTACAACGTGGTGGCGGTGAACAAGGTCGGTGCCGGCAAGCTGGTGTTCCTCGACAAGCCGTTCACCTACGAGCCGCTGGCCTTCGGCCTGAAGAAGGGGGACTACGACAGCCTCAACTTCATCAACAACTTCCTGCACCAGATCCACGAAGACGGCACCTACGATCGCATCCATGACAAGTGGTTCAAGAGCACCGAGTGGCTCAAGGACATGGAATAACGCCGTTCGTTGTGGCAAGGGAGCTTGCTCCCGCTCGGCTGCGAAGCAGTCGTAAACCGGTTGACTCGTTCTACCCGACGTTGCGCTGTGGCTGATTTCAGGGCTGCTCCGCACCCCAGCGGGAGCAAGCTCCCTCGCCACAGAGGGAGCGAGCATCCTGATCGATATGGATTTGCTCTTAGATGAAACAGAAAAAAGCCCAATGGCCCTGGCACGTCCTGACCGTGCTGGTGCTGATCGGCCTGGCGGGCGCGTTGTATTACGCCACGTCGCTGATGTCCTACGAATGGCGCTGGAACCGCGTGCCGCAATACTTCGCCTATCAAGCCGAAGAATCCCAGCGCGCCACCGACATTTCCACGGTCACCGAACTGGTGCGCAAGGGCGGCAGCGCGCAGGTCACCCTGCGCAACGACGCCGGTGACGAGCAGCACCTGACCGTCGACGAGAACAGCCTGCAATTCGCTCAGGGCGACGATGTGGCTGAAGGCGACGTAGTGGGCGTGACCCGGCATTGGGCGGCAGGGCCGCTGTTGTGGGGGCTGTGGACCACGTTGTGGTTGTCGGTGGTGTCCGGTGTGCTCGGTCTGTTAATCGGTCTGGTCACCGGACTGTGCCGGCTGTCGAACAACCCGACCCTGCGCGACCTGTCGAGCATCTACGTCGAACTGGTGCGCGGCACGCCGCTGCTGGTGCAGATTTTCATTTTCTACTTCTTCATCGGCACGGTGATGAACCTGTCCCGCGAGTTCGCCGGGATCGCCGCGCTGTCGCTGTTCACTGGCGCCTATGTGGCGGAAATCATTCGGTCCGGCGTGCAGTCGATTGCCCGTGGGCAGAACGAAGCGGCGCGCTCGCTCGGCCTGAGCGCCGGCCAGTCGATGCGCCACGTGGTGCTGCCGCAAGCGTTCAAGCGCGTGCTGCCGCCGTTGGCCGGGCAGTTCATCAGTCTGGTCAAGGACACCTCGCTGGTGTCGGTGATTGCGATTACCGAGCTGCTGAAAAGCGGTCGTGAAGTCATCACCACCTCGTTCTCGCCGTTCGAAATCCTGTTCTGCGTTGCCGGCCTGTACCTGTTGATCAACCTGCCGCTGTCGAAAATCGCCAGCCGGCTTGAGCGGAGGCTCGCGCAAAGTGATTGAAGTCCGCGATCTGGTTAAAGTCTTCGACACCCGTGGCCAGGTAGTACGGGCTGTGGATAACGTCACCACTTCCGTCGCCAAGGGCGAAGTGCTGGTGGTCATTGGCCCGTCGGGTTCCGGTAAATCGACCTTCCTGCGCTGCCTCAATGGTCTGGAGGAATTCGACTCGGGCTCGGTGAGCATCGACGGTCTGCAACTGGCCTACCCGAAAACCGACGTCAACGCCTACCGCCGCGAAGTCGGCATGGTGTTCCAGCACTTCAACCTGTTCCCGCACATGACCGTGCTGGAAAACCTCTGTCTGGCGCAGAAAGTCGTGCGCAAACGCGGGCAGAAGGAAAGCGAGGCCAAGGCCTTGGCGTTGCTGGAGAAAGTTGGTATTGCGCAGAAGGCCCGGGAATATCCGTCACGCCTGTCCGGCGGTCAGCAACAGCGCGTGGCGATTGCCCGGGCGCTGGCAATGGACCCGAAAGTGATGCTGTTCGACGAGCCGACTTCGGCCCTCGACCCGGAAATGGTCGGTGAGGTGCTGGACGTGATGAAGAACCTGGCCGTGGAAGGCATGACCATGGTCTGCGTGACCCACGAGATGGGCTTCGCCCGGGAAGTGGCGGATCGGGTGTTGTTCTTCGATCACGGTAAATTGCTGGAAGATGCGTCGCCGGCGGAGTTCTTTGATGCACCGAAGGATCCGCGGGCTCAGGCTTTCCTGCGTCAGGTTCTGTAATCCCATGTGGCGAGGGAGCTTGCTCCCGCTGGGCTGCGAAGCAGCCCCCGAACCATTCAATCGAATTGCGTCAGACGGACTCCGATTGCCTGGATTTAGGAAGGCTTCGCCGCCGAGCGGGAGCAAGCTCCCTCGCCACAGTAGTTTTTCAATGCTGCTTAGACCTTGAAGCGTCCCACCAGCATCTGCAGATGCGTGCCCAGCCGCGCTAGCTCAACACTCGACGCTGACGTTTCTTCACTCGCCGCCGACGTCTGATCCGACACATCGCGCACGTTCAACACGCTACGGTTAATCTCTTCCGCCACCGCGCTCTGCTGCTCGGCAGCCGCCGCAATCTGCTGGTTCATCGCCTGAATCGCCGACACGGTGCGGGTGATGCTTTCCAGTGAGCCACCGGCACGGCGGGTCAGTTCCACACTGCTGTCGGTCAAGCTGCGGCTGTTATCCATGATCGTCGCCACTTGCTGGGTGCCGTTCTGCAGGCCGACGATCAGCTCTTCGATCTCTTCGGTGGACTTCTGCGTGCGCTGGGCGAGGCTGCGGACTTCGTCGGCGACCACCGCGAAACCACGGCCGGCTTCACCGGCACGGGCCGCTTCGATGGCGGCGTTGAGGGCCAGCAGGTTGGTTTGCTGGGCCACCGACTTGATCACGTCGAGCACGCTGCCGATCTTGTCGCTTTCGCGCTTGAGCTCGCCCATGGCTTCGGTGGAGTGGCCGACTTCGACCGCCAGACGCTCGATCTGCGCGATCGCTTCACCGACCACCTTGTCGCCCTCGCGGGCCTGTTGATCGGCAGCCACGGCGGCTTCGGAAGCCTCTTCGGCGTTGCGCGCCACTTCCTGCACGGTGGCGGCCATTTCGTTCATGGCGGTGGCGACTTGATCGGTCTCGATCTTTTGGTTGTTGACCCCGGCGCTGGTCTGCTCGGTGACCGCCGACAGCTCTTCGGCGGCGCTGGCGATCTGCGTCACGCCGTCGCTGATGCCGCCGATCAGGTCGCGCAGGCCTTGAGTCATGCTCTGCATCGAGCGCTGCAACTGGCCGAGTTCGTCGCGGCGTTGCGAGACCAGATTGTGGGTCAGGTCGCCGGCAGCCACGCGTTCGGCGACTTTCAGGGTCTGGTTCAGCGGAATGATGATCTGCCGGGTGATCGCCCAGGCGGCCAGCAAGCCGAAGGCCACGGCCAGCAGGGTGGCGATGATCAGCATGTTCTTGGCATGCGCGGCATCGGTGTCGCGCACCACGGTCTGCGATTCGGTGAGCTGCTTGCTGACGTCGAGCAGGATGTCGCCCTGGGTCGACATGCGGGCCAGGGCTTTTCCACTGGCGACCTGCGAGTCGCGGAACTGGCTGACCGCCGCGCGATAAGCCTTGAGCGAATCGGTGGCCTGTTGCAGGTTGGCGATGTGTTGCTCAGGCAGTTTGGCCGGCAGGGTTTCGAGGTTCTTCAGGGCATTGTCGATGGCGTCGAGCGCTGGCTGCTCGGCTTCAGTCTTGCCGCTGTAGGTGTAGCCACGCACCTGGAAGCGCGCTTGCTGGATCAGTTTGCTGAGGTCGATCACCGCGTTGAACTGCGCCACGCTGTCGCTCTGGAGCATGGATTTCTCCACCTCGGCGACTTTGGCCACGGCGTTGTCGGCGGTGGCGCCGAGTTTGCTGCGGGCGTCTTCGCGATTGGCCCCGGCCTGCACCATGTCGGCGAAGGCGCGCTTGTATTCGGCGACGGCGGCCAACTGTTGCTCGACCCTGGCGGCGTCGGCTGGTTGTTCGATCAGGCCGCGCGCGGTTTGCAGGCCGCTGTCGAGTTTGCTCAGCAGCTCGTTGACCGCGCCCGGGCCTTGTTCGCCGCGACGCATTTCATAGTCCAGGCGTGCCAGGCGCAGGTCCTTGGTCAGCTCGTTGAGGCTGGAGATGAAACCCAGCTTGTCGCCACGGCTGATGATGCCGCCCATGCCGGTCCACCCGGTGAAGGTGATCAGCAGGGTGAGCAACAGCACCAGGCCGAAACCGATTCCCAGCTTGCGTTTGACGCTGACGTTTCCAAGATTCTCGGCTAACCAATGGTACATGCGACGACTCCCCTCGGACCACTCACTAATTGGACTTATGGGGACTGTATCGGCGGGCTCATGGCAATCTGTAACCCGATTTGTCTGGAACGCAGCGACATTGGCGAGGGAGCTTGCTCCCGCCCGGCGGCGCAGCCGTCGCACAACTGGCAAACACATTTTCATCTGAAGGAAGAGCAATGGTCGCTTCGCGCCCAAGCGGGAGCAAGCTCCCTCGCCACAGTGGTGCGTGTGTACTTTTAGAACAGTCGGGCGAGGAGGGCTGTGACGGCGGTTTCGACGCGCAGGATGCGTTCGCCCAGTTGCACCGGTTGCAGGCCGGATTTGCCCAGCAGGTCGATTTCGTAGGGGATCCAGCCGCCTTCAGGGCCGATCGCCAGCGTCACCGGTTCGCTCAGCGCGCGCGGGCACGGCGGGTAGTTGCCGGGATGGCCGACCAGGCCGAGGGTGCCTTCGGTGATCGCTGGCAGGCGGTCTTCGACGAACGGCTTGAAGCGCTTCTCGATGATGATTTCCGGCAGTACGGTATCGCGAGCCTGTTCGAGGCCGAGGATCAGATTCTCGCGAATCGCTTCCGGCTCCAGAAACGGCGTCTGCCAAAAGCTCTTCTCGACTCGGTAGCTGTTGACCAGAATCACCTTCGACACGCCCATGGTCGCCACGGTCTGGAACACCCGCCGCAGCATCTTCGGGCGCAGCAGGGCCAGCACCAGGGTCAGCGGCAGCTTGGCCGGTGGTGACTGATCGAGGCTGACGCGCAGTTCCGCTTCCCCGGCCTCAAGGCGCAGCAGTTCGGCCGAGCCCATCAAGCCATTGATGCGCCCGACCCGCAGGCTGTCACCGACTTCCGAGCGATGCACTTCCTGCATGTGGGTCAGGCGCCGATCACGCAGCACGACGCGGTCGGCCGCGATGAAGTCGGCCTCTTCGAGCAACAGCAGGTTCATGCCTGGGTCGCTGGCGGCTGGTCGTTGTGATCGTCGGCCGGCGTCTCGTCCGGACGTTCGCGCTTGCTGATCAAACCACCGAACAGAATGCCGATTTCAAACAGCATCCACATCGGCACGGCCAGCAGGGTCTGCGAGAAGATGTCCGGCGGGGTCAGGATCATGCCGACCACGAAGCAGCCGATGATCACGTACGGGCGGATCTTCTTCAGGTATTTGACGTCGACCACGCCGATCCACACCAGCAGCACCACGGCCACCGGGATCTCGAACGCGACGCCGAAGGCGAAGAACAGCGTCATCACGAAATCGAGGTAGCTGGCGATGTCGGTCATCATTTCCACCCCGGCCGGGGTGGCAGCGGCGAAGAATTTGAAGATCAGCGGGAACACGAAGTAGTAGGCGAATGCCATGCCGGTGTAGAACAGCAGGATGCTGGAAACCAGCAACGGCACCGCAATGCGCTTTTCATGTTTGTACAGGCCCGGTGCGATGAAGCCCCAGATCTGATGCAGGATCACCGGGATCGCGAGAAACAGCGAGACCATCATCGTCAGCTTCAGCGGCGTCAGGAACGGCGACGAAACGTCGGTGGCAATCATCGTCGCACCGACCGGCAGGTACTGGCGCAGCGGCGTCGAGACGAAGGTGTAGATCTGCTGGGTGAAGGCAAACAACCCGGCGAAGATGATGAAGATCGCCGCCACACAACGCAGCAGACGGGTGCGCAACTCGGTGAGGTGCGAAACCAGCGGCATGTGCTGGTCGTTTTCGGGGAGATCGCTCATGGGGCTCGCGGCGGCAAAGTGGTGTCGTGAGGCGCAGGTGTGATCGGCGCGGCGGTTGGGGCTACGTGTTCAACCGAGGTTTCTGCTGCAGCGGGCACCGCTTCTGCCTGTGTGGCCACGGGTGCAGGTGTCACCGGAGCGACTGCGGCAGGGGAGTGAATCGTCTGCTCGCCCACATGCTCAACCGGCGTTGGCTCTTGCTGAACCGGATTGAAGATCTTCCGCGCCTCTTGTTCCAGCGACAGAATGTGCTCGTTGTGCAGTTGCCGACGGATTTCGTCGGCACCGATTTCACGTTCAACTTCCTGTTTGATCGCGTTGAAGCTGCGCTTCAGCCGACCGACCCACAGGCCGGCGGTGCGCGCAGCGCCCGGCAGACGCTCGGGGCCCAGCACCAGCAGGGCAACGAGGCCGACGAGCAGCAGTTCAGAGAAGCTGATACCAAACATTAGTCAGTCTCACACGTCTTTGCGGATCGGCTCTTCGACTTTTTGCGCCTGCACGTCGATGGTGTGCGGCGGGTTGGCCTGAGCGGTGGCTTGCGGCTGCACCGGCGGTACCGGCTGCGCAGGCGTTACCGTCGGATCAGCGGCCGGTTTTTCGTCGTCGTTCATGGCTTTGCGGAAGCCCTTGATCGACTCACCGACATCGGTGCCGAGGTTTTTCAGTTTCTTGGTGCCGAACACCAGCACCACGACAACCAGAATGACGATCCAGTGTTTCCAGTCAAAAATGCCCATGTTGCTGTTCCTCTCTAAAAATTGTTCAGGCGGACGGACGCGAGGCTTTCTCGACGTGTCCGGACAGACCGAAGCGGCGATCCAGTTCATCCAGCACGGCCTGCGGATGCTGCCCCAGTTGGGCGAGCATGACCATGCTGTGGAACCACAGGTCGGCGGTTTCGTAGATCACATCGCTGCAATCACCGCTGATGGCAGCGTCCTTGGCGGCAATAATGGTTTCGACCGACTCTTCGCCGACTTTCTCCAGAATCTTGTTCAGGCCCTTGTGATACAGACTAGCTACATATGAGCTGTCGGCAGCGGCGCCCTTGCGCTCTTCAAGCACCTGAGCGAGGCGGGTCAGGGTGTCACTCATGTTTGTGTCCTGCGGAATAGATTGCGTGCGGGTCTTTCAGAACCGGGTCGACTGTCTTCCAGTCGCCGTTTTCGAAGACACGGTAAAAGCAGCTTTGACGGCCGGTATGGCAAGCGATGTCGCCGATCTGCTCGACCATCAGGATGATCACGTCGGCATCACAGTCCAGACGCATTTCATGCAGGGTCTGTACATGGCCGGACTCTTCGCCCTTGCGCCACAGCTTGCCACGGGAACGTGACCAGTAGATGGCACGGTTTTCCGCGGCTGTCAGTTCCAGCGCTTCGCGGTTCATCCAGGCCATCATCAGCACGCGTCCGGTCTTGTGATCCTGGGCAATCGCTGGCACCAGGCCATCAGCGTCCCACTTGATCTCGTCCAGCCAGTTTTTCATCTTCGACTCCGACAGCGAACCCGTACTTCGAATAGTCGGGTTCAGGCGTTGAAACAGTGTGCCAGCCGATCAGCAAACTGGCTATCGGCGAACGACCAGATACAAGCCGACTGCCACCATGATGCCGGCCGGCCAATGCCCCAGTTCGTTCAGCGGGCCACCGGCGGCGAGGATGGTGCCGCCCGCCAGATGCGCGCTGCCAAGCAGACGCAGGAACCAGTCGTCCTTGCGTTTGTGCCACGGTGGCGGCGGGTCGTTGGCGTGCGGCTGGGACATGCGCTCGAGCAGGTCACGGGCCATGTTGGCCAGGTGCGGCAGCTGTTCGAACTGGCTCTGCACGTTGCCAATCAAGGTTTTCGGGCTGACACGCTCACGCATCCAGCGCTCGAGGAACGGCTGCGCGGTGTTCCACAGATCCAGATCCGGGTACAGCTGACGGCCGAGGCCTTCGATGTTCAGCAGGGTCTTTTGCAGCAGCACCAGTTGCGGCTGGACTTCCATGTTGAAGCGGCGCGCGGTCTGGAACAGGCGCATCAGCACCTGGCCAAATGAAATATCTTTTAACGGTTTTTCGAAGATCGGCTCGCAGACGGTGCGGATCGCCGCTTCGAATTCGTTGAGCTTGGTTTCCGCCGGCACCCAGCCCGAATCGATGTGCAACTGTGCCACGCGGCGGTAATCGCGCTTGAAGAAGGCGAACAGGTTGCGCGCCAGATAATCCTGGTCTTCCGGGGTCAGGCTGCCGACGATGCCGCAGTCGATTGCGATGTACTGCGGGCTCCACGGGTTGACGGTGCTGACGAAGATGTTGCCCGGGTGCATGTCGGCGTGGAAGAAACTGTCGCGGAACACTTGGGTGAAGAAGATCTCCACGCCGCGCTCGGCCAGCATCTTCATGTCGGTGCGCTGGTCGGCGAGGGTCGCCAGATCCGTCACTTGAATCCCGTAGATGCGCTCCATCACCAGCACCTTCGGCCGGCACCAGTCCCAGTAGACCTGGGGCACGTATAGCAGCGGCGAGCCTTCGAAGTTGCGCTTCAACTGGCTGGCGTTGGCCGCCTCGCGCAGCAGATCGAGTTCGTCGTAGATGGTTTTTTCGTAGTCCTGCACCACGTCCACCGGGTGCAGCAGGCGGGCGTCGGCGGAGACTTTCTCGGCAGCGCGGGCGAGGATGAACAGCCACGCGAGGTCCTGCGCGATCACCGGTTTCAGGCCCGGGCGGATCACCTTGACCACCACTTCTTCGCCGGTTTTCAGTTGCGCGGCATGCACCTGCGCTACCGAGGCCGAGGCCAGCGGTTCGACGTCGAAACGGCTGAACACTTCGCTGATCTTCTTGCCCAACTGCTCTTCGATCAACTTGATCGACAGCTGCGAATCGAACGGCGGCACGCGGTCCTGCAGCAGCATCAGCTCATCGGCGATGTCTTCCGGCAGCAGGTCGCGGCGGGTCGAGAGAATCTGCCCGAACTTGATGAAGATCGGCCCCAGATCCTGCAACGCCAGACGCAGGCGCGCGCCACGGCTCAGGTCCAGCGGCTTGCGTGGGAACCAGCGCCACGGCAGCGCATAGCGCAGCGCCAGGAGGAACCAGGGCAGCGGCAGCTCGAACAGCAGGTCATCGAGGCGGTAGCGGATCACGACGCGCTGGATGCGCAACAGACGGCGGACGGCAAGCAGCTTCATGCGTTATCGCTTGGGTCGAGGGATCGGGAAAGGCGCTCGAAACGCGCCTCGAGACGTTCCAGATCAAGTTTGATCCGGTCCAGTTCACTGAATCGTGCTTCGGCTTCGCGCTGCCCGACGAGGGTGCGCGATTCTTCGGCGAGGTATTCGGCGAGGTTCTGGTTGAGGCTGGCAAATCCTTGTTGATACCAGCGTGCGCGGCTGCGCAGATGACCGCCGACCAGTTGCGTGGCGACCGGGCCCAGCCAGCGCGAGAGTTCGTACTCCCAGTCCAGCTCGAGGTCCTGCAGCACGCCGGCCAGCTCCAGCAGCACGCCGCTGTCACCGTCGAGCTCGACTTCCGGGGCGTGCAGCACCGCGGTCTTGTCTTTGCTCACGGCCAGTTTGATCAGGCTCGAGGCCGGCGCACGCAGGGTGCAGTCGACGTCGGTTTCCCAATGCGAGGCCAGCATCAGACCTTCGTCGCTCGGCAGGAAGAACAGTTGCAGCGCCGGGCTGCGGCAGTCGACGGCAATCACCTTGCCGGTCAAATGCGCCAGCCGCGGCAGCGCCGTGCTGTCGAGACGCAGCACCCGGTTCAGACCGAGTTCGACGCTGGCGAGCAGCCCGGTGAGCAACATCAGGGCTTGATGCCGCGGTGCAGGGCGACGATGCCTGCGGTCATGTTGTGATAGGTCACGCGGTCGAAACCGGCGTCGACCATCATCGACTTCAGGGTTTCCTGATTCGGGTGCATGCGGATCGATTCGGCCAGGTAGCGATAGCTTTCCGAGTCATTGGTGATCAGCTTGCCCATCAGCGGCATGAAGGCGAACGAGTAGGCGTCGTAGGCTTTGGACATCAGTGCGTTGGTCGGCTTGGAGAATTCCAGCACCAGCAGACGACCGCCGGGCTTGAGCACGCGCAGCATCGAGCGCAGGGCGTCTTCTTTGTGCGTCACGTTGCGCAGGCCGAAGGCGATGGTCACGCAGTCGAAGTGATTGTCCGGGAACGGCAGCTTTTCGGCGTCCGCCTGAACAAATTCGACGTTGCCCGACACACCCAGGTCCAGCAGGCGGTCGCGACCGACCTTGAGCATGGATTCGTTGATGTCGGCCAGCACCACTTGGCCAGTCGGGCCAACGAGGTGCGAGAACTTTTTGGTCAGGTCGCCAGTGCCGCCGGCGATGTCCAGCACGCGGTTACCGCTGCGCACGCCCGACAGTTCGATCGCAAAACGCTTCCACAGACGGTGCATGCCGCCCGACAGAAGGTCGTTCATCAGGTCGTACTTGGCGGCTACCGAGTGGAAAACCTCAGCGACTTTTTCCGCTTTCTGGCTTTCCGGAACGTTTTTGAAGCCGAAGTGAGTGGTGGGTTCGGCATCGCTGCCTTTGCGCTGATCAGTCATATCGCTGTCACCAAAAGAGAATGCGCGACATTCTAATCCCCAAGCCATGCTTTGTCTTGGAATGGCGAAAGGTAAGATGGGCAACCTTCGGGACGATTTGCCGCAGACGTGGTCAAAATTTACCGAGACTTATTCATCAATCAGGAGTCATCCAATGGCCAAAATCAGTGTTGAGCGTGCCCACAACCTGGGCAAGGAAGCCGCCCGCGAGAAGGCCGACAAGCTGGCGCAGAAGCTCTCGGATCAATATGGCCTGGAGCCGCAGTGGTCGGGCGACACGCTGAACCTCAAGCGCTCGGGCGTGAAAGGTGCGGTGCATGTGGCCGACGATTCGATCCGCGTCGATGTCGAGCTGGGGCTGATGATGTCGGCCATGAGCGGCATGATCAAAGCCGAGATCGAGAAGGCCCTCGATAAAGCGCTGGTCTGAAACACCATCCCCTGTAGGAGTGAGCCTGCTCGCGATAGCGGTCTGTCGGTCACCAGGAATGCGATTGAAATACCGCTATCGCGAGCAGGCTCACTCCTACATTTGTTTTGCGGTGTGCCCACCTGTTTATGTCAGTTGTTAGGGTGCCGTTTCTAATTTTTCTCCCTACTTTGTGCCTGAGCCCGACACTTTCGCGGGCAGTTCCTCAAACCTTCTGCGCGTGAGGTGCACCATGGCCAAAGTCATTTTGAAGAAAAAAATCGACGCTTCGACTTCTACTCTGAGCGACGTCAAATCCTATGCCCGCAAGATCTGGCTGGCAGGCCTGGGTGCCTACGCCAAGGTTGGCCAAGAGGGCAGCGAGTACTTTCAAGAGTTGATCAAGGCTGGTCAAACTGTTGAAAAGAAAGGCAAAAAAGTCGTCACCGAAAAACTCGAAGCGGCCAACGCCGAGATCGATGAAGCCAAAGGCGAAGTCAGCTCGTTCAAAGGTCGCGTCGAAGTCCAGCTCGACAAGGTCGAGAAGGCATTCGACTCCCGTGTGGCAAGCGCCTTGAATCGTATCGGCATTCCGTCTAAACATGACGTTGAGACACTCTCTGCTAAGCTCGATGAGCTGACGGCATTGCTCGAACGCGTCGCGCGTAAATCTTAAGGAGAACGGGATGGCTGGTAAAAAGAACACCGATAAAGAAGGCAGCTCGTGGATTGGGAAAGTCGAAGACTACTCCCGCAAAATCTGGCTGGCTGGTTTAGGCGTGTACTCGAAGATCGACACTGACGGCAGCAAGCTCTTCGATACATTGGTCAAAGACGGCGAGAAAGCCGAGAAGCTCACCAAGTCGGCAGTCGGCAAAAAAGTCGATGCCGCCAAGGACTCTGCTTCCTCGGCCAAGTCGCGCATCAGCGGCGTGAAAGATCGTGCACTGGGCAAGTGGGACGAACTGGAAGGGGCTTTCGACAAGCGCCTGAACAGTGCGATTTCGCGCTTGGGTGTGCCAAGCCGCAATGAAGTCAAAGCGCTGCACAGCAAGGTTGAAACCCTGACCAAGCAGATCGAGAAACTCACCGGTCTGAAAACCCAGCCTGTGGCGGCGAAAACCGCTGCGGCGAAACCGGCAGCGAAAACTGCGGCGGCTAAACCCGCTGCAAAAACAGCAGCCAAGCCACTGGCTAAAGCGCCTGCGAAAGCGGCAGCCAAGCCTGCTGCCAAAACTGCAGCAAAACCTGCCGCGAAAACCGCCGCCGCCAAGCCCGCCGCAAAAGCGGCAGCCAAACCGGTAGCCGCCAAAGCCGCCGCGAAACCGGCAGCAAAACCAGCCGCCAAGCCAGCAGCGAAAACCGCTGCCGCCAAACCGGCTGCCAAGCCTGCGGCCAAACCGGCTGCGGCGAAAAAACCGGCAGTGAAAAAACCGGCCGCACCGAAAGCGGCTGCGCCGAAGCCAACTGCACCAGCAGCAGCCAAGCCTGCCACCCCGGCAACCCCGGCCAGCGCGTCGAACTCCGCCGCTGCACCGACTCCGGTAGCCACCCCGACTGCTGCATCGACCCCGTCGACGCCAACCAGTCAGTCCTGATTCCTCAGGGCAAAACAAAACGCCCGGCCTGTGAAGGTCGGGCGTTTTTGTTTGAAGATCAAAAGATCGCAGCCTGCGGCGGCTCCTACAGGATCGTTGCCAAACCGAAAAATGGGCGGCGAACATGGCCCGTGTAGGAGCTGCCGCAGGCTGCGATCTTTTGACGTTAATGGTCTTCGAGGTATTGCAAAGCCATCCGTTCCGTCGCCACCTTCACCGGCGGCAGCAGATGCGGCGCCACCAGCATCATGATCTGGTACACGACGAGTCTGACCTCACCCTCGCGATCAAGAATCCGCTGATAGTCCAGCGAGAACAGCAGGGTCATGGTGATCTGCTCCACCAGTTGCCCCAACGCCTGGGTATCACTGACCAACTGCCCGCCCGCTTTCAACCGCGCCAGCAATGACGCCAGCGTGCGCTTGAGCGCATTGAGCAGATGACGAATGCCTTTGGCCAGTTTCGGCAGGCGTCCGGCGAGGTTCGACAGGTCCTGGAACAGAAAACGGTACTGCGCCAGGCGCTCGACGATCAGGTGCAGAAACAGCCAGTAATCCTCTGGCGCCAACTCGACATCCGAGGGCGGATCTAGCAGCGGCGCCAGTTCATTCTGGAAGCGCTCGAACAGGCCGAGAATCAGCGGCTCCTTGCCGTGGAAGTGGTAGTAGAGGTTGCCGGGGCTGATCCCCATTTCGTTGGCAACTTCCATGGTGGAGACGTTGGGCTCACCCTTTTCGTTGAACAGTTGCAGGGCACATTCGAGAATCCGGTCGCGGGTTTTCATCCAGTCTTCTTAGAAAAGTTCGGTTAAGCGTCAGCGCACATGCACGTAGGTGCCGGGTGCTGCCTCCATCGGTGGATAGTTCGGGTTGCCGAGGGTAAACGTGGTTTCGTGCTGTGTGCCGGAGCGCTGCTGAATCCATTCCAGCCACTGCGGCCACCAACTGCCGTCGACGCGTTTGGCGTCGTAGTACCAGGCGCGCGGGTCGCTGCTGAGCTTGCCGTTCTCGACGTAATTGGCTTTTGGGTTGCTTGGCGGGTTGAGGATGCTTTGCACGTGGCCGCTGTTGGACAGCACGAAGCGCCGCTCGCCACCGAGCAGCAGGGTCGAGCGATACACCGCATCCCACGGCGTGATGTGGTCGTTCATGCCGGCCACGCTGAAGCTGTCGACCGTGACTTTCTGCAGATCGATCGGCGTACCGCAGACTTCCAGCCCACCCGGATGGGTCAGCGGGTTGTGCTTGAAGAAGTCCAGCAGGTCGCCATGGAACGCTGCGGGCAGGCGGGTGTTGTCGTTGTTCCAGTAGAGGATGTCGAACGCCGGCGGCTCTTTGCCCAGCAGGTAGTTGTTGACGAAGTAGCTCCAGATCAAGTCGTTGGGCCGCATCCAGGCGAACACCTTGGCCATGTCGCGGCCTTCGAGCACGCCTTTCTGATAGGAGCGGCGCTTGGCGGCTTCGATGGTCTGTTCATCGGCGAACAGGGTGGTCGGGGTTTCGATTTCGCTGTCGAGCAGGCTGACCAGATAGGTCGCGCTGGAGATCCGCCGCAGTTGCCGCTTGGCTTGCAGATGACCTTGCAGGGCGGCGATGGTCAGGCCGCCGGCGCAGGCACCCATCAGGTTGACGTCGCGGGCGCCGGTGATCGCGCGGCAGATGTTCATCGCTTCTTCCACGGCTTCGACGTAGGTCGACAGGCCCCATTCGCGGTGGCGCACATCCGGGTTGCGCCAACTGATCATGAAGGTCTGCAGGCCATTTTTCAGCGCGTACTGGACGAAGCTGTTCTGCGGGCTGAGGTCGAAAATGTAGTACTTGTTGATTTGCGGCGGCACCACCAGCAGCGGCTTGGCGTACTGTTTTTCGCTCATCGGTTTGTACTGGATCAGCTCCAGCATCTCGTTGCGAAACACCACGGCGCCGGTGGTGGTGGCGACGGTCTTGCCGACCTCGAAAGCCTGTTTGGTGACTTGACGCGGCAGGCCGTCGTTGTGCAGCAGATCATCGAACAGATGGCTCAGGCCACGTACCAGGCTCTGGCCGCCAGAGTTGAACAGCTCCTTGATCGCCAGCGGGTTGAGCAGGGTGTTGGAGGGCGCGACGGCGTCGTTGATCAGGGTGAACGCGAAGTGCGCGCGAGCGCGGTCGTCGTCGCTCATGCTGCTTTCATCGATCCAGCTCTTGACCTGCTTCTGCCAGGCCAGATACGCCTGCAGGCTGCGCCGGTAGAACGGGTTGAGGCTCCACGCCGGATCGGCGAACCGCGCGTCTTGCGGGTTGGTCGGGTGCAGGGTTTCACCAAGCAGCACGCGCCCGAGCTGACCGCCGAGTTTCAAGGCGTGTCGCGCACTGTGCAGCGGGTTGCGCAGACCGTGGGCCGCGACACTGCGTAACGTCGAGATCAAGTCCCGACCACGCAGGCCGGTCATTGCACTTTGTGCATTGATGAACACGGCGGGGCTGGGCACTACGCCCGTCGCAGGTTTGTCGCGCATGACTCAACACTCCTTCGTCTTCAGGTCAAAAACAAACTCACCGAACCAGAACACCATAGTCGCTGTTACGGGTTACTGCCTGCGTGGCGTCCTGCCACGCGAGTTGTAGAAAACCCTGCATAAAGCCTGCCGCAGCGGTTCAGCCGCCCAAGGGTGTCGGGTGCGGGTGCATCACGGCGCGCTGCCGTTCCTCCTCAAGGAATTTCATGATGATCGGCGCCACGGCTTCGGCGCGGGTGATCAGGAACAGATGGCCGTCGTCGATGATGTGCAACTGCGCGTTGGGAATCCGCCAGGCGAGCATGCGCATGTTGATCAGCGGGATCAGCGGATCGTCGTCGCCGGCCAGCACCAGGGCCGGCTGATGGATCTTGTGCAGCCAATGAATGCTGGTCCAGCCAAGGCCGGCGAACAGTTGCCAGTAGTAACCGAGCTTGCCCGCCGAGCGCACCTTGGCTGCATGGCTGGCGGCCAGCGTCGGATCGCGGCGGAACGAGCCGCCGTAGATCATCGGCGCGATCCGGATCACGTGCGAGGGCTGGATGTAGCGCCGTGGGCTGGCCATCATCCACAGCACCTTGGGTTTGCCCGGCACCATGAAGGCGCCGGCCGCCGTCGCTGCCAGCACCAGTTTCTTGCAGCGCTCGGGGTAGTCGTGGGCGAACTGCTGCGCCAGCGCACCGCCCCAGGACACGCCAATCACGTTGACCTGACCGTAGTCGAGGTAATCGAGCATCCGCGCCGTCAGCTTTGCCAGCCCGGGAAAGCGATACGGCCGGCTCGGCGTCGACGAACCGCCGACACCGGGCACGTCGAAGGCGATCACTTCCAGATCCGGGTCCAGCGCCGCGACAAACGGAAACACCAGCTCCAGGTTGGCGCCGATGCCGTTGAATATCAGCAAGGGCGTCAAATGAGGCTTGCCGGGGCGTACCGCGGTGCGGAGGGTCTGCCCATCCAGATCGACGGTACGAAAAATGAACGGTTGCGGCATGCTTCAGGCCCTGTGGATTAATTCATCCCCGCTCCCCTGTAGGATGAGCCTGTGGCGAGGGAATTTATCCCCGATGGGCTGCGCAGCAGTCGCAAAATCATCACGCACGGTTTTTCAGAACTACCGCGTCAGCTGATTTTGGGGCCGCTTCGCGGCCCATCGGGGATAAATCCCTTCACCACAGTTTCCCCCCAAAGTTCGGGGAAACGAGGTGCGTCAGTTACCGCTCGTGAACGTAAGTGCCCGGCGAGGCTTCACCGGCCGGATACGCTTTGTTACCCAGTTTCAGCGGCGCCTTTTTCAGATTGCCCGAGCGCTCGGCCTGCCACGCCTGCCAGTACAGCCACCAGGAGTCGGTGTGCTTGGTCGAGTTCTCCTGCCATTCGTCGGCGTTGGCGGCCATGCCTTCGCTGGTCATGTAACGCGATTTCGGGTTGCCCGGCGGATTCAGAATGCTCTGGATATGGCCGCTGCTCGACAGCACGAACTCGACCTTGCCGCCGAACAGTTGCGCCGACTTGTAGCAAGACTTCCACGGGGTGATGTGGTCGTTGGTACCGGCCAGCGAGAAGATGTCGGCCGTGACCTGCTTGAGGTCGATCGGCGTACCGCACACTTCCAGTGCATTGGCGCGGATCAGTGGGTTGTTTTTGAACATCTCGATCAGGTCGCCGTGGAACGCCGCCGGCAACCTTGTGGTGTCGTTGTTCCAGAACAGGATGTCGAACACCGGCGGCTCGTTGCCCAGCAGGTAGTTATTGACCCAGTAGTTCCAGATCAGATCGTTCGGCCGCATCCACGCGAAGACCTTGGCCATGTCCTTGCCTTCGAGCACGCCGGCCTGATACGAGTGGCGCTTGGCGGTCTCCAGGGTCTGCTCGTCGACGAACAGGGCGACGTCGCTGTCCAGGGTGGTGTCGAGCACGCTGACCAGCAGGGTCAGGGCGTTGACCTTGTTCTCGCCGATGGCGGCGTAATGGCCGAGCAGGGCGGTGCAGGTAATGCCGCCGGAGCAGGCGCCGAGCATGTTGATGTCTTTGCTGCCGGTGATCGCGGTGACCACGTCGACCGCTTCTTTCAGCGCATCGATGTAAGTCGACAGGCCCCACTCGCGCTGCGCCTTGGTCGGGTTGCGCCAGCTGACGATGAAGGTCTGCACGTTATTGCGCAGGCAGAAGCGCGCCAGGCTCTTGTCCGGGCTCAGATCGAAGACGTAGAACTTGTTGATCTGCGGCGGTACGACGAGCAGTGGACGCTCGTGGACTTGTTCGGTGATCGGCTTGTACTGGATCAGCTCCAGCACGTCGTTGCGAAACACCACCGCGCCTTCGGTCACGCCCAGGCTCTTGCCCACCTCGAACGCGCCCATGTTGACCTGGCTCGGCATGCCGCCGTTGTGCACCAGATCCTTGGCCAGATGCGAGAGACCGTCGAGCAGGCTTTTGCCGCCGGTCTCGAAGAAGCGTTTGACTGCCGCGGGGTTGGCCGCCGTGTTGGTCGGGGCCATGGCTTCGGTCATCAGGTTGATCACGAAGTGGCCGCGGGCAATGTCTTTGGGTGACAGGCTGCTGTCGTCGATCCAGGAATGGAGCTCCTTGCGCCACGCCAGGTAAGTTTGCAGATAACGTTTGTAGAGCGGGTTCTGGCTCCAGGCCGGATCAGCGAAGCGACGGTCATCGCTGGCCGGTTGCAGTTCGGATTTGCCGAACAGCACGTTCTTCAGTTCGAGGCCGAAATGGGTCACGTGCTTGACGCTATGGATCGGTTGTTTGATGGCCTGGGTCAGCACCATTCGAGCAGAGGCCAGCAGATCCTTTCCGCGCAGCCCAACGACGGGATTAAGCCCCAGGGTGTTTTCCGAGGCTTGGTACTTCAGGTCATCGTTATTCTTGTTACTCATCTACGACGCTCCATTGTCCTGAGACGAGTACCCGGTTTTCTGCTGTGCAGTTCCACAGCCAATGCCAGGTACTACTGCTCGGGTGACCGTTAATTCTGCATAGCTGCTTTACAGTTCATAGAGCACTGCAGGGAACTTGCCAGCTCCATTGGTTACCCGAGTTTAATTTTTTTCGCAAGCGGCCGATCCTCGACCGCCAAGCGCAGCATTCAAACAGATGAATTTAGAAAATGCCCTCTAAAGAGCAAGAGTGTCGGGCTAGAGCATCAGCTTGACGATCGACTCGTCGGGATCGCGGGTTTTTCCGGCAGCTTTGAGCTCGGCCAGATAATCGGCCCAGAGTGCGTCATGACGTCGCCCCAGCTCGTAGAGGTATTCCCAGGTGAACAGGCCACTGTCGTGACCGTCGTCGAAGGTCAGTTTCAGTGCGTAGTGACCGGCCGGTTCCAGGCCGCTGAGGCCGACATTGAGTTTGCCGAATTGCAGGATCGGTTTGCCGTGGCCCTGGACCTCGGCGGAGGGAGAATGCACGCGCAGAAACTCGGCGGGCAAGGTGTATTCCTCGCCGGACGCGTAGGTGAGCGTCAGGGTTTTCGAGGCTTTGTGCAGTTTGATGTCGGTGGGAATATTGGTCATTGCAGGTCATCCGACTAGATGGAACACCCTGTAGAAGCTGCCGAACGCTGCGATCTTTTTATAAATCAAAATCAAAAGATCGCAGCCTGCGGCAGCTCCTACAGAGAAGGTGACCTACAGGATATAACGGGACAGGTCTTCGTTCTGCGCCAATTCGCCCAGGTGGCTGTTGACGTACTCGGCGTCGATCAGGATCGGCTTGTCGTCATGCGCGCTGGCCAGGTCGCCGGCACTGAACGACACCTCTTCCAGCAGCCGCTCAAGCAGCGTGTGCAGGCGACGGGCACCGATGTTCTCGGTCTTCTCGTTGACCTGCCAGGCGATCTCCGCCAGACGCTTGATGCCTTCCGGCTGGAACTGGATGTTCAGGCCTTCGGTCTTCAGCAGCGCACAGTATTGCTCGGTGAGCGACGCGTGCGGCTCGCTGAGGATGCGTTCGAAGTCTTCCGGGCTCAGGGCCTTGAGTTCGACGCGGATCGGCAGACGACCTTGCAGCTCAGGCACCAGATCGCTCGGCTTGCTCAGGTGGAACGCACCGGAGGCGATGAACAGGATGTGGTCGGTCTTGACCATGCCCAGCTTGGTGTTGACGGTGCAGCCTTCGATCAGCGGCAGCAGGTCGCGCTGGACGCCTTCACGGGACACATCGGCGCCGCCGACGTTGCCGCGCTTGGCGACCTTGTCGATTTCGTCGATGAACACGATGCCGTGCTGTTCAACGGCTTCCAGCGCTTTGGCTTTCAGCTCTTCTTCGTTGACCAGACGCCCGGCTTCTTCGTCGCGCACCAGCTTCAGCGCTTCCTTGACCTTGAGCTTGCGTGCCTTCTTCTTGCCCTTGCCCATGTTGGCGAACAGGTTCTGCAACTGGCTGGTCATCTCTTCCATGCCTGGCGGCGTGGCGATCTCGATGCCGGACACTTCGGCCACTTCGATCTCGATTTCCTTGTCGTCCAGCTGACCTTCGCGCAGGCGCTTGCGGAACAGCTGTCGGGTATTGGAGTCGCTGCTGGGTGCTTCTTCGTTGCTGAAGCCCATGCGCGCCGGTGGCAGCAGCGCGTCGAGGATGCGGTCCTCGGCGGCGTCTTCGGCACGGTGACGCACGCGGGTCATTTCCTGCTCGCGGAGCATCTTGATCGCAGCGTCGGCCAGATCACGGATGATCGATTCGACGTCACGGCCAACGTAGCCGACTTCGGTGAACTTGGTCGCTTCGACCTTGATGAACGGCGCGTTGGCCAGTTTCGCCAGACGACGGGCGATCTCGGTTTTACCGACGCCGGTCGGGCCGATCATCAGGATGTTCTTCGGGGTCACTTCAACGCGCAGCTCTTCAGGCAGCTGCATGCGGCGCCAGCGGTTGCGCAGGGCAATCGCGACAGCGCGCTTGGCATCGTCCTGGCCGATGATGTGGCGGTTGAGTTCGTGGACGATTTCGCGGGGAGTCATGGACATAATAATTGACGGTCCTCAAGCAGAAACAAGCCGTGGCACACAGGCCGCGTCAGGCTTATTCAGCGAGATCCTGCTCCTCAATGGTCTGAGTGTGGTTGGTGAATACACAGATGTCGCCGGCGATACCGAGGGCGGTTTCGACGATCTCACGGGCCGACAGGTCGGTCTTTTTCAGCAGCGCGCTGGCTGCGGCTTGCGCGTAGGCGCCGCCGGAACCCATGGCAATCAGGCCGTCTTCGGGCTCAACCACGTCACCGTTACCGGTGATGATCAGCGAGGCGTCCTTGTTGGCGACCGCGAGCATGGCTTCGAGGCGGCTCAGGGAGCGGTCGGTACGCCATTCTTTGGCGAGTTCGACAGCGGCGCGGATCAGGTGGCCCTGGTGTTTCTCCAGCTGGCCTTCGAACCGTTCGAACAGGGTGAAGGCGTCGGCGGTGGCACCGGCGAAACCGGCGATGACCTGGCCGTGGTATAGGCGGCGAACTTTCTTCGCGTTGCCTTTCATCACGGTGTTGCCGAGAGAAACCTGGCCGTCGCCGCCCATGACGACTTTGCCGTGGCGGCGGACTGAAACGATGGTGGTCAAGGGAAGAGTCTCCACGCAGCGGGGCGAAAATGCCTTATGCCCATTCATATGGGGGTGCTGGAGAGGATTTCAACCGTAGGGCAGGAGAGGGGACGAGCGGTGTCGCGGGAGGGTGAAAATCTCTGTGGCGAGGGAGCTTGTCGAATCGTCGCACCGTCCCGCTCGGCTGCGCAGCAGTCGCAAAATCTGCAATCCCGGACTGTCTGATGCACCGGATTTACAGGCTTTGGGGGTGCTTCGCACCCCAGCGGGAGCAAGCTCCCTCGCCACAAAGTCCGCCGAACGATTTACGTTCGGCGTGAGGTCAGCGGCTCTGGCGTTGTTGTAACAACAGATTGCTGAAGCCGCTGCCCGCCAGTTGTTTCTGCGCGGTGGTCAGTTGTTCGCGGTTGCTGAACGGGCCGACCAATACGCGGTACCAGGTTTCGTCCTTCACCGTGCCCGACTCAACCGCAACGGCCTGGCCGAGCAGAATGATCTGCGCCCGCACCTTGTCGGCATCCGCCTCTTTGCGGAACGAACCGGCCTGGAGGAAGAACTTGGTCACCGGCGCCGCTTTCGCCACCGGCGGCGCGGGTGGCGGGGTAATGCCCGACAGCGCAGCCTGAGCCCGAGCCGTGTCGATCTTCGCGGCTTCCGCCGGGGTCACTGGCGTGGTCGGCACTTGCGGCGTCGGCAGGGTTTTCTCCGGCACGGCGTCCGGCGGCACGATCACTTCCGATTCCGGCAGCAGGGTGTAGAAGTCGTACTTCGGCTTCACCGGTTGCGTCGGGCTCGGCGGCGTCTTGTTGGCCTCGGCGATCTTCGACGCTTTCTGCTGTTGCGCCTGCTCGACTTTCTCACGCTTGACCGTGTCGCTGCCCTTGCCCGGCTCCAGTTTCATCAGGAACACGATGAACGCACCGACCGTCAGGCCGATGGCCATCCACAACCAACCCGGGATCGGTTGCTTTGCAGGAGCTTGGTAACGGCTGGCGCCACGCTTGGGTGCAGGTTTTTTCTTGGCAGCCAACTTACATGCGCTCCAGAGTTTCCAGGCCCAACAGTTCCAGGCCTTGCTTGAGAGTACGGCCGGTCAGCGCGGCCAGACGCAGACGGCTCTGCATCTGGGCCGGCGTTTCGGCGGCGAGGATCGGGCAGTTCTCGTAGAAGCTGGAGAACAGACCGGCGACGTCATACAGGTAGGTGCAGAGGATGTGCGGGGTGCCTTTTTCCGCGACGTTGTTCAGCACTTCGCCGAACTGCGCCAGCTTCGCCGCCAGCTCTTGCTCGTGCGCGGCTTCGAGGACGATCTGACCGTCGACTTCGCTGAAATCCTTGCCCAGTTTGCGGAACACACCGGCCACACGGGTGTAGGCGTACAGCAGGTACGGCGCGGTGTTGCCTTCGAAGTTGAGCATCAGGTCGAAGTTGAAGCTGTAGTCGCTGGTGCGGTGCTTGGACAGATCGGCGTATTTCACCGCACCGATACCGACGACCTTGGCGATGTTGCGCAGTTCGTCTTCGGCAAGCGTCGGGTTCTTCTCTTTCACCAGGTTGTAGGCACGCTCCTGCGCTTCGGTCAGCAGGTCGATCAGCTTCACGGTGCCGCCGTCACGGGTCTTGAACGGACGGCCATCGGCGCCGTTCATGGTGCCGAAGCCCATGTGTTCCATCTCCATCGGATGGGTCACGAAACCGGCCTTGCGCGCCACGGCGAACACTTGCTGGAAGTGCAGGGCCTGACGCTGGTCGACGAAGTACAGTGCGCGATCGGCCTTGAGCTTGCCGCTGCGGTAGCGCACGGCCGCCAGGTCGGTTGTGGCGTAGAGGTAGCCGCCGTCAGCCTTGACGATGATCACCGGCAGCGGGTCGCCCTCGGCGTTCTTGAATTCGTCGAGGAACACGCACTGGGCACCGTTGCTTTCGACCAGCATGCCGGCGGCTTTCAGGTCGTTGACCACGTTGATCAGGTCGTCGTTGTAGGCGCTTTCGCCCATCACGTCGGCCATGGTCAGTTTGACGTTGAGCAGTTCGTAGATCTTCTGGCAGTGCGACAGCGAGATGTCCTTGAACTTGGTCCACAGCGCCAGGCATTCGGCGTCGCCGGCCTGCAGCTTGACCACCAGGCCACGGGCGCGGTCGGCGAACTCTTCGGACTCGTCGAAACGCTGCTTGGCGGCGCGGTAGAAGTTTTCCAGATCGGACAGCTCGTCGCTGGTGATCGGGTTTTCCTGCAGATACGCCATCAACATGCCGAACTGGGTGCCCCAGTCGCCCACGTGGTTCTGGCGGATCACTTCGTCGCCGAGGAACTCAAGAACCCGCGCCACGCCGTCGCCGATGATGGTCGAACGCAAGTGGCCGACGTGCATCTCTTTGGCCAGGTTCGGCGCCGACAGGTCAACCACGGTGCGCTGCGCAGGGCCGGCCTTGCGCACGCCTACATGTGCATCGGCCAGTGCGGCGTCGAGGCGCGAGGCCAGGGCCTGGGTGTTCTGGAAGAAGTTGATGAAGCCTGGGCCGGCGATTTCGGCCTTGGTGACGTTTTCGTCGGCCGGCAGCGCGGTGATGATTTTTTCCGCCAGATCGCGCGGCTTCATGCCCGCCGGCTTGGCCAGCATCATGGCGATGTTGCTGGCGAAGTCGCCGTGGGTCTTGTCACGGGCGTTCTCCACCTGAATCGCCGGCGACAGGCCTTCAGGCAACACACCTTCGTTGACGAGTTGGGTGAGGGCTTGTTGGATCAGCTGGCGAATGGTGTCTTTCATGGTCTTCTCTTTCGACCGCAAGCGCGGCGGCGCATCGATGCGCGGGTGGAAAAACTGGGCATTATCCGTTGCGAAGACGGGCTTGCCAA
This sequence comes from Pseudomonas sp. 86_A, assembly GCF_017491705.1. Classification (NCBI taxonomy): domain Bacteria; kingdom Pseudomonadati; phylum Pseudomonadota; class Gammaproteobacteria; order Pseudomonadales; family Pseudomonadaceae; genus Pseudomonas; species Pseudomonas sp. 86_A. The sequence continues at coordinate 190,435 of NZ_JAFGYS010000014.1, read as the reverse complement.
CCTTAGCAGGCAGCTTATGGATATGTGGCGACAAATTACCCTGTGGCGAGGGAGCTTGCTCCCGCTCGGCTGCGCAGCAGTCGTAAAACCGGCTGACTCGGTTTGTCTGGCATTGCGGTTTTGGGGCCGCTTCGCGCCCCGGCGGGAGCAAGCTCCCTCGCCACAGGTCAGCGTCAATACAAATCGACGGGGTCGATATCCAGCGACCAGCGCACCGCCCGTCCGCTCGGCATCTGCTCCAGTTCCAGCAGCCAACTGGCGAGCAGCCGATGCAGCGGTGCCCGCGCCGCCGCCTGCACCAACAGCTGCGCACGATAGCGTCCCGCGCGGCGTTCCATGGGCGCCGGCACCGGTCCGAGCAATTCGATGCCGTTCAGATGCTGCTCGGCGAGCAGGCGCTCGGCCGCGCTGCACGCTTCATCGAGAAAGCCTTCAGCCTGTCCCGGTTTGTGTGCTTCGGCGCGCAACAAGGCCAGGTGTGAAAACGGTGGCAATCCCGCCGCGCGGCGCTCACTCAAGGCCTGTTCGGCAAAGGCGAAGTAACCCTGCTCGGTCAACTGCACCAATAAAGGATGGTCGGCCAGGTGCGTCTGGATGATCACCTTGCCCGGCTCTTCAGCCCGCCCGGCGCGCCCGGCCACCTGCACAATCAATTGCGCCATGCGCTCGCTGGCGCGGAAGTCGCCGGAGAACAGTCCGCCGTCGGCATCCAGAATCGACACCAGCGTGACCCGGGGGAAATGGTGCCCCTTGGCCAACATCTGGGTGCCGACCAGAATGCACGGCTGGCCTTTCTGAATCGTTGCGAACAACTGATTCATCGCGTCCTTGCGCGAGGTGCTGTCGCGGTCGACGCGCAGCACCGGGTAGTCCGGGAACAGAATCGCCAGCCGTTCCTCGGCGCGTTCGGTGCCGGCGCCCACCGGGCGCAGATCGACCTTGTTGCACTTCGGGCACTGACGCGGCGTGCGTTCGACGTTGCCGCAGTGGTGGCAGCGTAGTTCGCCGTAGCGCTGGTGCACGGTCATCCGCGCATCGCAGCGCGAGCACTCGGACATCCAGCCGCAATCGTGGCACAGCAAGGTCGGCGCAAAGCCGCGCCGGTTGAGGAACACCAGCACCTGCTGGCCGGCCGCGAGGGTCTGGCCGATGGCTTGTTGCATCGGCCCGGAAATGCCGCTGTCCAGCGGACGGCTTTTCACATCCAGGCGCAGGAAGCGGGGTTGTTTGGCGCCGCCGGCCCGCTCGTTGAGACGCAGCAGGCCATAGCGGCCGGTGTAAGCGTTGTGCAGGCTTTCCAGCGAAGGCGTGGCGGAGCCGAGGACAATCGGGATGTTTTCCTGGCGCGCACGCACCAGCGCCAGATCGCGGGCGTGGTAGCGCAGGCCTTCCTGCTGTTTATAAGAGCCGTCGTGCTCTTCGTCGATGATGATCAGCCCCGGGTTCTTCATCGGCGTGAACAGCGCCGAGCGGGTGCCGATAATAATGTCGGCCTCGCCATCGCGGGCAGCGAGCCAGGCGTCGAGGCGCTCGCGGTCGTTGACCGCCGAATGCAGCAGGGCGATGCGCGCATTGAAGCGCTGCTCGAAACGCGCCAGGGTCTGCGGGCCGAGGTTGATCTCCGGGATCAGCACCAAGGCCTGTTTGCCGGCTTCGAGGGTTTCGCGGATCAGTTGCAAATAGACTTCGGTCTTGCCGCTGCCGGTGACGCCCGCCAGGAGAAACGCGTGATAACTGTCGAACCCGGCGCGGATCGCCTCGTAAGCGGCGCGTTGTTCACCATTCAGCGGCAGTTCCGGTTGCGCCAACCAGTGTTCATGGCGCACCCCGGGGGCATGGCGGCGGATTTCCACCTGTACCAGATGCTTGGCCAATAGCAGGTCGAGGCTGTCCTTGCTCAACATCAGTTTGCTCAGCAACTGATGGGCGACGCCGTGCGGATGTTGGGCGAGCGTTGTCAGTGCTTCACGCTGGCGCGGGGCGCGGGCGATGCGCGGGTCATCAAGGCTGGCGCCGGGCACAACCGACCAGAAGCGTTCCTGCCGCGCCTCGGCCAGTTCGCCCTGGCGCAGCAACACTGGCAGCGCCCAACTCAAGGTGTCGCCGAGGCTGTGCTGGTAATACTGTGATGTCCACAGGCACAGCTTGAACAGCGCTGGCGGCAGCGGCGGCTCGGCATCGAGCAGGGCCAGCGCCGGTTTGAGCTTTTCCAGCGGGACTTCGCTAGTGTCGGTGATCTCGACCAGAATCCCGATCATCTCCCGCCGACCGAACGGCACCCGCAGGCGCATGCCCGGCTGCAATTGCTCACGCAGCACACCGGCCGGCGCCCGATAGTCGAACAGGCGGCGCAGGGGCGAAGGCAGGGCGAGGCGCAGAATGGCGTCGGGCACGCGGGGGGATCTCGATCAGCGGACGATAAAAGGGACTAGGCACATAACCCTGTAGGCGTGAGCCTGCTCGCGATAGCGGTCTGTGATTCGACATTTTTATTGTCTGATACACCGCTATCGCGAACAGGCTCACTCCTACAGGGGATCGCGTATTGGGCCGGGAGCCTAGCAGACGGTCGGTCTCGGTGACAGCTTGCGTGATTGAAAAGGTCTGGTAGAATCCGCGGCCTAATTACGTGCGGTATTCAACAATAGTGTTGGGTGGCGGCACGCTAGCCTGAGGAATACACCATGAAAGCCGATATCCACCCGAATTACCCAGAAATCGCTGTTACCTGCTCGTGCGGTAACAAGTTCGAAACTCGTTCGACCTTCGGCAAAGCCCTGGCGATCGACGTTTGCAACGAATGCCACCCGTTCTACACCGGTAAGCAGAAGACTCTGGACACCGGCGGCCGTGTGCAGAAGTTCGCAGACCGTTTCGCTACTTTCGGCGTTGGCAAAAAAGCCTGAGGCTGATCATTTTGGAAGGTCGTTTCGACTTCTCCAGACTGATGAAAAAGGCGTCCCTTGCGGGCGCCTTTTTTGTGTCCGCGATTTGGCTGTCCGGCGCGCAAGCCTTTTGCCCGGCGCCTGCGGGACTGACCAGTGTCGCCGTGCAGCGCGTGGTCGATGGCGACACGCTGCGCCTGAGCGATGGTCGCAGCGTACGAATGATCGGCCTCAACACGCCTGAACTGGGTAAGCACGGCCGCAGCGACGAACCTTTTGCGTTGGCGGCACGCAAACGCCTGCAAGCGTTGGTCGATGCCAGCGGCGGGCGCGTCGGGTTGCTGCCCGGCAAGCAAGCCAAAGACCATTTCGGGCGTACGCTCGCGCATCTTTACAGCGCCAGCGGCGCCAATCTCGAGGCGCAAATGCTCGCCGATGGCCTCGGTTTCCAGGTCGCGGTCGCGCCGAATGTCGATCTTGTCGCCTGCCAGCAAGCCGCCGAACGCAGTGCGCGCAAGGCCGGGCGGGGCCTCTGGCGGCAGTCACCTGTACTGAAAGCGGAGCAGATCCAGCGTTCGGGTTTCGCCGTGATCAGTGGGCGTGTGAGCAAGGTTCAACGCAATCGTGGCGGAATCTGGATCGAGTTGCAGGATGCGCTTGTATTGCGCGTTGCACCCAATCTGGTTGGACAATTCGACAATGCCGGTTTAGCAGCGCTGAAAGGCAAGCGAATCGAGGCTCGCGGCTGGATCGTCTATCGTTCGCGGCGCGGTGGGCTGCAATCCGGCCAGTCGCGTTGGCTGCTGCCGCTGACGGATCCTTCAATGTTGCAAGCGCTGCCCTGAAGAAAAATTGTAGACATTTTTTCTGCTGATTGTGAACAGTCCAGCCCTTGTGCGCCGTGGCTCTTGGCCCAAAGTCGTAGGGCAGGGCGCTTGACAGCGGTGACCGCTCAGTCTTGTGGGGACTTTGCGAGGCGCGTATCCTCGCTGACCAGTCTGTCCAACAGTAAAAAGCGGAATGCCAAAATGTCTGATCTGAAAACTGCCGCTCTCGAATATCATGCCAATCCTCGTCCAGGGAAGCTGAGTGTCGAGCTCACCAAGGCCACTGCTACCGCCCGCGACCTGTCGCTGGCCTACAGCCCCGGCGTAGCTGAACCAGTGCGTGAGATCGCCCGCGATCCTGAACTGGCCTACAAATACACCGGCAAGGGCAACCTGGTTGCAGTCATTTCCGATGGCACCGCGATTCTGGGCCTGGGTAACCTCGGCCCACTGGCTTCCAAGCCAGTGATGGAAGGTAAAGGCGTTCTGTTCAAGCGCTTCGCCGGCATCGACGTATTCGACATCGAAGTCGACTCCGAAAGCCCGCAAGCCTTCATCGACACCGTAAAACGCATCTCCATCACTTTCGGCGGCATCAACCTGGAAGACATCAAGGCACCTGAGTGCTTTGAGATCGAGCGCGCTCTGATCGAGCAGTGCGACATTCCGGTATTCCACGACGACCAGCACGGCACTGCGATCGTGACCGCTGCGGGCATGATCAACGCCCTGGAAATCGCCGGCAAAACCCTGCCGGAAGCCAAGATCGTCTGCCTCGGCGCCGGCGCTGCGGCCATCTCCTGCATGAAGTTGCTGGTGAGCATGGGCGCGAAGATCGAAAACATCTTCATGGTTGACCGTACCGGCGTGATCCACTCCGGCCGTGACGACCTGAACCAGTACAAAGCCGTATTCGCCCACGCGACCGACAAGCGCAGCCTGGCTGACGCTCTGAAAGGCGCTGACGTGTTTGTTGGTCTATCCGGCCCTAACCTTCTGAGCGCGGAAGGCCTGCTGTCGATGGCGGCCAACCCGATCGTCTTCGCCTGCTCGAACCCGGATCCGGAAATCTCCCCGGAACTGGCGCATGCGACCCGCAGCGACGTGATCATGGCCACCGGTCGTTCCGACTACCCGAACCAGGTCAACAACGTACTGGGCTTCCCGTTCATCTTCCGTGGTGCCCTGGACGTTCGCGCCAAGCGCATCAACGAAGAAATGAAAGTGGCCGCTGCCAACGCCCTGCGTGAACTGGCCAAGCTGCCAGTACCACAGGACGTGTGCGATGCCTACGGTGGTGCGCCGCTGGAATTCGGTCGTGAGTACATCATTCCGAAGCCAATGGACAAGCGCCTGATCACCCTGATCTCCGACGCTGTGGCCAAGGCCGCGATCGAGACCGGTGTGGCAACCCTGCCGTATCCGAAGAACTACCCGCTGAAAAGCGTGGATGACGTGTTCAACGGCTAAGCCGTTATAGCGCTTCAACTGGAAGCCCCGATTCGAGAGAGTCGGGGCTTTTTGTTTGGCGGATCAAAAGATGCAGCCTGCGGCGGCTCCTACAGGGAAATACGGCCGATTCTGTAGGAGCTGCCGCAGGCTGCGATCTTTTGATCTTGCTTTGAAGCACAAAAAAGCCCCGCACTTCTCACGAAGGCGGGGCTTTTTGCTTGGGTTGGATCAGAACAGATCGATTGGCGCCTGCTCGTCCGCTGGCAGCGGGCTGCCCGGTACGGCACCGTTACCCAGTTCGTTCACCGATGGCGGCGTGTCTTCGGACTTGAACAGTTCGAAGTAGGCGCCAGGCGTACTTGGCGTTGCCGCACGGCCGCTGACCGGATCCACCCGCAGGCTGAGGATGCCTTCAGGCTCAGGCTGCACGTGAGGCGGCTTGTCCTTCAGTGCGGCTGACATGTAGTTCATCCAGATCGGCAGCGCCACGGTGCCACCGAACTCGCGGCGACCGAGGCTTTCCGGCTGGTCGAAGCCAGTCCACACCGTGGTCACGTAATCGGCGTTATAACCGGAGAACCACGCATCCTTCGATTCGTTGGTGGTACCGGTCTTGCCTGCGATGTCGCTGCGGCCCATGGCCAGGGCACGGCGACCGGTGCCGAGCTTGATCACGTCCTGCAGCATGCTGTTGAGGATGTAGGTGGTACGGCCATCGACAATCCGCTCGGCCACGGCCGGCGCTTGTGGCGCGGCGGCAGCGCCCGGGGCTTCACCCGGTACTGGTGCGGCGTTGACGGTGATCGGCTGAGACGCCGGCGCGGCAAAGCCATCGGTGGCCGAGCCGCCCTGAGGCACGGTCGGCGGGTTGGCGACGAACAGCGTGTCACCGTTGCGACTTTCGATCTTGTCGATGATGTACGGGGTGATCTTGTAGCCGCCGTTGGCGAAGGTGCTCCAGCCGGTGGCGATTTCCATCGGCGTCAGCGTCGCGGTACCCAGCGCCAGCGACAGGTTCGGCGGCAGATCCTGTTTGTTGAAGCCGAAGCGGGTGATGTAGTCGATGGTCTTGCCCACACCCATCGCCTGCAGCAGGCGGATCGACACCAGGTTACGCGACTTGTACAGCGCCTCGCGCAGACGGATCGGGCCGAGGAAGGTGTTGGTGTCGTTCTTCGGCCGCCAGACTTTGTCCAGATACTCGTCGACGAACACGATCGGGGCGTCGTTGACCAGCGTCGCGGCGGTGTAACCGCTGTCCAGCGCGGCGCTGTAGACGAACGGCTTGAAGCTCGAACCCGGCTGACGCTTGGCCTGCAGGGCGCGGTTGTAGTTGCTCTGCTCGAAAGCGAAACCACCGACCAGCGAGCGGATCGCGCCGTTCTGCGGATCCAGCGACACCAGCGCGCCTTGCGCCTGCGGGATCTGGCTGAACTTCAGCGAGTTGTTCGGCTGGCGCTGCACGCGAATCAGGTCGCCGACCTGCGCCACGTCCGACGGCTGCCGCGGTGCGGCGCCCATGCTGTTGGTATTGAGGAACGGCCGCGCCCACTTCATGGTGTCCCAGGCGACGTGTTCTTCGCCGGTACGGGTCAACACCTGCAAGCCGTTCTTGTCGACCTGGGTGACGATGGCCGGTTCAAGGCTGCTGATGGTGCGCTGCTTGGTCAGCTCGGTGGCCCAGGCCTCATGGGTCTTGCCCGGCAGGCGTGACTCGGGGCCACGGTAGCCATGGCGCTGGTCGTAAGTCATCAAGCCTTCGTGCAGGGCGGTGTTGGCCATTTCCTGCAGGTTGCTCGGCACCGTGGTGGTGACGCGGAAACCTTCCGTATAAGCGTCGCTGCCGTAGCGGCCGACCATTTCGGCACGGGCCATTTCAGCAATGTACGGCGCGTTCACTTCCGGGGTCGGCACGTGATAGCTGGCGTTCAGCGGTTCGTTGATCGCGGCGGTGTAGTCGGCCTCGGAAATCTTGCCGAGCTTGTACATGCGCCCGAGGATCCAGTCGCGACGTTCTTTACTGCGCGCCGGGTTGGCCAGCGGGTTGAAGCGTGACGGGGCTTTCGGCAGGCCGGCGATCATCGCCATCTGCGCCAGGCTGATATCACGGATCGACTTGCCGTAATACACCTGGGCCGCCGCCTCGATGCCGTAGGCGCGGTTGCCCAGATAGATCTTGTTCACGTACAGCTCGAGGATCTCGTCCTTGGTCAGCTGCCGCTCGATCTGCAGGGCCAGAAGGATTTCCGTGGTTTTGCGCGAGAAGCTGCGTTCGCTGGTCAGGAAGAAGTTCTTCGCCACCTGCATGGTGATGGTGCTGCCGCCGGACTGGATGTGGCCGCTTTTGACCAGTTGGGTCGCGGCACGCATCAGGCTGCTCGGATCGACGCCATAGTGGTTGGCGAAGTTGTCGTCTTCAGCACTTAGTAACGCATTAATGAAATTGGGGGGAATGTCGGCGAAACGGATCGGAGTACGGCGCATTTCGCCAAATTCTGCGATCAACTTGTTATCGCTGCTGTAGACCCGCAGCGGAATCTGCAACTGAATGCTTCTCAGCGCCTCCACAGACGGCAAACCCGGACTAAGGTAAAGAAACGCGCCGCTGAGACCTAAAAGCAGTCCGCAGAAAACGGCGACGATGGACCAACCGAAGAATTTCAGCAGACGAATCAAGGCTTTTGGACATCCAGGGCAAAGAATGAATGTGGCGACAGGGTCCCGGTAACACACAGAACAGCCTGGGCCGGCAGTAAAAAGCGGAAAAAAACGCTGGGCATTATAAGCACTTTTCTGCTGGGGGCGTCATTTGCGCTTCTGTCAAGACGGGGTGAAGGAACGCAATGCGTATTACAGAGTCCGTAACTCACGGAAAGTCATAGGGAATTGGTAGTGCTGGGACTCTTCAATAAAAAGACCAATACGTTACTGGGGATCGACATCAGCTCCACTTCGGTGAAGCTGCTGGAGCTGAGCCGGCAGGGCGACCGCTACCGGGTCGAGGCCTACGCGGTGGAACCGCTGCCGCCCAACGCCGTGGTCGAAAAGAACATCGCCGAGCTCGAAGGCGTGGGCCATGCCTTGTCCCGAGTGTTGGTCAAGGCGCGTACCGGGCTCAAGAGCGTGGCGGTGGCGGTGGCCGGTTCGGCGGTGATCACCAAGGTCATCGAGATGGACGCCGGGCTGACCGACGACGAGCTGGAAAACCAGCTGAAGATTGAAGCCGATCAGTACATTCCCTATCCGCTGGACGAAGTCGCCATCGATTTTGAAGTCCAGGGCGTTTCGCCGCGTAACCCCGAACGGGTCAATGTGCTGCTGGCCGCCTGCCGCAAGGAAAACGTCGAAGTCCGCGAGGCGGCGCTGGCGCTGGCCGGGCTTACCGCGCGGGTGGTCGATGTCGAGGCCTACGCACTGGAGCGTTCGTTCGGCCTGCTCGCCACTCAGCTGGCGGCCTCGCAGGAGCGCCTGACCGTAGCGGTGGTGGACATCGGCGCGACCATGACCACCCTCAGCGTCCTGCACAACGGCCGCATCATCTATACCCGCGAGCAACTGTTCGGCGGGCGGCAACTGACCGAGGAAATCCAGCGTCGCTACGGCCTGACCGTCGAGCAGGCCGGGCTGGCGAAAAAGCAGGGTGGTCTGCCCGACGACTACGTCAGCGAGGTGCTGCAGCCATTCCGGGAGGCGCTGGTGCAGCAGGTGTCGCGCTCATTGCAGTTCTTCTTTGCCTCCGGGCAGTACAACGCGGTCGATCATATTCTGCTCGCCGGTGGCACGGCGTCGGTGCCGGGGCTGGATCGCCTGATCGAGCAGCGTCTGGGCACTCCGACCCAGGTTGCCAACCCGTTTTCCGACATGGCTTTAAGCAGCAAGGTCAACGCCGGGGCCCTGGCCAGTGACGCGCCGGCCCTGATGATTGCCTGCGGGCTCGCGCTCAGGAGTTTCGACTGATGGCGCGGATCAACCTTCTCCCCTGGCGTGAGGAGCGCCGCGAAGAACGGCGCAAACGCTTCCTGCTGATCCTGATCGGGGTTTTCGTCGGCTCGGTGGGCGCGGTGTTTATTGCCGATCAGATCATCAGCACCGCCATTGAGCAGCAGGCCGCGCGCAACGCCTATATCGGCAAGCAGATTGCCGTGGTCGACGAGCGGATCAAGCAGATCAGCGAACTCAAGGCCCGGCGCCAGCAACTGGTCGAACGCATGCGCATCATTCAGGACTTGCAGGGCAACCGGCAGATCAGCGGGCGGATCTTCGACCAACTGGCGCGCACACTGCCGGACGGTGTGTATTTCACCAGCGTGAAGCTGGTCGGCAAGACGCTGTCCATCAGTGGTGCGGCCGAATCCAATAACCGGGTTTCGGAGCTGATGCGCAACCTGGATGCCTCCGACTGGTTTGATGCGCCGAGCCTCAACGAAGTGAAGGCGACGACCGCCGGTCAGGTGGATCAGGCCAATGTCTTCCAGTTGACCGTCCGTCAGACACAGCCAGCAGCCGTGGAGGGCGACAAATGAAACCGTCCGAATGGCTGCAGGGTTTGCGCAACATCGACTTCAACGATCTGGACACCAGCAACATCGGTTCCTGGCCGGCCGCAGTGAAAACCATCGCGGCGGCGTTGCTGGCGGTCCTGGTGTTGGCGCTCGGCTACAACTTCTTCATTAGCGACATGGAAAACCAGCTTGAAGCCAAGCGTCAGGAAGAAGACACCTTGAAGGAACAATTCGCCAGCAAGGCGCACATGGCCGCCAACCTGGAGCTGTACACCCAGCAGATGAAGGAAATGGAGAACTCCTTCGGCGTACTCCTGCGGCAATTGCCCAGCGACACCGAAGTCCCGGGGTTGCTGGAAGACATTACCCGTACCGGACTGGGCAGCGGCCTCGAATTCGAAGAGATCAAGCTGCTGCCGGAAGTGACCCAGCCGTTCTACATCGAATTGCCGATCCAGATCACCGTCACCGGGGCTTATCACGACCTCGCCACCTTCGTCAGCGGCGTCGCCGGGCTGCCACGGATCGTCACCTTGCACGATTTCGACCTGGCGCCCGCCAACCCGGACGGCGGGACCAAGCTGCGCATGAGCATCCTCGCCAAGACTTACCGCTATAACGACAAGGGGCTGGAAAAATGACCCCGATGCGTTATTTCGCCCTGTCGATGCTGCTGCTGGGGCTGAGCGGTTGCGGCAGCAGTGATGAGTTCAGCGACCTCGACGCCTACATGAACGAAGTGCGTCTGCGGCCGGCGGGCAAGATCGAGCCGACGCCGACATTCCGCTCCTATCCGACGTTCACCTACAGCGCGGCCAACCTGCGCAGCCCGTTCTCGCGCCAGGTGCGGGTCGATCTGGCCGGGCAGCAGCGCGGCGCGCGCAACGTCAAACCCGACCCGAACCGGGTCAAGCAATACCTCGAAGGTTTCAACATCGAACAGTTTGAAATGGTCGGCACGATCTCCAACGCCTCCGGCTCCTTTGCCCTGTTGCGCGGGGCGGGCGGGGTGCATCGGTTGAAAGTCGGCGACTACCTGGGACGCAACGACGGTCGCATCGTCGCCATCAGCGCCTCGCAGGTCGATGTGGTCGAAATCGTGCCCGATGGCGAAGGCGCCTGGCTGGAGCGTCCGCGCACCATTCCTTTGAAAGAGCACTCATAGTGGAAGTCGAACAATGAACAGGATTTTCTCCACCCTCGGTTTTTCGCTATGGATAGCGCTGCTTTCACCGATGGTTCAGGCGGCCAGCCTCAAGGCGCTGGATGTGGCGGCGTTACCCGGCGATCGCGTCGAGTTGAAGCTGTCGTTCGACGGCCCGCCCCCACAGCCCAAGGGCTACACCACTGAGTCACCGGCGCGAATCGCGCTGGATCTGCCGGGTGTCGCCAGCCAGCTGACGAGCAAGACCCGCGATCTGGGCAGCGGCAACGCACGCAGCGCCACGGTGGTCGAGGCCAATGATCGGACACGCCTGATCATCAACCTGACGCAACTGACGCCCTACACCGCGCGGGTCGAGGGCAACCATCTGTTCGTGGTGGTCGGGCAGGGCGCCAAACCGGCTGCACCACGGCCGGCCACTGCGGTTGCGCCACGCCCGGCCGCGGCGCCGACGAAGGCTTACGCACCCACCGTCAAGGCCATTCGCGGCGTCGACTTCCAGCGGGGTACGGCAGGAGAGGGCAACGTGGTCATCGACCTGTCGGACCCGACCATCGCCCCGGACATTCAGGAGCATGACGGCAAAATCATCCTCAGTTTTGCCCGCACCCAGTTGCCCGACCGGCTGCGAGTACGTCTCGACGTCAAGGATTTCGCCACCCCGGTGCAGTACGTCAACAGCGCCGCAACTGGCGATCGCGCAGTCATCACTGTCGAACCCAGCGGCACGTTCGACTATTCGACCTACCAGACCGACAACAAGCTGACCGTCAGCATTCGCCCGATGACGGTCGACGACCTGCAAAAGCGTAATGCCGACCGCCAGGCCTACAGTGGCGAAAAGCTCTCGCTGAATTTCCAGGACATCGATGTGCGTTCGGTGCTGCAACTGATCGCCGACTTCACCAACCTGAATCTGGTGGCCAGCGACACGGTGCAGGGCGGTATCACCTTGCGTCTGCAGAATGTGCCGTGGGATCAGGCGCTGGATCTGGTGCTGAAAACCAAGGGACTGGATAAACGCAAGATCGGCAACGTATTGCTCGTGGCGCCGGCTGACGAAATCGCCGCCCGCGAACGGCAGGAACTGGAGTCGCAGAAGCAGATCGCTGAACTGGCACCGCTGCGCCGCGAATTGCTGCAGGTGAACTACGCCAAGGCCGCGGACATCGCCAAGCTGTTCCAGTCGGTGACCAGCGCCGAAGCGAAAATCGACGAGCGCGGCTCGATCACAGTGGATGAGCGGACCAACAACATCATTGCCTACCAGACCCAGGACCGCCTCGACGAACTGCGGCGGATCGTGGCGCAACTGGATATTCCGGTGCGCCAGGTGATGATCGAGGCACGGATCGTCGAGGCCAACGTCGATTACGACAAGAGCCTGGGCGTGCGCTGGGGCGGTTCGATCCAGAACAAGGGCAACTGGAACACGTCCGGGGTCAGTAACGGCACCTCGACCACCATCGGCACGCCGGGCAGCACCAGCACCAACTCGCCGTTCGTCGACATGGGCACGGTCGGCAACACGTCGGGGATCGGTATCGCCTTCATTACCGACAATGTGCTGCTCGACCTTGAGCTGACGGCGATGGAAAAAACCGGCAACGGTGAAATCGTCTCCCAGCCTAAAGTGGTCACCTCCGACAAGGAGACCGCGAAGATCCTCAAGGGCACCGAGATTCCGTATCAGGAGGCCAGCTCCAGCGGTGCGACGTCGGTGTCTTTCAAGGAGGCTTCGCTGTCGCTGGAAGTGACGCCGCAGATCACCCCCGACAACCGCATCATCATGGAGGTCAAGGTCACCAAGGACGAACCGGACTACCTGAACAAGGTGCAGGATGTACCGCCGATCAAGAAGAACGAGGTCAACGCCAAAGTGCTGGTGAACGACGGCGAGACCATCGTGATTGGGGGCGTTTTCTCAAATACTCAAAGCAAGGTCGTAGATAAGGTGCCATTTCTTGGCGATGTGCCGTATCTTGGCCGCCTTTTCCGGCGTGATGTGGTTTCGGAGAAAAAATCCGAGCTGCTGGTATTTCTCACTCCGCGTATCATGAATAACCAGGCGATTGCTGTGAGTCGTTGATTCTGTGCGAAATTTGATTCTTGTAGGACCGATGGGCGCTGGAAAAAGCACCATCGGCCGGTTGCTGGCCAAAGAGCTGCGCCTGCCGTTCAAAGATTCCGACAAGGAAATTGAACTGCGCACGGGCGCCAATATCCCGTGGATCTTCGACAAGGAAGGCGAGCCCGGCTTTCGCGACCGTGAGCAGGCGATGATTGCCGAGCTGTGCGCGTTCGACGGCGTGGTGTTGGCGACCGGCGGCGGCGCGGTGATGCGCGACGCCAACCGCAAGGCCCTGCACGCCGGCGGACGGGTGGTGTATCTGCACGCCTCCGTTGAGCAGCAGGTCGGTCGCACATCCCGCGATCGCAACCGGCCGTTGCTGCGCACCGCCGATCCGGCGAAAACCCTGCGTGATTTGCTGGAGATCCGCGATCCGCTGTATCGCGAGATCGCCGATCTGGTGGTGGAAACCGACGAACGGCCGCCGCGCATGGTGGTGCTCGATATTCTCGACCGTCTGGCACAGCTTCCACCCCGTTAAAGCGCCGTGCGAAATGCGCTATCCTCGGCGTCCTGTCACAGCCGTCGAGGTTGTGGCGGATGGCTTGCGAGCGGCGTCACATCAGCTAAAGGTCGCGGACATCCAATTATTCAAGGCAGGACGCCTGCTTCCATCTTCACTGTGGGGACACATGCAGACACTCAAGGTCGATCTAGGCGAGCGCAGCTACCCGATTCATATTGGCGAAGGTTTGTTGGATCAGCCTGAGTTGCTGGCGCCGCACATTCATGGGCGGCAAGTGGCAATCATCTCCAACGAGACGGTTGCGCCGCTCTATCTCGAACGTCTGACCCAAAGCCTTGCGCAGTTCTCGGTGATTTCCGTGGTACTGCCGGACGGCGAAGCCTTCAAGAACTGGGAAACCCTGCAGCTGATCTTCGACGGCCTGCTGACCGCCCGTCACGACCGCCGCACCACGATCATCGCCCTTGGCGGCGGGGTCATCGGTGACATGGCCGGTTTCGCTGCCGCCTGCTACCAGCGCGGCGTCGACTTCATCCAGATTCCTACCACGCTGCTGTCCCAGGTCGATTCGTCGGTGGGCGGCAAGACCGGCATCAATCATCCGCTGGGCAAGAACATGGTCGGCGCGTTCTATCAGCCGAACGCGGTGCTGATCGATACCGAGTCCCTGAAAACCCTGCCACAGCGCGAGCTGTCGGCCGGTCTGGCGGAAGTCATCAAGTACGGTCTGATCTGCGATGAGCCGTTCCTGACCTGGCTCGAAGACAACGTCGATGCCCTGCGTGCGCTGGACCAGAAAGCCCTGACTTACGCCATCGAGCGCTCCTGCGCAGCCAAGGCCGCCGTGGTCGGCGCCGATGAAAAGGAAACCGGCGTACGCGCCACGCTCAACCTCGGCCACACCTTCGGCCACGCCATCGAGACCCACATGGGCTATGGTGTCTGGTTGCATGGTGAGGCGGTCGCCGCTGGCACCGTGATGGCGCTGGAGATGTCCGCGCGTCTGGGCTGGATCAGCGAGCAGGAACGTGATCGCGGCATTCGTCTGTTCCAGCGTGCCGGTCTGCCGGTGATTCCGCCGGAAGAGATGACCGAATTCGATTTTCTCGAACATATGGCAATTGATAAAAAAGTGATCGACGGTCGTCTGCGCCTGGTGCTGCTGCGCCGGATGGGCGAAGCGGTGGTGACCGCCGATTATCCGAAAGAGGTTCTACAGGCCACGCTGGGAGCGGATTACCGCGCTCTGGCTCAGCTTAAAGGTTAATAAGATTCCGATGACTAGTTTGCATGCCGACGAGGCGTTCCTCGGCCATTTCCAGTTAAGTCACGACCCTTTCGCGCCGCGGGTGCCGGGCTTCAAATTTTTCCCGGCCCAGCGCAAGCCGGTGCTGGGGCAACTGCACCACCTGGCGCGTTACAGCCAGTTGCTGCTCGTAGTGACCGGCCCGCAAGGCAGCGGCAAGACCTTGCTGCGCCAGGCGCTGGTCGCCAGCACCAACAAGCAATCGGTGCAGAGCGTGGTCGTTTCGGCCCGAGGCGCCGGCGATGCCGCAGGCGTGTTGCGTCAGGTCGCCCAGGCGCTGGACGTGGCGCAGGCCGAGGTCGGCGCGATCCTCGCGCAGGTCGTGCAACTCGCCCTGACCGGCCAGGAAGTCTATCTGTTGGTGGACGATGCCGAGCAGCTCGACGAATCCGCCCTCGAAGCGCTGATGGCGCTGGGCGCCGGTGCACCGGAAGGTCGCCCGCACGTGTTCCTGTTCGGTGAGTCGTCGCTGATCGCGCAACTGGAGGCCTTGCACCTCGAGGAAGAGCGCTTCCACGTCATCGAACTGCAGCCGTACACCGAAGAAGAGACCCGCGAATATCTCGACCAACGGCTCGAAGGTGCGGGCCGGGGTGTCGAACTTTTCACCGCGGATCAGATCTCTGAGATTCACGAAAGCTCCGAGGGTTGGCCTGGCAACATCAACCAGGTCGCTCGCGATGCACTGATCGAAGTCATGATTGCCAGCCGCTCAGCGGTCAAGCGTCCAAGTATGGGGTTCAACATGCCGAAGAAACACGTATTGGCGATTTCCGCCGTCGTTGTGGTCGCGGTCGCCGCCGCCTGGCTGATGCCGGGTCGCAACAAGGCACCAACCACCGGCGCTCCCGCCAACGAACAGGCACAACTGCCATTGGGTCAGGGCGCCAAGGGTGGCGCGCCGAACGTCGAATTCGCCGGCAATACCCAGCCAATGCCGCTGCCGCTGGTCGGCAACTCGCAGCCGGTCATGCGCGGCCCGTTGGCTGAGGCCGCTGGCGGCATCACTGAAGGCGACGACGGCGTGCCTGTCGAAGGCTCCAGCGCAACACCGCCGACCGTGACCACTTCTGCACCGCCGGCAGGCGTTCCGGCAGGCCCGGCGCCGACGCCAGTTCCGGTACCGGCCGCCAAACCGACTCCGGCGCCGACTCAGGTCGCCACCGCCAAGCCTGCTCCGGCAGCGCCAGTGGCCAAACCGGCGCCAGCCCCGGCCAAACCTGTAGCGGCTGCCAAACCGGCCGAAAAGCCGGTTACCGTCGCCAAAGCAGCCGGTGGCAGCTGGTACGCCGGTCAGCCGACCAGCAACTATGTGGTGCAGATCCTCGGCACCAGCTCCGAAGCGACCGCGCAGAACTTCGTCAAGGAGCAGGGCGGCGAGTACCGTTATTTCAAGAAAGTCCTCAACGGCAAGCCTCTCTACGTGATCACCTATGGCAACTTCGCCAGCCGTGATGCAGCCGTTTCTGCCATCAAGGCCTTGCCAGCGAAGGTTCAGGCTGGTAAACCTTGGCCTCGCACTGTCGCCAGCGTCCAACAGGAACTGGCAACAACTCGCTGAAGATTCGGTGGCCTTACCCAGGCCGCCTCTCCAAGCACCTCAAAATTTCTACGAGTGCGCGCCGTCTCTACAGACCGCGTGCCTTGTGGTGTCTGCGTCACAGTAGTCTTTGAGTCGTTGCAGTCAGAATTAAAAAAGTTTTGACTAGCACAGCAGATCGCTTTAAACCTTTCACAAATGCGACATAGATTTGCGACATTTCGTCGTCAAATTTGTGAGCGTCTGTGTCGCTGTGTACAATGACCACCCTTTTGCCCCCGCAAAGCCGGCGTACGTTCGGCGCGGTCAGCAAGTGGTTGAATTGAAAAGAAATTTGCCTCGTAAAGAGGCAGCCTGGTGAGAAAGTGTCTATGAAAGCAGGTCTGTACCAACCAGATGAATTCAAGGATAACTGCGGTTTCGGCCTGATAGCCCATATGCAGGGCGAGCCCAGTCATACCCTTTTGCAAACGGCCATCGAGGCCCTGACCTGCATGACCCACCGCGGTGGGATTAATGCCGACGGCAAGACCGGTGACGGTTGCGGTCTGCTGATTCAAAAGCCTGACGCGTTCCTGCGGGCGATTGCCCAGGAAAACTTCAGCGTCGAGCTGCCCAAGCAATATGCCGTGGGCATGGTCTTCTTCAATCAGGATCCGGCCAAGGCCGAAGCCGCTCGCGAGAACATGAACCGCGAGATCCTTGCCGAAGGCCTGCAACTGATCGGCTGGCGCAAAGTGCCGATCGACACCAGCGTCCTCGGCCGCCTGGCCCTTGAGCGCCTGCCGCAGATCGAGCAGGTGTACATCGGCGGTGAAGGCCTGAGCGATCAGGACATGGCGGTCAAGCTGTTCAGCGCCCGTCGTCGCTCGTCGGTGGCCAACGCCGCCGACACTGACCACTACATCTGCAGCTTTTCGCACAAGACCATCATCTATAAAGGCCTGATGATGCCGGCCGACCTGGCCGCGTTCTATCCGGACCTCGGTGACCAGCGCCTGCAAACCGCGATCTGCGTGTTCCACCAGCGCTTCTCCACCAACACCCTGCCGAAATGGCCGCTGGCTCAGCCATTCCGCTTCCTCGCCCACAACGGCGAGATCAACACCATTACCGGTAACCGCAACTGGGCCCAGGCCCGTCGGACCAAGTTCACCAACGATCTGATGGATCTGGAAGAGCTCGGACCGCTGGTCAACCGTGTCGGTTCCGACTCCTCGAGCATGGATAACATGCTCGAACTGATGGTCACCGGTGGCATCGACCTGTTCCGTGGCGTGCGGATGATCATTCCGCCAGCGTGGCAGAACGTCGAAACCATGGACCCGGATCTGCGTGCGTTCTACGAGTACAACTCGATGCACATGGAGCCGTGGGACGGCCCGGCCGGCGTGGTCATGACCGACGGTCGCTACGCGGTGTGCCTGCTCGACCGTAACGGTCTGCGTCCGGCGCGCTGGGTCACCACCACCAACGGTTTCATCACCGTTGCGTCGGAAATCGGCGTCTGGAACTACCAGCCGCAAGACGTGATCGCCAAGGGCCGTGTCGGTCCGGGGCAGATCCTCGCCGTGGACACCGAAACCGGGCAGATCCTCGACACCGACGCGATCGATAACCGTCTGAAGTCCCGTCATCCGTACAAGCAATGGCTGCGCAAGAATGCCCTGCGCATCCAGGCGACCATGGAAGACAACGACCACGGTTCGGCGTTCTACGACGTCGATCAGCTCAAGCAGTACATGAAGATGTATCAGGTCACGTTCGAAGAGCGTGATCAGGTGCTGCGTCCGCTCGGCGAGCAAGGCTACGAAGCCGTCGGCTCGATGGGCGATGACACGCCGATGGCCGTGCTGTCGCAGCGTGTGCGCACGCCGTACGACTATTTCCGCCAGCAGTTCGCGCAGGTCACCAACCCGCCGATCGACCCGCTGCGTGAAGCGATCGTGATGTCGCTGGAAATCTGCCTCGGTGCCGAGCGCAACATCTTCCAGGAATCGCCGGAACACGCCTCGCGCGTGATCCTCAGCTCGCCAGTGATCTCGCCGGCCAAGTGGCGCTCGCTGATGAACCTCGAGCGTCCGGGTTTCGAGCGGCAGATCATCGACCTCAACTACGACGAAAGCCTCGGCCTTGAAGCGGCGATCCGCAACGTTGCCGATCAGGCAGAAGAAGCCGTGCGTGCCGGGCGTACCCAGATCGTGCTGAGCGACCGTCATATCGCGCCGGGCAAGCTGCCGATCCACGCTTCGCTCGCCACCGGTGCGGTGCACCACCGCCTGACCGAAAAAGGCCTGCGTTGCGACTCCAACATCCTCGTTGAAACCGCGACCGCACGCGATCCGCATCACTTCGCGGTGCTGATCGGTTTCGGCGCCTCGGCGGTGTATCCGTTCCTGGCTTACGAAGTGCTGGGCGACCTGATCCGTACCGGTGAAGTGCTGGGCGACCTCTACGAGGTGTTCAAGAACTACCGCAAAGGCATCACCAAAGGCCTGCTGAAGATCCTGTCGAAGATGGGCATCTCGACCATCGCTTCGTACCGTGGTGCGCAGTTGTTCGAAGCCATCGGCCTGTCCGAAGAAGTCTGTGATCTGAGCTTCCGTGGCGTACCGAGCCGCATCAAGGGCGCGCGTTTCGTCGATATCGAAGCCGAGCAGAAAGCCCTGGCCGTCGAAGCCTGGAGTCCGCGCAAGCCGATCCAGCAGGGCGGTCTGCTGAAGTTCGTCCACGGTGGCGAATATCACGCCTACAACCCGGACGTGGTCAACACTTTGCAAGCCGCCGTGCAGCAGGGCGACTACGCCAAGTTCAAGGAATACACCTCGCTGGTGGACAACCGTCCGGTGTCGATGATCCGCGACCTGTTCAAGGTCAAGACCCTCGACACGCCGCTGGACATCAGTGAAATCGAACCGCTGGAATCGGTGCTCAAGCGCTTCGACTCCGCTGGTATCTCGCTGGGCGCCCTGTCGCCGGAAGCTCACGAAGCCCTGGCCGAAGCCATGAACCGCCTCGGTGCGCGTTCCAACTCCGGCGAAGGCGGCGAAGATCCGGCGCGCTACGGCACGATCAAGAGCTCGAAAATCAAGCAGGTCGCGACGGGCCGTTTCGGGGTCACCCCGGAATACCTGGTCAACGCCGAAGTGCTGCAGATCAAGGTCGCCCAAGGCGCCAAGCCGGGCGAGGGCGGGCAACTGCCGGGCGGCAAGGTCAACGGGCTGATCGCCAAGCTGCGTTACGCAGTGCCGGGCGTGACCCTGATTTCGCCGCCGCCGCACCACGACATCTATTCGATCGAAGACTTGTCGCAGCTGATCTTCGACCTGAAACAGGTCAACCCGAAGGCGCTGGTTTCGGTGAAACTGGTCGCTGAAGCCGGCGTTGGCACCATCGCTGCCGGTGTGGCCAAGGCCTACGCGGACTTGATCACCATTTCTGGTTACGACGGTGGCACCGGTGCTTCGCCGCTGACCTCGATCAAATACGCGGGTGCGCCGTGGGAGCTCGGCCTTGCCGAAACCCATCAGACCCTGCGCGGCAACGACCTGCGCGGCAAAGTCCGGGTGCAGACCGACGGTGGCCTGAAAACCGGCCTCGACGTGATCAAGGCAGCGATCCTCGGCGCCGAAAGCTTCGGCTTCGGTACCGCGCCAATGATCGCCCTGGGCTGCAAATACCTGCGCATCTGCCACCTGAACAACTGCGCCACCGGCGTCGCGACTCAGAACGAGAAGCTGCGCAAGGATCACTACATCGGCACCGTCGACATGGTGGTGAATTTCTTCACCTACGTCGCCGAAGAAACCCGTGAGTGGCTGGCGAAGCTCGGCGTGCGCTCCCTCGAAGAGTTGATCGGCCGTACCGATCTGCTGGAAATCCTCGAAGGCCAGACCGCCAAGCAACATCACCTGGATCTGACCCCGCTGCTGGGCAGCGATCACATCCCGGCGGACAAACCGCAATTCTGCGGCGTTGAGCGCAACCCGCCGTTCGACCAAGGCCTGCTGGCCGAGAAAATGGTCGAGATGGCGACGTCGGCAATCAACGACATGAGCGGCGCCGAGTTCGATCTGGACATCTGCAACTGCGACCGTTCGATCGGCGCACGGATCTCCGGCGAAATCGCACGCAAACATGGCAACCAAGGCATGGCGAAAGCGCCGATCACCTTCCGCTTCAAAGGCACGGCCGGGCAGAGCTTCGGCGTGTGGAACGCCGGCGGCCTGAACATGTACCTGGAAGGCGACGCCAACGACTACGTCGGCAAAGGCATGACCGGCGGCAAGCTGGTCATCGTGCCGCCGAAGGGCAGTGTCTATCAGACTCAGAACAGCGCCATCATCGGCAACACCTGCCTGTACGGCGCTACTGGCGGCAAGCTGTTCGCCGCCGGCACCGCAGGCGAGCGTTTCGCCGTGCGTAACTCCGGTGCCCACACGGTTGTGGAAGGCACTGGCGATCACTGCTGCGAGTACATGACCGGTGGTTTCGTCTGCGTATTGGGCAAGACTGGTTACAACTTCGGCTCTGGCATGACCGGTGGTTTCGCCTATGTGCTCGACCAGGACAACACCTTCGTTGACCGGGTCAACCACGAACTGGTGGAAATCCAGCGGATCAGCGGCGAGGCGATGGAAGCCTACCGCAGCCACCTGCAAAACGTGCTGAACGAGTACGTCGCCGAAACCGACAGCGAGTGGGGTCGTGAACTCGCCGAGAACCTCGATGACTACTTGCGCCGTTTCTGGCTGGTCAAGCCGAAGGCTGCCAACCTGAAATCGTTGCTTTCCAGCACTCGTGCCAACCCGCAGTGATATGCGCCTGAAGAGTTTGATGAGGTTTTAACAATGGCTGAACGTCTGAATAACGACTTCCAGTTCATCGATGTCGGGCGCAAGGATCCGAAGAAGAAACTGTTGCGTCAACGCAAGAAAGAGTTCGTGGAAATCTACGAACCGTTCAAACCCCAGCAGTCGGCCGATCAGGCCCACCGCTGCCTGGGTTGCGGCAACCCGTATTGCGAATGGAAGTGCCCGGTGCACAACTTCATTCCCAACTGGCTCAAATTGGTGGCCGAGGGCAACATCCTCCAGGCCGCCGAACTGTCGCACCAGACCAACACCCTGCCGGAAGTCTGCGGCCGGGTGTGCCCGCAGGACCGTCTGTGCGAGGGTGCCTGCACCCTCAACGACGGCTTCGGCGCGGTGACCATCGGTTCGGTCGAGAAATACATCACCGACACCGCGTTCGCCATGGGCTGGCGCCCGGACATGTCCAAGGTCAAACCGACCGGCAAGCGTGTCGCGATCATCGGTGCAGGCCCGGCGGGCCTCGGTTGTGCCGACGTACTGGTGCGTGGCGGCGTGACCCCGGTGGTGTTCGACAAAAACCCGGAAATCGGCGGTCTGCTGACGTTCGGCATTCCCGAGTTCAAGCTTGAGAAGACCGTGCTGAGCAATCGCCGCGAAGTCTTCACCGGCATGGGCATCGAATTCCGCCTCAACACCGAGGTCGGCAAGGACGTGACCATGGAGCAACTGCTCGCCGAATACGATGCCGTGTTCATGGGCATGGGCACCTACACCTACATGAAGGGCGGGTTTGCCGGTGAGGATCTGCCGGGCGTTTATGACGCGCTGGATTTCCTGATCGCCAACGTCAACCGCAACCTGGGCTTTGAAAAGTCGCCGGAAGATTTCGTCGACATGAAAGGCAAGAAGGTCGTGGTACTTGGCGGTGGCGACACGGCGATGGACTGCAACCGCACCTCGATCCGCCAGGGCGCCAAGTCGGTGACCTGTGCTTATCGTCGTGACGAAGCGAACATGCCCGGCTCGCGCAAAGAGGTGAAGAACGCCAAGGAAGAAGGCGTGAAATTCCTCTATAACCGCCAGCCGATCGCTATCGTCGGTGAAGACAAGGTCGAAGGCGTGAAGGTGGTCGAGACCCGTCTCGGCGAACCGGACGCCCGTGGCCGCCGCAGCCCCGAGCCGATCCCGGGCTCCGAAGAGATCATCCCGGCCGACGCCGTGGTCATCGCGTTCGGTTTCCGTCCGAGCCCGGCACCGTGGTTCGAACAGTTCGAGATCCAGACCGACAGCCAGGGCCGCGTCGTTGCGCCTGAGCAAGGTCAGTACAAGCACCAGACCAGCAACCCGAAAATCTTTGCCGGTGGCGACATGGTGCGCGGTTCCGACCTGGTGGTGACGGCGATCTTCGAAGGCCGCAATGCGGCTGAAGGGATTCTGGATTACCTGGGCGTCTAAACAAACAACGCGATACCTTGTAGGAGTGAGCCTGCTCGCGATGACAGTAGATCAGTCACCAGATGCATTGACTGACATACCGCCATCGCGAGCAGGCTCACTCCTACAGTTGTTTTTGGGTGCTGCAAAATCCGCATTCCAGCGCAATAAATTGACCCGATAGACAAAAGGCTGACCTGTATCCGTGCCTTTTGCGTCGCGCTCTGAGAAAATGCCCGCACTTTTTTTCCGGATGCCGACATGACTGCCCTGAAGAACGACCGTTTCCTCCGCGCCCTGCTCAAGCAACCCGTTGACGTCACCCCCGTGTGGATGATGCGCCAGGCCGGCCGCTACTTGCCGGAATACCGCGCCAGCCGTGCCCACGCCGGTGATTTCATGAGCCTGTGCATGAATCCGGAGTTCGCCTGCGAAGTCACGTTGCAACCGCTCGACCGCTACCCACAACTGGACGCGGCGATCCTGTTTTCCGACATCCTCACCATCCCCGATGCCATGGGCCAGGGCCTGTACTTCGAGACCGGTGAAGGTCCGCGCTTCAAGAAAGTCGTCAGCACCCTGGCGGACATCGAGGCGTTGCCGATCCCTGATCCGCACAAAGACCTTGGCTACGTGATGGACGCGGTCAGCACCATCCGTCGCGAATTGAACGGTCGTGTGCCGCTGATCGGTTTCTCCGGCAGCCCGTGGACCCTGGCGACCTACATGGTCGAAGGCGGCTCGTCGAAAGACTTCCGCAAGACCAAGGCGATGCTCTACGACAACCCGCAAGCCATGCACCTGCTGCTGGACAAGCTGGCGCAGTCGGTGACTTCGTACCTCAACGGCCAGATCATGGCCGGCGCGCAAGCGGTGCAGATCTTCGATACCTGGGGCGGCAACCTGTCGGCGGCGGCGTATCAGGAATTCTCCCTGGCCTACATGAAGAAAATCGTCAGCGGCCTGATCCGCGAGCACGACGGGCGCAAGGTGCCGGTGATTCTGTTCACCAAGAACGGCGGCCTGTGGCTGGAAAGCATCGCCGAAGCCGGCGCCGACGCGCTGGGCCTGGACTGGACCTGCGACATCGGCAACGCCCGCGCCCGCGTTGGCGACAAGGTCGCGCTGCAAGGCAACATGGACCCGACCGTGCTCTACGCCAAACCCGAAGCGATCCGCACCGAAGTCGGACGCATTCTGGCCAGCTACGGCAAGGGCAGCGGCCACGTGTTCAACCTCGGTCACGGCATTACCCCTGAGGTCGATCCGGAGCATGCCGGCGCCTTCTTGCGCGCGGTGCATGAGTTGTCGGCGCAGTATCACGAGTGATCGCCACACAATAAAAAACGCCCGGCTTATGCCGGGCGTTTTATTAAGATCAAAAGATCGCAGCCTGCGGCAGCTCCTACATTGGGATTCGCGTTTCCCTGTAGGAGCTGCCGAAGGCTGCGATCTTTTGCTTTTAAGCTTTCACACCGCCAAGTGGCGGCAACTTCGCCAGTTTCAACGCCACCAACAGCGCCACCAGCAACAACGCGCCGATAAACAAACCAATCCCGTTCCAGCCGCCCAGATGCCAGAACACCCCGCCCGCCGTCCCGGCAATGCTCGACCCGGCGTAATAGCTGAATAGGTACAACGACGACGCCTGTCCCTTGGCCTTGGTCGCCCGCCGCCCGATCCAACTGCTCGCCACCGAGTGCGCGCCGAAGAAACCGAAGGTGAAGATCAGCATGCCGACAATCACCAGCCACAGCGGCGTCAACATGGTCAGCGCGAGGCCGGCAAACATCAGCGCAATGGTCGCCCACAGCACTTTGCGCCGCCCCAGCTTGTCCGCCAGCGAACCGATCTTCGCCGAACTGTAGATGCCCGACAGGTACACCACCGACAGCAGACCGACGAACACCTGATCAAGGTTGTACGGCGCGGCCAGCAGGCGATAGCCGATGTAGTTGAACAGGGTCACGAACGCGCCCATCAGCAGGAACGCCTCAAGAAACAACAACGGCAGGCCGGCGTCGCGAAAGTGCATGGTGAAGCCGTCGAGCAGGCTGCGCGGGTGCAGCGAGCGTGAGCGGAAGTTGCGTGATTCGGGAAGGATCTTCCAGAACACCGCCGCCGCGATCAGCGCCAGACCGCCGATCACCAGCATCGCTGTGTGCCAGCTGACGAAATCGATCAACACCCCGGTGATCAACCGTCCGCTCATCCCGCCAAT
The DNA here is from genome assembly GCF_017491705.1 of Pseudomonas sp. 86_A. Taxonomy (NCBI): domain Bacteria; kingdom Pseudomonadati; phylum Pseudomonadota; class Gammaproteobacteria; order Pseudomonadales; family Pseudomonadaceae; genus Pseudomonas; species Pseudomonas sp. 86_A. The sequence continues at coordinate 165,692 of NZ_JAFGYS010000014.1, read as the reverse complement.
CGCGTTGCCGCCGATGTACAGGCCCATTGCCAGACCGATGTGCTGCGGGTGGATCTCTTCGCTGAGGTAAGTCATCGCCACTGCCGCCAGGCCGCTCAGCGACAGCCCGATCAGCGCGCGCATGATCAGCACCCCGTGCCAGCTCGGCATCATCGAACTGGCGATGGTGCACAGCGCCGCGGCGAATAGCGCCGTGACCATCACCGGTTTGCGCCCGATGCGGTCGGAAATCGGCCCGGTGATCAACAGACCGAACGCCAGCATGCCGGTCGCCACCGACAGAATCAGGCTGCTCTGCGCCGCGTTGATCGAATATTCGTGGGACAGCAGCGGCATCATCGGCTGCACGCAATACAGCAGGGCAAACGTCGCAAACCCGCCGCTGAACAGCGCGAGCACCGTGCGCATGAACATCGGCGTGCCTTTTTCGATGTAGATCTCTTGCAACTCGGCGACGACGTCGTCCGCGGCGGCAGGCGGGACTTCATGGGCCAGGGGGGCGACAGCTGTTTTCACTTCAGACCTCGGAGGGCACGGCCGGGCAGGCAATGAAAAAATCATATAGCTGGCTAATGTTTCTATCCAATATATTGTTCGACCTGTTTGATAGCTTTAACGACCTAATGGAGCGTCCATGGAATTGCGTCACTTGCGCTACTTCATCGCCGTTGCCGAAGAACTGCATTTCGGCCGCGCCGCACAGGTGCTGGGCATCTCTCAGCCACCGCTCAGTCAGCAGATTCAGGCGCTGGAGCAAGAGGTCGGCGCGCGGTTGTTCGAACGGACCAATCGTCGGGTCGAGCTGAGTGAGGCCGGCCGATTGTTTCTGCAAGAGGCGCGGCTGGTGCTGGCGCAGGTCGACAAAGCGGCGGATGTCGCCCGGCGGGCGCAACTCGGTGAGCTGGGCGAATTGAAGATCGGCTTCACTTCGTCGGCGCCGTTCAACTCGACCATTCCCCAGGCGATTTTTTCCTTTCGCCAGCGTTTCCCGGCGGTGCACTTGAATCTGCGGGAGATGAGCAGCACGCAAGTCGCCGAGGGGCTGGTGGATGAGTCGATCGAGGTCGGGATCATGCGCCCGCTGGGCCTGCCGGATTCGTTGAGTGTGGTGGAGCTGATGCGTGAACCGCTGGTGGCGGTGCTCGGCTCCAAACATCCGTTGGCGCAGGGCAGCGAGGAAGGTCTGTTCCTCTCGGCGCTGGCGCTGGAGCCGTTCGTGTTCTTTCCGCGCAGCTACGGCAGCGGCCTGTACGCGCAATTGCTCAGTCTGGCCCGTGATGCCGGGTTCAGCCCGCACTTTGCTCAGGAAGCCGGGGAGGCCATGACCATCATCGGACTGGTGGCGGCGGGGCTGGGGGTTTCGGTATTGCCGGCGTCCTACCAGCGGATGCGCATTGATGGCGTGGTCTATCGACCGTTGCTCGATCCGGAAGCGGTGTCGGCGGTGTGGCTGGTGCAGCGCAAGGATCAGAAATCGCCGATGGCCAAGGCGTTTGTCGAATTGCTTACGCGCAAGGTCGAACCTTCAAAAGCTTGATTGCTGCGCAATCAAATCGCGAGCAGGCTCGTTCCCACAGGGGAATGCATTCCAAGGTGGGAGCGAGCCTGCTCGCGAAGACGTCAGCTCAATCACCACGGCCCTCAGGGCAACCGCACCAAATCCCCCTTCAACGCCACCCGCGTGACAAATATCCCCGCCCGACACTCGTAAGTATTCAAATCCTTGCGCACATGCCGGTCGTAATAACTGACGATATTGACCACCGCATTCGCCCCCACCCGCTTGGCATCGGCCTGCAACTTGATCAGGTTCGACTGCAACACCCACTCGCAGGAATCGTGATCGCTCTTGTTGAAGCCGTTGGTGCGCAAATCACTGACCACATCCCGGCGCAACAATCGTTGAGTGCCCTGAGGCCCGTTCCCGGCCAGATAAAACTTCACACTGCCATCCAGCCGTCCGGCACGGATCGCGTCCGACAAAACCGTCTCGAAGGGCATGTACATCAGATTGGTGGCATGGCTGGCGCTGGGCAGTAGCCCGAGGAGCGTGGCGGCGATCAGGGCTTTCACTTGCATGGTCATCTCCTTGACTGTGAAAGAGAGCAGCGAGTGTTCGATCGATGGGGCTCGCCGTTCCGGCAGGCATGACGCAGCAACCTGCCAGAACGAGTGTAGATGCTGAAAATGAAGAGGGCGCCAAATGGCGCCCTTTGTGGTGAGGGGATAAAGCCCCTCACCACAAGACTTTATTCAATCAATCCACATGCGCGAGGTCACCACGCAACGCCACGCTGGAAACCAGCATCCCCGCGCGGCACTGGAATTTCTCGGTGTCTTTGTACAGGTCGCGCTGGTCGACGCTGGCGATGTTGATCACGGCGTTGGCGTCGGCTTTTTTCGCGGCGTTCTGCAGGGTCGCGAGGGCCGATTGCAGGGCCCAGAAGCAGGCGTCTTCGTCGGATTTGTTCGAGCCGTTGGTCTTGCGGCTGCTGCTCACGGTGTCGAGTTTGCGCACTTGCTTGGGCAGGGTTTCGCCGGCCAGGTAGAACTTCACGCTGCCGTCCAGCAGGCCGGCGTCGGTGGCGCGTTTGACGCCTTCGCGAAAGCTCAGGTAGGTCGGTTCGTCGGCGCCTTGCTTGACGATGCCCAGGTCGTTGACGAACTCGATGTCCGGGTTGATCGACAGCTCTTTGAGTACGTTGTCGCGCAGGCGGTTGACCCAACGGTTGTAGTTGCCGTGGATCTTGCCGTCCTTGGCATCGAGGCCATAGCTGCTGCGATAGTCGATTTCGAACGAGGTCGGGCTGAACGGGATGTCGACTTCGGCGTGGTGGCGACCGCGTACGGTGATCGCGGCCTTGATCATGCCCGGGCGTACCGATTGCACGACCCACTGGCGGTCGTTGAGCGCGGTAACGATGGCGCGGCTCATCTGTTGCTGGGTGAAGCCTAAGTTGGGCGAGAACTGTTCCTTGGCGTTGTATACCGGTTTGCTGGTGCAACCGCCGAGCACAAAGGCCAGGGCCAGCAGGGCGGCGATGCGGTGAAACTGAGTCATTCCTTTCACTCCAAACGTGTTGCGGTCAGTGCCAGCGGCGGAAAATCAACGAGGTGTTGACGCCACCAAAGGCGAAATTGTTGTTCATCACGTACTCGTGGTGCATCGGACGGAATTCGCCGCGCAGGTAATCGAGCTTGCCGCAGTGCGGGTCGACCTCGTCGAGGTTGAGCGTGTGCACATACAGGTCGCGATTCATCATCTCGATGCTGAACCATGACTCCAGCGCCCCGCAGGCCCCGAGCGTGTGGCCGAGGAAACTCTTCTGCGAACTGATCGGCATGTGTTCGCCGAACAGACTGCTGGTTGCCAGTGTTTCGGCAATGTCGCCCTGTTCTGTAGCCGTGCCGTGTCCATTTACATAACCGATGGCATCGGGCGTCAGGCCGGCGTCTTCCAGCGCCAGCTCCATGGCGCGGCGCATGGTGATCTGCTCGGGACGGGTGGTGTGCTGGCCGTCGGCGTTGCTGCCGAAACCGACGATCTCGGCGTGGATGTGTGCACCGCGAGCGAGGGCGTGTTCCAGCTCTTCAAGCACTAGCATGCCGCCGCCTTCGCCGATCACCAGGCCGTCGCGCCCCTTGTCGTACGGGCGTGGGCTGGTCTGCGGCGCGTCGTTTTTCAGGCTGGTGGCGTAGAGCGCGTCGAAGACCATGGCTTCGGTCGGGCACAGTTCTTCGGCGCCGCCGGCGAGCATCAGCGGCAGACGGCCGAACTTGATCGCTTCATAGGCATAGCCGATGCCCTGGCTGCCGCTGGTGCAAGCGCTGGACGTCGGGATCAGGCGCCCGGTGAGGCCGAAGAAGATGCTGATGTTGGCCGCGGTGGTGTGCGGCATCATCCGCACGTAGGAGTTGGCGTTGAGGCCTTCGGCCACCGAGTTGAGCAGCATGTTGCCGAACGCCTTGATCTCGTCGGTGCTGCCGGTGGACGAGCCGCAGGCCACGCCCATGCGCCCGTCCTTGATCGTGTCGTCGCCGAGCAGGCCGGCATCGGCCAGTGCCTGTTCTGCCGCGCCCACCGCCAGCCGTGACACCCGGCCCATGCTGCGCAGTTGCTTGCGCGTCCAGTGGGGCGGCACGGCAAAATCATCGATCGGCCCGGCCAGACGCGTATTGAGTTCGCTAAAGCGGTCCCACTCGTCCATCCGGCGGATGCCGCTGCGGTTGGCCGCGAAGTTGCCGGCGATGGTGTCCCAGTCGCTGCCAAGCGAAGTGATGCCGGCCATGCCGGTGACGACGACGCGCTTCATCAGCACAAGCCTCCGTTGACCGCCAGGACCTGGCGGGTGATGTACGAGGCTTCCGCCGACATCAGGAAATTCACTGCACCAGCGACCTCTTCCGGGGTGCCCATGCGTTGTGCGGGTATCATTTTCATCAGTTCTTCCACCGGCACGTTTTCATCCAGCATGGCCGTGTCGATCAGGCCCGGCGCGACGCAGTTAACCGTGATTTTGCGCTTGCCCAACTCGATCGCCAACGCTTTCGCAGCACCGATCACACCGGCCTTGGAGGCGCTGTAGTTGACCTGGCCACGGTTGCCGATCAAACCCGACACCGAGGTGATGCAGACGATCCGACCGGCGGCGCGGCGGCGGATCATCGGCATCATCACCGGGTGCAGAACGTTGTAGAAACCGTCGAGATTGGTGCGCAGCACCACGTCCCAATCGTCATCGCTCAGCGCCGGAAAGGCGCCGTCGCGGGTCAGGCCGGCGTTGAGCACCACGCCGTAATAGGCGCCGTGGGTTTCGACGTCGGCTTCGAGGATGGTTTTGCAGGTCTCGCGGTCGGCGACGTCGAATTGCAGGATGCGCGCGTTGCGGCCCAGCGCTTCGATCTCGGCCTGCACCGCTTGGGCTTCGGCAACGCCGCTGCGGCAATGCAGGACGATATCGTGCCCGGCCTGCGCCAGACGCAAGGCAATGGCGCGGCCGATGCCACGGCTGGAGCCGGTGACCAGTACGGATTCAGTCATCGTTCGACTCCCTGTGTTGTTCAAGATATTGGGATGGCTGGGGCGGGCGGAACACATTCAAGCGCGCGCTGGCCTCGATGCCGGGGCCATGGATGTGGCACTCGAACACGCCCATCCCGTTGTCGTCTTCCAGCGAGCGGATGCCGTGAATGGTCAGTTCGCTGCCGGCCGGGAAGGCCTCGACATTGCATTCGAATTTACGCGTGCCGAGCAGGAAACCCAGCGCCACCGGGTTGCCCTTCTGCCGCGCGTGGCAACCGGCGAACGCGGCGACGCTTTGCGCCATCAACTCAACGCCGACCCACGCCGGCAGGCTGCCGTCGGGCAGGCTGAACAGTCCGCCGGGCTTGACCGTGAGGCGGGTGTGAATCTGCTCTTCGTCGAAGCTGAGAATCTGCTCGATCAGAATCATGTCGCCAGCGTGGGGCAGCAGTTCGGCGAGCGGCCAGTCAATCATGGGGCGTCTCCGATAATCAGGCTGACGTTGTTGCCCCCGAAGGCAAACGAATTGCTCATCAGGTAGCGGGGTGCAATGGACGACAGGCGCTCGTTCGCGGTCACCCAGTTCAGGGCCGGCAGATCGGGATCGGCCTGGGCGTCCCAGACGTGCGGTGGCAAGGCCTGTTGCGGATTGTCGGCGCTCAGGCTCAGCCAGCAGAACGCCGCCTCCAGCGCACCAGCCGCGCCGAGGGTGTGGCCGGTCATCGGTTTGGTCGACGAGCAGGCCACGCCGTGCGGGAACAGCGTGGCCACCGCCAGGCTCTCCATCGCGTCGTTGTGCTGAGTCGCGGTGCCGTGCAGGTTCAGGTAATGGATTTGCGCAGCTTGCAGCTGGGCGCGGTTCAAGGCTTTCTGCATCGCTTGCAGGGCACCGCGACCGCTCGGCTCAGGGGCAGAAATGTGGTGCGCATCGGAGCTGGCACCGGCGCCGAGCAGGGCAATGGCCGGGCCGTCGGTGCGCTGCTTGCTCATCAGGAACAGCACCGCCGCTTCGCCGATGTTGATGCCGTTGCGGTTGGCCGAGAACGGATTGCAGCGCTCGTCGGACACCGCCTCCAGCGCGCTGAAACCGTTGAGTGTCAGCTTGCACAGGCTGTCGACCCCGCCGCACAGCACCGCGTCGCACAGGCCCAGGTCGAGCAGACGCTGTGCGCTCATCAACGCCCGCGCGCTGGAAGTGCAGGCCGTGGAAATCACGTAGGCCGGGCCGCTGAGCTGCAGCCAGTCGGCAAGAAAGTTCGCCGGGGCGCCGAGTTCCTGTTGCCGATAGTCATACTCGGTTGGGAACTGATGCTCGCGAAGATAGTGCGCCAGACCGCGGCTGGCCTCGTCGATGCCCGAGGTGCTGGTGCCGAGCACCACGCCGATGCGCTCGCGACCATAGGTCTGGATGGCCCGGTCGATGTCAGCGCGAATCTGCAGCGCGGCTTCCAGCAGCAGTTGATTGTTGCGGCTGCTCTGGTCTGCCAGTTCGGCCGGAATCGCCACCAACTCACCGTGCACCGCCGCCACCGGCAACTCGCGCCCGGCCACCCAGCCGGACTCGCGGCGCATGCCCGAGCAGTCACCGGCAAACAGGTTCTGCGCGACTTGATGCTTGTCGCGGCCCAGGGCGCAGATCACGCCGAGGGCATTGAGGTAGGCAGTCATGGCGTCGGTTCACCGAGGGGAGAAACCCGATAGTGCGGGCCTTGGGGCAGGTTCAATTCGAAGCTCAACGGTTGCGTGTAACGGATCGCCCAGCGCGGCGGCAGCGAGCGTTGCCCGGCCTGCTGCTGCGCGGCGGGATAATTGCGCAGCAGCTCGCTGGACGGAGTCAGGGCGAACAGCAGCGCGGCAAACAGCTCCCGGGCTTCCGGGTTGGGCGGCAGCAGACCGTCGGCCTGCCAGTGCCCGTCGATCAGTTGCTGACGCGCCTGGGGAATGCCCAGCGGGTCCATCATCGACCAGCGAATGCCGGGGCCTTCGCGCTGGATCACCAATAGCCAGTCCTGACGTTGATCGGCTTGTTGGCGTTCGATGTGCAGTTGCAGCGGCAGCGGCAGCGTCGGGTTGCTCGCAGGCAGCGGGGCCTGGCTGGCGCAACCGCTCAGCAGGGCAAACATCACAAACATCGGCCACACCGCAAACCTTGTAGGAGTGAGCCTGCTCGCGATGACGGCCGCACATTTGAAAAACAGGTTGGCTGACCTACCGCTATCGCGAGCAGGCTCACTCCTACAGGTTATGTGTCGCATCGGAGAACACCTTCAAGCGGCTTGCGGGCAACAACGTTCACCAACGTTTCCTCGCGCTCGCCAAACGGCTTCGGCTTGTGCAACCCGAACCGTTCCAGCAAGCCGAAATCCTTCGAGCGGCTCCACCATAAATACGGGTACGAGACATTGCGCTCACCAAACTCGAAACCCTGCTCGCGAATCATCTGCAGATACTGCGCCGCGCTCTTTTGCACATGCATTGGATGGCGGAACAGCCAGCGGATCACCCAGGTATCAATGTAAGCCTCGGTGGACTCGGCGAACAGCAGATAACCGCCCGGCTTGAGCACGCGGTAGAACTCGGCGAGGGCCTTTTCCTGTTCGACCAGGTGATGGAAGGTCTGGTGGCAGAACAGCAGGTCGACACTGGCATCCGCCACATTGAGTGTTGCGCAGTCGCTGCCGATCAACTCGACGTCGAAACCCTGGCGCGCCGCTTCTTCGCCGCTCAATGCAAGGCTGTGCGGATCGGCGTCGACGCCAATCAGGCGCAGGGGGGAGAAGGTCTGACGCAAATGGCGGAATGACTTGCCTTGCCCACAACCGGCATCCAGTAGCACCGGATTGGCCGGCAGCGACTCGCTGAACAGCCCGCGCAGGTCGTTGATCGCCACGCGCAACACATGGTGCTGCCAGGTGTGGCTGCGCAGGAACCAGAAGCCGAAGCGGGTTTCCTCGACGTAGCTGTCGCTCAAGTAATTCATGGGGCGTCCTTTGCGCAGAGTTCGGAAATCATCTTCAACCGGCGGCGCGCTTCGCTGACGAACGGGTTGCGTTCATCCCAGGCGTAACCGGCGAGGATCGAGCAGATCATCCGGCGGATGTCCGCCTGGCTGTCTTGATAAAAAATCACGTCCTGGAAGGTGCCGGCGTACCAGCCCTCGACGTAGCAGCGGAAGGTATCGACCCCGCGCTTGAGCGGTTCGGCGAATTCGTGCTGCCAGTCGACCGTTTCGCCCTGTAACTGCCGGTGCAGGACGGCGGCGGCCATGCTCGCCGAACGCATGGCAATGGTCACGCCGGAAGAGAACACCGGGTCGAGAAATTCCGCTGCGTTGCCGAGCAGGGCGAAGCCCGGGCCGTGCAGGGTTTTCACATTGGCCGCGTAACCACCGAGGGTCCGCGCCGGAGTGTCCCACACCGCGTTGTGCAGCACGCCGGCGAGGCTTGGGGTTTCGGCGATGAAGCCGCGCAGGCAAGCGTCCAGATCGGCATCGCGACCGCTGAAGTGCTCGGCGGCGGCGACCACACCCACCGAGCAGCGACCGTTGCTGAACGGGATCGTCCAGAACCAGATGTCGCGGTGCTCGGGATGGGTGGTGACGAGGATCTTCTCGCGGTCGAAGGCCGGGTTGTCGATGTGATCTTCGACGTGGGTGAACACGGCCTGGCGCACCGGGAAATTCGACGGCGCTTCGAGATCGAGCAGGCGCGACAGCACGCGACCGTAACCGCTGGCGTCGAGCACGAAATCCGCTTCGACGCGGTACTCGCTGCCGTCTTCGCGCCGCACGTCGAGCTGCGGTTTGGCCCGGTCGAAATCGACCCTGACGATGGCATCGCCGTAGCGGATTTCGGCACCCTGCAATTCAGCCTGATCGGCCAGCAGCTTGTCGAAATCGGCACGCTGCACCTGGAACGTGGTCGGCTTGCCGCCGGTGAAGGTGTCGCCGAAATCGAAGGCGCTGTAGCGCTCGCCCCAGGCGAACGCGGCACCGGTCTTGCGCTGGAACCCGGCGGCGTTGACGGCGTCGAGCATGCCGGCTTCTTCGACGAAATCCAGGCAATGACACAGCAGGCTCTCGCCGATGGAAAAGCGTGGGAAGTGCTGGCGCTCGATCACCAGCACATCGTGGCCCTTGCGCTTGAGCAGTGCGGCGGCGATGGCGCCGGACGGGCCGGCACCAATGATCACTACCTGACGACGTTGCATTTCAACGGTTGGCACGTGAACTCCCGGGCGCGGTGGCGGTGTGTTTCAGGGGCGCGCGATGCAGGCCGATCAGGGCTGGCAACAGCGTCGCGATCAGGCCCATCAGCATCAACGCGAAGTACAGCGCCGGGCTGATGAGCTGTTGTTGCAACAACAAATTGAGAAAGACGATTTCGCTCAGGCCACGGATGTTCAGCAGCACGCTTTCGCGCCAGCGGCTGGCGCCTTCGAACGACGCGCCGGCCCAGCCCAGGCCGAGCCAGTTGCCGAGCAGTTTACTGGCAATCGGCAACAGCAGCAGCGCCGCCCATTGCAGCGCACCGAGGCTGGCGAGGGCGCTGTGCACGTCGATCTGCACGATGCCGAAGGTGAGGATCAGCGGGATCGCAATCCACGTCTGCAAGCGGCTCATCCAGCGCGCCGGCAACGGCAAAACCAGCGGTATTTTCAACGCGGCCATGCACAGCAGATAACCGATGCCGACAATCAGCGCGTTGAGTTTGTAGTGCTCGGCCAGCACCAGCAGCGCAAAGAAACCGAGGCTGTAGGTCAGCGGTCGACGCACGCGCAACAGATGCAGCAGCACCGGCACGCAGGCCAGGCCGAGCGGCAGCAACAGACTGCTCAGGTGCAGACTGCCCTGAGCGAGACCGAACAGCGTCCAGCAGGTCAGGTCGATGAGGATTGCGGTCTGCACCAGACGCCGGGTGGCGGCGGGCGGGTAATCGATGTGGCGCAGATACAGGTACAGCACCGGGATCGCGGTGATCGCGAACACCAGCCCGATCGCCAGCGAGTTCAGCCATGGTTGCGCCGGCAACAGCCAGGCGGCGGCCGCCAGACCGCAGGCGAACGGTACGGCAAAACTCGGCACGGCGATTTTCACGCTCTGGCGGTCCAGGCGCAGGTCGATCACATCGCTGAGGATGTGCCCGAGCAGCAGCGCGAAACTCAGGCTGTAGAGGTCTTTCAGCCACCCCGGCGCGATCAGTTCGGCACCGCTGAGTTGCCAGCCCGGTTCGATCCAGACATACATCAGCAGCGGCAAACCGAAGCTGGCCAGCAGCAAATGGCTGACGATCGGGATCAGGCCGAAATGCCGGCCGACACGGGTCGCCACGGCGAACAACGCCAGTGCCATCAGCCAGAAACCGATGACCATCATGCTGCCGGCTCCGCGACGCTGGCGCTGTGGGCGTGACGTCCGGCCCACGGCGCCAGAATGAAACTGAAGGCCAGCCCGAGGCTCACCGCCAGGCCGAAGTTGCTCACCGCCGGCGTGCTCGACACCGCCAGCAAACCGAACGACAGCCAGGTCGTCAGCGCCGCCAGCAAGGTGCCGAGCAGACTGACCGCCGCACCGCCGACCTGCTCCCGCATGAGAATCGCGTAATCGACGCTGATCGCCGTCACCAGCAGCAGGCCGAACAGGCTGAACAGGGTCAGCGGTTGACCGAGCCAACCGAGGCTGGCGAGGCTGCACAGCGCCGCCAGCAACGGCAGGGCGACGATGCGCAATGCGCCGCCGAAGCCGAACGGCACGATCAGTACCAGCACGATCAGCACGCAGGAGGCGAGTTTCAATTCGGCGGCGCTGATCTGAGTGGCCGCGAACACGTTGTTCAACTCGCCGAGACGATCAACCAGCGTCACGCCCGGCAAGTCCAGTGCCTGCACCCGCAGCAGTGATGGATTGTTCAGGCCTTGCAGGCTGGTCATCGCTGCCACGCCGTCATCGGTCGGGCCGAGCCACAGCGTGCGGTACGGCTCGCCCAAAGGCCCCGCCAGCGCGGCGTCGATGTCCTCGGCGGGCAGGCTCTGCAACTGTTGCAGTTCGCTTTGCAGCGCCGCGAGTGGCACGCCGAGGTCGAGCAACGGCTGCCAGAACTGTGGCAGTTTGCTCAGTGCCGCGCGCACCTGCTGTTGCTGGCTCGGTGGGCTGAGCAGTTGGTCGAGGGCCAGATAGCCTTGCAGCTTGTCGAGGTTGACCAGTTGCTGCAGGCGTTCGCTCAACGCGGCCTGTCGCTCCAGCAGCTCCTGCTGATTGGCGGCGCGCACGAGGAAGAACTGGCTGGTCGGCTGATAGCCGGTGATGCGCGCGATGGTCTGCGCTTCATCGGTCAGCCGTTGTGGCGCACCGACCCACTGGCGGATGTCGTTCTTGCTTTGCAACTGCACCAGACCGCCGGCGCAGAAGGCGATCACCAGCGCCAGCAGCACCGGGGTGCGCACATGTTCGAGCAGTCTTTCGCGCAGTTGCACCAGGCGTTCGGCCAGGCGCAGCGGCCATTGCGCCGGGCGCAGCTCAACGTTTTGCAGCAGGGCCGGCAGCAGGCACACCGCCGACAGGTAGGCACCGAGCAATCCGGCGGCAGAGAACACCGCGATTTGTGTCAGCGCCGGGAAGGGCGTCCAGGCCAGGGCCAGATAACCGATGGCGCTGGTGATCAGGCTCAAGGTCAGCCCGGAGAGCGTCAGGCGCAATGCCGGCCAGCTGCGCCACGGCTTGAGGCTCCAGCTCTTCGACAGATAGTGCAGCGGGTAATCCACCGCCACCCCGATCAGGCTGGAGCCGAGCACCAGGGTCATCACATGCATGTGGCCGAACAGCGCCACGCAGGCCACCGCGCCAAACAGCATGCCCACCAGCACGGGCACAAACGCCAGCAACACCCGCCAGCGGCGAAACGCCAACAGCAGCAACAGCAGAATGCCGACCGTTGCGCCGCCGCCGACCCAAGTCATCTCGCGGGTCGCTTGCTGCTGACCGTTGGCGGCGTAGAGCAGGCCGCTGGCGGCCAACAGTTGCACGTCGGCTTTCGCCGCTTGCTCGCGACTGTGCTGGAGCAGGTCCGCGACTTTCAGCGGCAGGTTCATGTCGAAGGCATTGCCGGTGGTGCGCGCACGAAGCAGCACCCAACTCTTGCCGTCGGCATCGGCGACCAGGGCGCCGCTGCCGATGTCCAGTTGCACCGCGCCGTGCTTCGGCTGGCTGTTCTGGATACGTCCGGTGAGGCCCAGCCAGTCGTCCTGGCTGGGTACCAGACTGAAGCCGGTGAACGGGTCGAACAGCGCCTGCACCCGTTGCTGAATGAACGCGTCGGGGTGCTCGGTCAGCAGTTGCCGGTCATCGGCCGAAAGCATCGCCAGCCGCCCTTGCAGCAGCTGCGTGCGCAGGGCCGGCAGATCCGCTTGCAGGTTCCACTGGACTTTCTCGAACAGGCCGCTGGCTTGCCATTGCTCGCCCAGGGTCTGGGCCATGGCGACCGCGTGCTGGCGATCGGCATGGCCGACCAGCACCAGCATTTCCCGGTTGAGCGGTTCCTGCATGCGCTGTTCGGCGCGCAGTTCGAGGGCGTCAGGGGTGGTGCCGGGCACCAGTTCCATGAGGTTGGCCGACAGCGGCGCGCCGTCGCGCCATTGCCACCCGGCCAGCGCGATGACTGCCAGCAGCAGGATCAGGAACAGCCACGGCAGCCTGCGTTCACTCGGCAAAGTCATGTTGCTCCATGTCGCTCAACGGCTGGCCTGCGGTGCTGTCCTGCATGCGCAGCATGGTGCTGTCGCCCTGGGTTTCCAGCAGTTCGATGGTCTGCACCAGCTCACCGCCGTCGATGTTGATCCGGTTGAACACTTGCTTGAGCAGCAGCGAGCGCGGCGTCAGGGTGAGTTTCCATTGCTGCGCGTCGCCGCTCAGAGCCAGTTCGAAATCCCGTTGCAGGCCGCTGCTGTCGCCTTGCAGCACGGCGAGGAACAAGCGGTTCTGCTTGGCCCCGGCGCTCTTGTTCGGCAGCAGCTGCCAGCCATTGCCCTCGCGTCGCGCGATGCCGTTGGCGGTGATGCGGTAATCCTGTTGCAACGGGGTCTTGAGCAGCCAGAGCAGGCCGTGGTTTTTCGCCAGCACGAAGCTGCCTTTGCTGATCAGCGGCTGCGGCAGGGCGCGCAGGTGTTTTTCCTGGATGAACTGGCCGTGGATCACCTCTGGTTTCGCCAGTTGTGCGCTGAGCTGTTGCAGGTCGAAGGCGTTGGCCAGGCTTGATACCGCGAGCAGCGCCAGCGCGCCAAGGCATTTGCAGAACAGGTTCATCGCAGGATCCTTTGCACCGCATCGGTGAACACTTTAGGGGAGGCCAGTTGCATCTCGCGGCTGCTGATCTCGACCGCCACCTGCACCGAGCTGGCGCGGGTCAGGCGTTCACCGCTCTGCAGGTCGGTGATCAGGTAATTGATCTTCAACCGGTTCTCCCACTCCACCAGGCTGGCGCGCACGTTCAGGCGCTGGCCGAACACCGCGCCACGCACGTAACGCAGTTGCAGGTCGATGATCGGCCACGCGTAGCCGGACTCGGCCATCTGCGTGTAGTTGTGGCCGATCTGGTCGAGCAGCGCACAACGCGCGACTTCCAGGTATTTGACGTAATGCCCGTGCCAGACCACATGCATGGTGTCGACGTCGAAGAACGGCACGAGGATTTCCGTGTCGGCGTGCAGGACTCCAGCGCTACGCATGCAGCCTCCAGTGTTGTTCGGCGATGCGTTGCAGGCACAGGCGCAGTTCGCCTTCCAGTGCGCGGTCTTCGATGACCGGCGGGAAGTCTTTGCCCAGTTCTTCGTGCATGGCGGCCAGGACTGGCGGCAGCGGCCGTGCATCCTGATCACGCGCGCGCAGCCACACGCCTTGGTTGGCAGCGAGCAGGGTGGCGGCGGCGACCTGTTCGGTCAGCTCGAGCACGCGGATCGCATCGCGGGCGGCGATGGTGCCCATGCTCACCTTGTCCTGGTTGTGGCACTCGGTGGAGCGCGAGAACACGCTGGCCGGCATGGTGTTTTTCAGGGCTTCGGCGGTCCAGGCGCTGGTGCCGATCTGCACAGCCTTGAAACCGTGGTTGATCATGGCGCGATCCGCCGGGGCGCCGGACAGGTTGCTCGGCAAACCGTGGTTGTAGCGCTCGTCGACCAGCAGCGCGAGCTGCCGGTCGAGCAGGTCAGCGACGTTGGCCACGAGGTTTTTCAGGCTGTCCATGGCGAACGCGATGTGCCCGCCGTAGAAGTGCCCGCCATGCAGCACGCGTTCGGCTTCGGCGTCGATGATCGGGTTGTCGTTGGCGCTGTTGAGTTCGGTTTCAATGAATGAACGCAGCCAGTTCAGGCTGTCGGCCAGCACGCCGAGCACATGCGGGGCGCAACGCAGCGAATAGCGGTCCTGCAGGCGATGCAGCGGCGCGGTCGGGGCGTTGATCGCCAGATCCTTGCGCAGCCACGCGGCGACCTGCATCTGCCCCGGGTGTGGTTTGGCGGCGAACAGGCGTTCGTCGAAGTGTTCCGGATTGCCTTGCAGCGCGACCACGTTGAGCGCGGTGATGCGGGTGGCCAGTTGCAGCAGGTAGTCGGCGCGGGCGTAGGCGAGGCAGGCCAGACCGGTCATCACCGCGGTGCCGTTCATCAAGGCCAGCGCTTCTTTCGGGCGCAACACCAGCGGCGTCCAGCCGAGTTCGCGATGCACGTCGGCTGCGGGCCGGCGTTCGCCACGGAACATCACTTCACGTTCGCCGGACAGGGTTGCGGCGACGTAAGACAGCGGCGTCAGATCGCCACTGGCGCCCACCGAGCCTTCTTCGGGAATCAGCGGCAGGATGTCGTGTTCGAGAAACGCCTGCAGGCGCTCCAGCAGTTCAATGCGCACCCCGGACACCCCGTGGCACAGCGACTGCAACCGTGCGGCCAGCACGGCGCGAGTGGCCTGGGCGTCGAGCAGTTTGCCCAGTCCGCAACCGTGAAAGGTGTACAGATGACGCGGCAGCGCCTCGACGTGATGCAGCGGCACCGCGACCACGCAGGAGTCGCCATACCCGGTGGTCACGCCATAGATCACGCCTTCCTTGTCCAGCAGCGAGTCGAGAAACCGCGCGCCTTTGGCGATGCGCTCACGGTAATCGGCGTCGCTCTGCAACTGCACGGGCGCCTGACGGTTGGCCAGGGCCAGCACGTCTTCGATGCGCAAAGGGCGTTCGCCGAAGGTTACCGGCTCATGGGTTGGCGTCGTCATCGGTCTTCCAGAAAGGGTAAAAGTTGAACCATTGGTGCGGGGCTTCGAGGCAATAGTGACTCAGGCGCTGCGCATAACGGGTGGCCCACTGATGAATGACCTGCTCGCGCTCGCGGCGTGTCCACGTCACGGCGTCGGCGAACGGTTCGAGGGTCAGGCGATAGTGGCCGTCCGGTTGTTTCAGGCACATCAGCAGATTGACCGGGCATTTGAGCAAACCGGCCAGCAGCCACGGGCCTTGCGGAAACGCTGCCGGGTGGCCGAGAAAGTCGACGGTGACGCTGCGCCCGCCATGCAGTGGCACGCGGTCGCCGGCAATCGCCAGCCATTCGCCGCGCTCCAGGCGTTCGTGCAGCTGCAGCATGATCACCGGGTCCAGTTCGCTGACCTGAATCAGGCGCAGATTGGTCGCCCCGGCCTCGCCCAGCAAGCGGTTGAACTGCTCGGCGTGTTTGGTGTGCACCAGCACGTTCATGGTGACCTTTTCGCCGATCTCGGCCAGTGCCCGGCAGACTTCGAGGTTGCCCAGGTGCGCGCCGACCAACAGTTGCCCGCGACTGCCGCGCAACTGATTGCGCAGCAGTGCCGGGTCGATGATTTCGATCTGCTCGATGCGGATCTTGCCGTTCCACACATCAAGCTTGTCGAGCAGCGAATCGGCGAACGCCATGAACTGGCGGAACACGCGCCAGCCACTCGGGCGCAATTCGGCGCGGTTGCTCCAGTCAGCCAGCCGCTGCTGGTATTGCCAGGTGCTGTGGCGCGCGGTGCGGCCGAACAGGAAAAAGTACAGGACGATGCCGTACAGCAGCGGACTGAGCAGGCGCCGGCCAAGGATTTTGGCCGCCAACGCCGTGAATTTCATCAGCAGGAAACTGCCGCGCTCCTCGCGGTCGGCCCAGTGCTTCTGGTCGCTCTCGACGCTCATGTCCGCCACCGGCGCCAGAGGATCAGCGGCAGGCGCAGCAACATGCCGAAGAACAACCGGGTGTGCATGCTGGAGATCAGTGCGTTGTCGTGGAACAGGCGAAAGTGCGAGACGCCGTCCAGCGGGTAATGCACGCTGGTTTGCAGCCAGCGCATCGGCTGATTGCGCCATGACAGGCGCACCAGAATGTCCGAGTCGAAATCCATGCGCTTGCCGACCCGTGCCGAGTCGATCACCGCCAGTACCGGGGTCAGCGGATACACGCGAAAGCCGCACATCGAATCGCGGATCTGCAGCGACAGCGTGTTGATCCAGACCATCACATGGGTCAGATAACGCGCATACAAACGTCCCTTGGGTACGCTTTCGTCGAAC
This sequence comes from Pseudomonas sp. 86_A, assembly GCF_017491705.1. Classification (NCBI taxonomy): domain Bacteria; kingdom Pseudomonadati; phylum Pseudomonadota; class Gammaproteobacteria; order Pseudomonadales; family Pseudomonadaceae; genus Pseudomonas; species Pseudomonas sp. 86_A. Next base: position 149,111 of record NZ_JAFGYS010000014.1, on the reverse strand, counting down.
CGCGGATAACCGCAGATCATCGCATCCGGATGGGCGCGGGATTCCTCGACGAAGCGGGCGACGTCGTGCAGGTCATGCTGGCCGTCGGCATCGACCTGCAAGGCATGGCTGAACCCCAGGCGTGCCGCTTCGCGCAGGCCGGTCATCACCGCACCGCCCTTGCCCTGATTGAGGGTCAGGCGCACCAGATACACGTGGTCGCGCTCGGCCAGCGCATCCAGAACCTTCGCGCAGGATGGCGCGCTGGCGTCGTCCACCAGAATGCACGGCAGGTCTTGGGCGAGCAGGGCATCGACCACGGTGGTAATCGCGGTTTCATGGTTGTAGACCGGGATCACGGCGCAAGGGTTATGCATGATTTTCCCCCTGGATCACACAACCTTTGTGGCGAGGGAGCTTGCTCCCGCTCGAGTGCGCAGCGCTCGCCTTCGATGGGCCGCCAGAAACGTTTGGGGCTGCTGCGCAACCCAGCGGGAGCAAGCTCCCTCGCCACCGGTTATGCATTCTCAGCCCCTAAAAGAATCCGGCCGCTGGAGCAGGTGGCCGTGTCATTGCGGTAGGCGAAATACAGCTTGCCGCGCTCGCGATCGAAGCGCAGGTGCAGCTGGATTTCATCGCCGGGGCGCACCAGTTGCTGGAACTTCAGCACTTCCATGCCGGCAAATTTACCGGGCAGGTCCAGCAGTTGCTGACCAAGTTGCAGCGCCCATTCCACTTGCACCACACCAGGCAGCACCGGGGCCTTGGGGAAGTGCCCGCTGAAGTAGGCCAGGTCCGCCGGCACCGCCAGTTGCAGGCTCCACTCGCCAGCGGTTTCGACCTGTTCCAGCACTTCCGGGACTTTCGGCCGTGGCGCCAGCAGCAGCGCTTCGATGTCGGCTTGTGGCAACTTGCCCTGGCTGTTCAGCGGCAGTTGCCGCACCAGACGCCAGCGCCGGGGCAAGGCCAGGGCTTCGCAATGCTCGCTCAAGTGTTTGCGCAGGGCTTCGGTCAGGCTGCGGCGGCCATGTTCGCGCAAGGCAAACAGGCCTTCTTCACTGAGCACCAGCAAGGCGCCGAGGACGGCACGATTTTCCTGCACCACACCGAGGCGCGCTTCGGCGACCCAATCATGGGCGACCAGCGCTTGCTCCAGCATCGGTAGGGAAATGCGTTTTTCTTCGAGTTTGACGATGCGGTCCAGCCGTCCCAACAGTTCGAAGCGACCGTCGGCAGCGATGCTTGCGGCATCGGCGGTGTGTTCGACATGCCCGACCGGCAGGTACGGTGAAGCGATGAGCAGGGCGCCATCGGCGTCCTGGCTCAGTTCGACCCCGGCGAAGGGCTGCCACAGGCTGGCGCCCTGACGCCAGGCGATGCCGCCGGTTTCCGAGCTGCCGAGGATTTCCGTCGGCCACTGTTGCAGACGTTGCTGCAGGCTGTGCGCGGCATCTGCCGGCAATGCGCCGCCGGAGGAAAACACCCGGCGCACGGCGCTCAGCGCCGGCCAGTCGAGGTTGTCGCCCATGCGCTTGAGCAGCGCCGGGCTGGCGACCCAGGCAAACGCCGGGTGTTCGCGGCTGGCGCGTTGCAGGTCTTCCGGGAACGCCAGTTGTTTGCGCACAAACCCGCGCCCGGCGCACAGCGGCCACAGCACGCGGAACAGCAAACCGTAGATGTGTTGAGTAGCGACACTGCCGATGATGCAGGCTTGACCCAGATCCGCGCCCCACAGTTGTTCCAGTGCCTCGACCTCGTTGGCCAACTGGCGCAGGCTCTTGTCGATGCGCTTGGGCTCACCGCTGGAGCCGGAGGTGCACAGGCTCAAGCGACACTGATCGAGATCCAGTTCAGCGCCGGGCAGGGCCGGCTGCAGCAGGTCGTTCAAGTGAGCATCATCGTCGTGATCGGTCAGCCACAGATCGACTTCACTCGACCAGCGCTGGCGGGTCTGCGCTTGCAGGTCGGAAGGCAGCAGCACACTGACACCGGCGCGCCAGGCACCGAGCAGGGCGATGGCGAGGTCGGCGGCGTCTTCCAGATGCACCGCCATATGCTGCACGCCGCGTGCGTGCAGGCCGGCGGCAATCCTCAGCGCCTGTTCGCGCAGTTGCGCGTGGTCGAGGGCCGGGGCGTCGGTGATCACTCGCCCCGGCAGGGCCTTGAGCAACAGGTGCTCAAGTTTTATCCAGTTCATTTACGGCCTCTTACCCGTTGTCGTATCAGCCATTCAATGGCAAACATCAGGCCGATCAATCCGTAAGAGATCAGGCCGGTGTACAACATCCACCAATTCAGCGGCGCCCACAGGGTCAGGAGGGCGGCGCACAAACCGTTGCAGAAGAAAAACACGCTCCAGGCCACGGTGACCTGGCGGGTGTAGCGGATCGCCTCGGGCGGCAGTTGCGGCTCGCGGATCCGCGCCAGGCGCTCGACCATCGGCGGTCCCCATTTCAGGCTCAGGCTGAACAGCATCAGCATGAAGCCGCTGATCAGCACCGGGTACCAGCGCAGCAACAGCGGGCTGTCGAACAGCGCCAGCAACAGGCAGAACACGATCGCCACGCAGGCCATCCACAGACTGCCGGGCTTGCGCTCGCCGGTCAGCGCCCGCGCCAGCCACAGGCTGCCCAGCAGCAGCCCGAACTGCCACGGGGCGAAGTGCTCCATGCCGAAATACACCGCAAAGGGGTACAGCAGGCCCGCCAGCAGCAGGCCGAGGCCGATCAGTCGGCTCATGCGGCCGGTTGAACCAGACGGTAGACCGCCTCGACCACGTCACCGACGGTACGCACCGACTTGAATTCTTCGGCGGCGATTTTCTTGCCGGTCTGACGTTTGATGTGATCGATCAGGTCGACCGCGTCGATGCTGTCGATTTCCAGATCCTGATACAGGTTGGATGCCAGGCTGATGCGCGCCGGATCCAGTTCGAACAGCTCGACCAAGGCATCGCGCAGGGTGTTGAAAATGTCGTCACGAGTTTGCATGGTCCGGTCTCAAGCTGCCTGTTTTGCCGTGACGAACGCCGCAAGGCTCGCCACGTTGGTGAAGTGGTTGCGGGTGTCTTTGGCGTCGGCGTCGATCTTGATGCCGTACTTTTTCTGGATCGCCAGACCCAGTTCCAGCGCGTCGACGGAATCCAGGCCCAGGCCTTCGCCGAACAGGGTCATGTCGTCGCCGATATCGTCGGGGCTGATGTCTTCGAGGCCGAGGGCATCGATGATCAGCTCTTTAATGTCACGGTGCAGATCGCTCATCTTCGGCGAGCTCCTTGATGAAGTAGGTGTGCAAATAATCGTTGAGCTTGCGCGAGGCCTGCGGGGCGGGGCCTTGCGTGGCGAAAGTCTGTGGATCTATATCGGCCCCGACACGAAAACTGAAGTGCACGCGGCGGCGGGGGATCCGATACCAGGGTTCGGCTTTGGTCAGGGTGGTCGGATTGACCTTGATGACCACCGGGGTAAGGATTTTCGCACCGCGCAGGGCAATCGCCGCGGCCCCCCGATGAAAGGCCGGTGCCTGCCCCGGCTGGGTACGGGTGCCCTCGGGGAAAATGATCAGGGTCTGGCCGTTTTGCAACGATTCGGCGGCGGCGTCGAGCATGTCCATGCTGCCGTCATTGCTGATGTATTCGGTGCTGCGCAGCGGGCCACGGGTGAAGGGGTTTTCCCACAGGCTTTTCTTCACCACGCAATTGGCCTGGCGCACCAGGCCGATCAGGAACACCACGTCGATCAGCGACGGGTGATTGGCGATGATCATCTGCCCCGGGCGGCCAAGGCGTTCAGCCCCTTGAATGTCGTAGGTCAGCACGCCGGTACGGGCCATGAACCGCACAAAAAACCAGAACAGCCGGCTGACAGTCTGCCGCGCGCGCTGCCGATGTTTCAGCGCATCCCCGGGCAGGCAGCCGAGCAGTGGAAACACCAGTACGCGCAGGCACAGCCCGCCCAGCCCGAACAGAGCAAAACTGGCGGCAGTGGCCAGCAGACGCCAGTAGTAGGCGTCGCGGTTTTTCTCGGTCACGGGTTGCGTTGCCAGGTCCATACACGATTTTTCCAGGCATGTTGGCAAGAGGATTGCTGACCGAGCAGGGTTCGCAACAGATTCAGTGCGTGTGGCCAGTGCGCTTTGGACACTGCTTCCGGGCCGCTGTTCAGGGTCAGCCGCCAGTCGGTACCCGGGGTGAGCAACAGGCCGACGGCATAGGGGAAGGGCACGTCATCGATCCACTGCGAGTACGCCTGGGGCGGCTGTTCTTCGGTGATGATCAGCAGCACGGCCGAAGCGCCTTCGTCGAGCAGGGCCGCGGCTTCGAGCATGCCGTGTTCGAGGCCGTCGCCGGCTGCCGCGAGGGCGGTCATTTCGCTGGTTTCGCCACGCATGATCGACCACAGGCCGATGATTGCGTTGTGCACCGACAGGCTGAACTGCGTCGGCGACAACGGCTCGTCCTTGGCCAGGTCACTGAGGATTTCAAAGGTACGCGGGGTTTCGCCGTGCCGCGAAACAAACACCAACGGCAGGTTTTCCCGTCCGTCGGCCAGCGGCCAGCCGACACTGAACGCCATCCGCGCTAGGCGACTGAGACGTCGGCGTTGCATGGCCGGCAGGAACGACACATCGGGCGCGGCATCGCTGCTCTGGAGCACGACCGGTTGTCGGCTCCAGGCCTGCCAGGCGTCCACGCTGTCGAGCCCCGGGGCCCACGCGCGCCATTGGGCGATGTTGAAGTTGATCACGGACATTATCCCGCCCCTGCGGGCTTGTATTGACGCGTTGAGTCGCCAAAGCCGCAGCTGGGCTGTGCTGACGTTCCCGGACGCGGCGTGGCGCCTGACGTTCGGGTGGCGCGCATTATCCCGGTGCGACGAGTGTGTAGCAAATGCTGGTTACATTTTGCGCAGCTAAATGTACTGATTGGTTCGTGGAAAAGCTGTCAACTGGCCATTATCCACTCTGGCGGAGGTTTGTCTGTCGGGCATCTCGGCGATCAATGGCAGTTTTTGCTCTGTTGCCCTGGGGATATTTGCACCTGACTCTGTAGTCCGCATCCGTGGAGGTGGCGAAGCCAACCCGCGCGCATCTACACTCGGTCATTCTTTGATACACGGAGGTTTTGTCATGCGGCGCGTGGTGTTCAATCAGAAAGGTGGCGTGGGCAAATCCAGCATTGCCTGCAATCTGGCAGCGGTCAGTGCCAGCGAGGGCTATCGCACGCTGTTGGTGGACCTCGATGCCCAGGCCAATTCCACTCAGTATCTGACGGGGCTCACCGGGAATGAGATACCGATGGGCATTGCCGATTTCTTCAAGCAAACCCTGTCTTCAGGGCCGTTCTCGAAGAAAAATCAGGCCGATATCTATGAAACCCCGTTCGACAACCTGCACATCATCACCGCGACCGCTGAGCTGGCTGATCTGCAGCCCAAGCTCGAGGCCAAGCACAAGATCAACAAGCTGCGTAAGTTGCTGGACGAGTTGTCGGAAGATTACGACCGGATCTACCTCGACACGCCGCCGGCGCTGAATTTTTATGCGGTTTCGGCATTGATTGCCGCCGATCGTGTGCTGATTCCCTTCGATTGCGACAGCTTCTCGCGGCAGGCACTCTACGGGCTGCTGGCGGAAATCGAAGAGTTGAAGGAGGACCACAACGAAGGCCTGGAAGTCGAAGGCATTGTGGTCAACCAGTTCCAGGCCCGGGCCAGCCTGCCGCAGCAGATGCTTGATGAGTTGATCGCTGAAGGCTTGCCGGTGCTGCCGGTGTACTTGAGCAGTTCAGTACGCATGCGTGAGTCGCACCAGGCCAGCACGCCGCTGATCCACCTCGACCCACGGCACAAGCTGACGCAGCAGTTCGTCGAGCTGCACAACCTGCTCGAAGACCACTGATCTGCTGAGCGACGCAGATCCCCTGTAGGAGTGAGCCTGCTCGCGATGGCGTCCTGTCAGCCAACATATGAGTTGATTGACCGGACGCCATCGCGAGCAGGCTCACTCCCACATTGGGTTCTGTGTGGTATCAGATGCCTTGGCTACGCAGCCACGCCATCAACTGCGGCAACGGAAACGCACCGCTCTGACGCGCCACTTCCCGGCCGTTCTTGAACAGAATCAGACTCGGAATCGAACGAATCCCCAACTGCGCCGACAACTGTTGATTGGCCTCGCTGTCGAGCTTGGCCAAGCGGCACTTGCCCGCCAACTGCGCGGCCGCCTGCTCGAACACCGGCGCAAACGACTTGCACGGCCCGCACCAGTCCGCCCAAACATCCACCAATAACGGCAGATCACCTTTGATCTGGCTGGCGTAATCGCCTTGCTTGAGTTCGAACGGTTTGCTCGACAGCACCTCGGATTTGCAACGCCCGCACTTCGGTTGATCGCCCAGGCGTTCGGCGGGGATGCGGTTGAGGCCGTTGCAGACGGGGCAGGGGATCAGCAGTGGGTGGGTCATGAGCGAGGTCCAGTGAAGGGCGATAAACCCTAGTTGGAGACGTTTGCTCATATTTTCAATGACGTGTTTTCGACTTGAGACCTAGGCTGAGACGTACCAGGCGAGCCCGTTGGTCTGTCTGCCTTTATCGCAACTTGCGATAATTTTGATCTGTGATTAACTTTCCATAGCAAAATGCGATAAGGATGTTGCATGCATGTGTTCAGTGAAAAACCCATTCGAGAGGCCAAGGAGCGGTGGCCACAGGCAGCAAGCGCGCTAGCGCAGTGGTTTCGTCTGGCAAGCAGGAGTTATCCAAAGGACTTCGCGGCAATGAAGTCGTTATTTCCTGCGACTGACAAGGTGGGTGATCTCCACGTTTTCGACATTGGTGGCAACAAACTGAGGTTGATCGCCTTTGTCAGTTATCGATCACAAAGGCTCTACATCAAGCATGTGCTCGACCACCGCGAATACGCTCGGGGCAAATGGAAGGAGGGAAGGTATGAGTAGTTTGATCAAGACGGTTGCCGAGCACTGGGAGTTTGTCTCTCCGTTGCTTCGCAAACCGAAAAATGAAAAGGATTACGATGCCTTGGTTCAGGCAGTCGAAGAGATCCTTGAGATAACCGGTGATGATGAGTCCCATCCACTTGCGAGTCTGGTGGACATCATCAGTGACTGGATTGCGGAGTGGGATCGCACACACCATCCGATGGCTGAAGCGAGCGGCGAAGAGGTCCTCGGCTACCTGATGCGCGAACATGGACTGACTCAGAGCGACCTGCCGGGTGTGGGTACTCAATCCGTTGTTTCGGAAATTCTCAACGGCAAGCGCAAGTTGAACCTGCGGCAAGTTCGCTGGTTGGCCGACTACTTTAAGGTGCCTGTAGACGTATTCATCTAGTGCGCCTCAAGACGAACAACTGATCTCCAGATGCTTGCCCCACTCCGGCGGCCGCTCGGCATAACCTTCCATCCCCGGCTGTTCGTCGAACGGCGTGCTCAGCACCGCGTGCAGCCGGCGCACTTCTGAGTAGTCGCCTTGCTCGGCGGCATCGATAGCCTTCTGCGCCAAGTAGTTGCGCAAGATGTACAGCGGATTGACCGCGTGCATCCGCGCCCGGCGTTGCTGCTGATCGCTGTCGCCATCGCGGGCAACGCGCGCCACGTAACGCTCGGCCCAGGCGTCGAAGCCCTTGATGTCGACGAAGTCATCGCGCAATCGGGCGACCGCCTGTTCTGCTGACTCTTCGCCGAGGCGGCGGAAGAACAAGGTGTAGTCGACCCCGCTGTTCTGCATCAATTGCAGCAGGTCTTCGAGCAGTTTCTGGTCGTCATCCTCGGCGGTGGTGAAGCCGAGGCGGCGGCGCATCAGGTCGAGGTAATGCGCCTGGAACAGTGGCAGGTACAGGCCGAGGGTTTCGCGCAGGGCCTCGACGCTGATGAACGGCGTCAGGGCCTGGGCCAGGGCACTGAGGTTCCACTGGCCGATCGGCACCTGGTTGCTGAACGAGTAGCGGCCCTGATCATCGGAGTGGTTGCAGATGAAGTTGGCATCGAAATCGTCGAGGAAGGCGAACGGGCCGAAGTCGAAGGTGATGCCGAGGATCGACATGTTGTCGGTGTTCATCACGCCGTGGCAGAAGCCATAGGCCTGCCACTTGGCGATCAGTTCGGCATTGCGCTCGACGATCTCGCGGAACATCGCCAGATACGGTTCCGGCTGCTCCAGACACTCGGGAAAGTGCATCGCCAGTACGTGCTCGCCGAGTTGCTTCTGCTGCTCGGGACGCTTGGTGTAGTAGAAGTATTCGAAGTGGCCGAAACGGACATGACTCGGCGCCAGGCGCAGAACCATCGCCGCGCGTTCCTGCTTTTCGCGCCACACCGGGGTGTCGGAGCCGATCACGCAGGCTGCCCGCGAAGACGGAATGTTCAGCGCGTACAAGGCTTCGGACGCGAGGAATTCACGGATCGACGAACGCAGCACCGCACGGCCATCGCCCATGCGTGAAAACGGTGTCTGCCCGGCGCCCTTTAGGTGCAGGTCCCAGTGTTCGCCGGCCTGGTTATAGACCTCGCCCAGCAACAGCCCGCGTCCATCGCCCAGTTGTGGCGTGTAGCCGCCGAACTGGTGCCCGGAATAGACCATCGCTCGCGGCTCGGCATCCGCCCACAGCTTGTGGCCGCCGAACAGTTCCGCAAATTCTTGGGTGTCAGCCGTCGTCGGGTCGAGATCGAGCAAGGCCAGGGCCGCCTGGCTGGCGACGACCAGACGCGGATTGTCGATCGGCTCGGGCAGCACGTGGGCGGAGAACGCATCGCCCAGGCGGGCGAAGCGATTGTCGAAGGTCAGTTCGTCGAGGGCTTTCAAGGGCCGGCTCCAGCAGAATGTCCGAGCATTCTGCTGGGAATAGGCCGGTTAGTCGAGTTTGGCTGGCGGCGGCTCTTGCAGCGGCTTTTGCTCCGCGCCGATCGGGACGATGGTTTTGTTCTCGTCTTCGATGGGCACCAACTTGTATTCCTGACCGTGGAGGTTCTTCAGGTACACCTCCATCTGCCGGAACGAGATGTTGATGTGCTGCTTCTTGAACTCGCGGTTGATGAAGCGGTTCACTTCGTCGATCACCGGGTTGCGGTCACCGAGGTCACGCACGTGCATGCGCAATTCGTGATCGAGGGTGCTTTCGCCGAAGTTGAGGAAGTACACGTGCGGCTCGGGTTCTTTCAGAACACGCGGGTTTTCCCGGGCGGCCTTGAGCAGAAGCTCCCTGACCAGATCCAGGTCGGAGCCGTAATCGACACCAAGTTTCAGCGTGACCCGGGTGATGGTGTCGGTCAGCGACCAGTTGATCAGTTGCCCGGTGATGAACGTCTTGTTCGGGACAATGATGTCCTTGCGGTCGAAGTCGGTGATGGTCGTGGCGCGGATGCGGATCTTGCTCACGGTGCCCGACAGGTTGCCGATGGTGATGGTGTCGCCGATCCGTACCGGGCGTTCGAACAGGATCATGATGCCGGAGATGAAGTTCGCAAAAATCTCCTGCATCCCGAAACCGAGACCCACCGACAGCGCCGCTACCAGCCACTGCAGCTTGTCCCAGCTCACGCCAAGGGTCGACAGGGTGGAGACGAAGCCGACGCCGGCGATCACGTAGGACAGCAGCGTCGTGGTCGCATAAGCGCTGCCCTGCGCCAGGTTGAGTTTCGACAGCACGAACACTTCCAGCAGACCCGGCAGGTTGCGCGCCAGGGCGAAGGTGATGCCGATGATGATCAGCGCGCCGAGCATGTCGCCGATGCTGATCGGCACCATGCTCATATTGGCGCCGGTGCCGCTGGTGTATTCGTAGAGGGTGATGTTGTCCAGGTACGAGAACACCGAGATCAGGTCGGCCCAGACCCAGTACAGCGCGGCAATGAAACCGCCGAGCAGTGCCAGGCGGATCAGGCGCAGAGACTGTTCATTGACCTTTTCGATGTCCAGGGTCGGCTCTTCGATCACTGCTTCGCCGTCGCCGGCCTCTTTGGCAGCCTGGCGTTTGGCCAGGGCGCGCTGGTAAGCCAGGCGGCGTGCAGCAACCGCCAGACCACGAACGAAGGTGGCTTCGATCACCAGCCAGAACATCAGCAGGTAGAGGGTGTTGATCAAGCGGTCGCTGAGTTTCAGCGCGGTGTAGTAGTAGCCGAAGCACACCGCGACGAACAAGGCGATCGGTAGCAGGGTGAACATCACGCCGACCGCTTTACGGAACAGCGAGGCGTTTTCGTGGGCCGGGCTGCTGATCAGCAAACGACTGAGCAACCATGCCATCAAGGCGTAGCAAATCAATACCACTGGCATGCCGAGCACGTCGTCGGCCAATGCTGCCGGCTGCAGTTCGGCAACGGCAACCACCGCCACCAGCGCCAAGACCACCAGACCCAGGCGCCGCACCCAGCCTTGAAGGAATTCGACCTGTGGTTTTTCCCAGCGGAAGTGCAACTCAGCCACACCACCCGGCGCCAGAATCCGGTAGGCGGTGTAGAACACCAGCCATGCCTGACCCATTTGCAAAAGCGCTGCGCCCATGTTGGCGTTCTGGCCTCGGGCGTCGATCTGCAAGGCCAGGCCGCACAGGCCCAGGCCGAGCGCCACCGGCATCGCCAGCAGAATGTTGATCAGAATCGCCTGTGGCGTGTGCCACTGGCTGTCGCGCTTGAAGTGGCCGATGTCCTGATGAACCTTGTTGAGCCGCGTGTACAGATTCTTGCGTCGCCACAGCAGGGCACCGATCAACAGCGCCAACGGCAGGAACAGCAACGGACGCTGGATCAGACCATCGGTCAGTTCGCTCAGGCTGGAGGCCCACGGCAGCGTATCGATCTGCCGCTTCAGGCGCTCCGGCACGCTGCGCATCCATTCCATATCCAGCGGCTTGTTACTCGGAATCCAGAACATCTGCTCATCGAGGGTCGCGCGCAGGCTTTGCGCGGTGCTCAGCAGTTGTTTCTGGTTGAGTTGCAGGGTGATCGATTCGTTGAGCACCGCGCTCAGTTCGCGGTTCAGACGCTCCAGCAGGTCGGCGCGGGTGTTGGCCAGTTCCATCAGGCTCTTGCGCAGTTGCGGGGTGACTTGTTCCGGTGGCTGAGTCGACAGCAGGTTGTCGACGTAGGTCGCCGGGTTGCTCAGCAATTCACGCTGCTGGCTGACTTCAAACTGATACAGGCGAATGTCGGCGATCTGGTCCGCCAGATCGCGGTCGACCTTGAGCCGTGGCAGTGCCTGCTTCTGCTTATAGAGGATCTTCGACAGCAGCAGGCTGCCCTTGAGCACGTTGATCTGCTCGTCGAGGGCCGAGTCGCTCTGGGTCAGAGTGTCGAGTTGCTGTTTGGTCTGCAGGTTCTGTTGGGTGACCTCGTTGAGGCGGTCGGTGCTTTTGAGCAAGTAATCGGAGAGCTTGAGGTTTGCCGCGCTTTCAGTGGCGAGCAGGCTGCTGCCGCCGGCCTTTTGCGCCTCGATCGACTGTTGGGTGACGGTTTCCTGAGACTGCGCCAGACGCTTCTGGTTGATCAGGGTCTGCAGTTCCTGGATTTCGCGGTCAAGGCGGTCGGATTTCTCCGAGAGCAGGTCATGCTGACTGTTGCCCAGATCCTGCAACTGGCTGTTGCCGGCCAGTTCCTGACGGCGCAGCGGGATCAGCGCGTTCAGCGCGGCGAGCTCGGCGTTCAACTGATCACGCTGCTCGGCGCTCACGGTCTTGCCCGCGTCCTTGCCGGACTTGAGGATGTTGTTGATCTGCTGGATGCGCGTCTGGCTGCTGGAAATCTCCGCCTGCGCGCGCTCGGGGCGGGTCTGGGCAGTGATGATCAGGCTGTTGGCGTCGGCCAGGGCTTTTTGCAGGTCGCTTTGCTGGGTCGAGCGATCGGTGAGGATCTGCTCTAGTTGCTGAATCGACTCTCTGGGGAAGCGCTGCGCCACCGGCACTATCGCCGTGGCCTTGAGGCGCGTGAGTTCGCGGGTGTTCTCGATGGTCTGCCGGGGCGCGCTCGCCAGTTGCTGCTTGAGGTCGATCAGTTTCTGATCGTAATCACGCCGGTTGTTGAGCTGAGTGAGCGTGGTCTGCAGGACTGTTTGCAGGGCCTTTTTATCGGCATCCGGCAGTTTGCTGTCGGCCAGTTTGTCCAGGCTGGCCTGCACGGCTTCGCTGGACGGTGGTTCGGCGGCATACAGCGGGCCGACGGAAAGACTCAGGCCCAGCAGGGCCGCGAAAAAGAAAGAGCGCAGGGTAGGCATAGAGACCGGTCAAGCAAGTGATAGTGGACGCAGTTTAGAGGAAGAGACCGGGACCCGGGCGACTTCCTTCGGGGAATCTGACGCCCACTTTGCCGATCTTGTTCCCGTCCATGACCGCGACTGTCCAGTGGGTGTTGTTCCACTCCACCTGGTCGCCGACGATCGGTGCACCACCGACCTTGTGGGCAATGAACGCGCCCAGGGTCATGTCCGGATCGATACCTTCGGCCGGCAACCCGTAAAGGGCTGCAACCGCTTTAAGCTGGGCGTCTCCTTCGAGCACGAAGTCGCCGAAGAAGCGCAGATCCAGACCGCGTTGCGGCGCCTGACTGAACAGTTTGCCGAGGGCTGGCAAGTTGTGTTCATGGCCGATAACACACAGCAAATCATCGACTTCCAGCACCGTACTACCCGACGGATGGAGCAGTTGCTGACCACGAAACAGCGCGGCGATGCGCGTGCCTTCAGGCATTTTCAGCTCACGCAGGGGTGACCCGATGCACCATTTCTCGGCGCCGAGCTTGTAAACGAACAGTTCCCACTCGCTGGTGATGTGCACTTCCAGCGCGGAGCGGGAGATCGGCGCCGGCTCCGGCGGTACCGTCACCTTCAGCAGTTTGGCGACCCACGGCAGGCTTGTGCCCTGGACCAGCAGCGACACCAGCACGATGAAGAACGCGAGGTTGAAGTACAGCTGTGCATTCGGCAGCCCGGCCATCAACGGGAACACCGCCAGAATGATCGGTACCGCGCCGCGCAGACCGACCCAGGAAATAAACGCTTTCTCGCGGCCGTGAAACGCCTTGAACGGCAGCAGACCGACCAGCACCGACAGCGGCCGGGCGAACAGGATCATCCACAGCGCCAGACCGAGGGCGGGCAGGGCGATCGGCAGCAGGTCATGCGGGGTGACCAGCAGGCCCAGCACGAGGAACATGCCGATCTGCGCCAGCCACGCCATGCCATCGAGCATGTGCAGAATGCCGTGACGGCTGCGCACCGGGCGGTTGCCGATCACCAGGCCGCACAGGTACACCGCGAGGAAACCGCTGCCGTGCAGGGCGTTGGTCAGGGCGAACACCACCAGGCCGCCGGCGATCACCAGAATCGGGTACAGGCCGGTGGCGAGGTTGATCCGGTTGACCAGTTGCAGCATCAGCCAGCCGCCGCCCAGACCGATCACGCCACCGATGCCGAACTCGCGCACCAGGTGCCCGAGCAGGCTCCAGTGCAGACCGGTCTGGCCGCTGGCGAGCATGTCGATCAGGGTTACGGTGAGGAACACCGCCATCGGGTCGTTGCTGCCGGATTCGATTTCCAGGCTGGCGGTTACCCGTTCGTTGAGGCCTTTGCCGCCGAGCAGCGAGAACACCGCAGCGGCGTCGGTGGAGCCGACGATGGCGCCGATCAACAAGCCCTGGATCAGGTTCAGGTCGAACAGCCACGCCGCCGCCATGCCGGTCAGCCCGGTGGTGATTAACACCCCGACGGTCGCCAGCGACAGCGCCGGCCACAAGGCCACACGGAAACTCGAGACCCGCGTGCGCAAGCCACCGTCGAGCAGGATCACCGCCAGGGCCAGGTTGCCGACCAGATAGGCCGTCGGGTAGTTATCGAAAATGATCCCGCCGCCATCGACCCCGGCGGTCATGCCGACCGCGAGAATGATCACCAGAATGGGGATGCCGAGACGGGAAGAAAGTGAGCTGACAAGAATGCTCGCACCTACCAGCAACGCGCCGATCAAGAACAGGCTGTTGATGGTCGTCGCATTCAAAGGCAGTACTCCAGAAGCGTAAAGACGGGCACAAACTGACCATGCAGTCTGCGTGCCAGCGATTCTAACCTGTTGAAATGTGATGCTGTCAAAAAGGTTTTTGCAGCGTGCTCACACAGGCGGTGCGGCATGTGATGACTGTGGCGAGGGAGCTTGCTCCCGCCGGGGTGCGCAGCGCCCTCAAAAATCAGACGCTACGGTTTTTTCAGAGCAGACGCAGTGGCTCGATTGCGACGGCTGCGCCGCGGAGCGGGAGCAAGCTCCCTCGCCACAGAGCGTTCATTTACTTCAAGTGAAATGTCGTTACAGGCTGAACCGCCCAACCATGTTGTTCAGATCCAGCGCCAGGCGCGACAGCTCGTTGCTGGCTGCACTGGTCTGATTCGCGCCAGTGGCCGACTGCACCGACAGGTCGCGGATGTTCACCAGGTTGCGATCCACTTCGCGGGCCACTTGCGCCTGCTCTTCAGCCGCGCTGGCGATCACCAGGTTGCGCTCGTTGATCTCGACGATGGCGGTGTTGATAGTGTCCAGCGACATTCCGGCACCACGGGCGATGTTCAGCGTCGACTCGGCGCGTTCGGTGCTGTTGCGCATCGAATCCACGGCGTGTTCGGTACCGCTCTGGATGCTGCCGATCATGCGCTCGATCTCGCTGGTCGACTGCTGGGTGCGATGGGCCAGTGCGCGGACCTCGTCAGCCACCACGGCAAACCCGCGCCCGGCTTCACCGGCACGGGCCGCTTCGATCGCGGCGTTGAGGGCCAGCAGGTTGGTCTGATCGGCCAGGCCACGAATCACGTCCAGCACCTTGCCGATGTCGCGGGATTCATTCGCCAGATCACCGATCAAGTTCGCAGTGCTCTGCACATCGGCGCTCATGCGTTCGATGGCGCTGACGGTTTCCTGCACCAGGTCACGGCCGTCGCCCGCCGAGGTGGTGGCGTTCTTCGAGGCTTCCGAAGTGCTCACCGCATTGCGCGCGACTTCTTCCACGGCGCTGGTCATCTCGTTGACCGCGGTGGCGGCCTGTTCGATTTCGTTGTTCTGCTGGGTCAGGCCACGGGCGCTTTCGTCGGTGACACTGTTCAGCTCTTCCGCAGCGGAAGCCAGTTGTGTGGCCGAACCGGAGATGCGCTGCAAGGTGTCGCGCAATTTCGATTGCATCTTGGCCATGGCGGCCAGCAGACGCCCGGCTTCGTCGGTGCCATCCACGTGGATCGGCTGGGTCAGGTTGCCTTCGGCAATGGTTTCCGCGGCGTCCAGTGCTTTGGAAATCGGCTTGGTGATGCTGATGGTCAGCAGCCAGGCGAACAGCAAGGTCAGGCCGGTGGCGATCAGCAACAGCGTCACGACCAGATTGAACGACATCGAGTACTGATTGGCTGCACCCTGATTAGTCTCGGCAATTTGCTGGGTATTGATCTCCAGCAGTCGCGCCAGGGCTGTGTTCACCGCCTCCGAGTTACTCAGCAAGTCCGAGTTGAGCATCTGCCGCAGTTCATCGATCTGATTGTTGCGCGACAGGGTTTTCATCCGGTCTTCGAGTTGGCGGTACTGAGCCAAGAGCTGCACGTACTGATCGTAGGCCGCGCGCTCTTGCGGGCCATCGATCAAAGGTTCGTAGGCGCGTTGGGCGTCGGCGATTTGCCGGTTGCGCAGCTCGAACAGCTCCATGGTTTTTTGCTGCACGTCCGGTTCGCGGTTGATCAGCAACCGATACGAAAGCACCCGCAGGCGCAGCGTCAGTTGAGTGAATTCATCGACGGCCTTGATCGACGGGACACTGGCAGTGGCGATGTCTTCGCCCGCTGCACGGATTTTGCTCATCTGGTTCAAGGCGAACACGCCGAGAATCAGCATCAGACCGCCGATCAGGGCGAAGCCGGTGAACGCCCGGGGGGCGATATTCATATTGCGAAGGGACATGGGTGCATACCGAGGAAGGGCCGCATCCATGCGGGCTGAGACTGCTGTATGGATGACTTATCGGTCATACGACTAAAGTCTTGAGGCGGTGTGCGTATTTGTCGCACAAGGGCTTGGGCGACGAAGTGCAGGAACCAGATCGGCAGATCACAGTCTTTTAAACTCGCGAGAACGGTCGGCCACCAGGAAAATCAAGGCCTTGCGCCGGTTTAACCCTGGCATCCGCAGTGACTTTTCTTTATCGTACGCGCCCTTTGAAAAACGCCTGGAAGATCAAAATGTTGGAAGCATCCCTCAGCCAATTGGAACAGCTCGTCAGCGACCTGGTGCAACAGAACCAGACCCTTACGCAAACCAACCAGACCCTGTCCACGGAACTGGCCCAGGCCAAGGATGAGAACGAAAGCCTGCAACTGAGCCTGATGGAACAGGAAGAGAAGCACGGCGCCACCGCAGCGCGCATCCAGGCCCTGGTTGATCGCGTCAACGCAGGTCCTGTCAGCGCATGAACCACGGCACCGCAGGGGTAAAAGTCATCTCCATTCTCGGGGAGGACTATTCGATCAAGGCACCGGCCGGGGAAGAACAGACCCTGCTGGACGCCGCACTGATGCTCAAGGCCGCACTGGCCGACACCAAACGCAAATACCCGACACTGATCGGTGACCGCTTGCTGGTGTTGGCCGCCATGAATCTGTGCTCGCAGCAGATCGAAATGAAGAAACAGCACCAGGAAGAACTCGACCGTTACCAAGAGCAAGTCAGCGCCACGGTCGAAACCATCGCCAAGACCATCAATCAGGGCTGATGGAGTTGCGCACAACCAAAGAATAGATTGTTGATTGGGTTGTATACAATCGGCACGGCTGTTGCATTGTTTCGGCCACTTATTCTTTGGGGGTGCTCCATGCAGTTCTGGCGTCGCAGTATTCAATGGCAGCTGATTCTCAGCATGGGCACCGCCCTGCTGGTCAGCATCCTGATCGTGGTTGGCATTTATACCCTGGTGGTCAACCGCCTTGCCCAGAGCTATCTGGTCGAACAAGCGCTGCCGTCGAGCATCGAAGCGACGCGCAATGACATCGAACGCATCCTCGTCCAGCCGCTGACCGCCGCCAAAGACATCGCCAGCAACAGCATGGTCCGCGACTGGCTGGCCTCGGGTGAAGACAGCAGCAAAACAGCAGCCTTCGCGCAGTATCTGGAAGGCATCCGCGCCGAACACAAAGCTTTCACCGCGCTGATCATCGGCACCGAATCCAATCACTACATCACCGAAAAAGGTCTGGATCGCACCCTTAGCCGCGCGAAACCGGCCGATGCCTGGTTCTATTCCTTCCTCGACAGCCATCAGCCCCGCACCCTGAATATCGACAATGACGGGGCCACCGGAGAATTGGCGCTGTTCATCGACTTGAAGGTCGAACAGGCCGGCAAAGTGGTGGGGGTTGCCGGGCTTGGGCTGAGCATGAAAGAGCTGTCGGAGCTGATTCACGACTTCAGCTTTGGCGAGCGCGGCAAGGTCTATCTCGTGCGTTCCGACGGTTTGATTCAGGTCCATCCGGAGGCGCAGTTCAGCGGCAAGCGCACCTTGAGCGAGCAGATCGGCTCTTCGGCGGCGCAAGCGGTCATGGGTCAAAAAGTCGCCACCAACAGCTCTTTTCAGCGGGACGGCGAAGACTTCCTCGCCTTCAGCCTGCCGCTGCGTGACCTGGGCTGGACGCTGGTGGCCGAAGTGCCGCAATCGCAGATCTATGCCGAAGCTCGCAAAGCGATGTGGATGAGTGGCGGCATCGGCCTGGCGGTGGCATTGGTGTGCCTGGCGCTGGTGGTATGGCTGGCCCAGGGGCTGGTGCGACCGATTCGTCAGGTAACAGCCGCGCTGGTAGCAATCGGTAGCGGCGGTGGAGATTTGACCCATCGGTTAGATTCCAGTCGCGCCGATGAGCTGGGTGATCTGGCCCGGGGCTTCAACCGGTTCCTCGACAGCCAGCGTGGAATGATCGGCGAAGTGCTGACCACCAGCGAGCGTCTGCGCACCGCCGTCGGCCAAGTGGCCAGGGTGGTGGAAAACACCGCCGAGCGCTCCGGACGCCAGCAGGAAATGACCGACATGGTCGCGACCGCCGTTCACGAAATGGGCCTGACCGTGCAGGAAATCGCCCAGAACGCCGGCAATGCCGCGCTGGCCTCGCAAACTGCACGGGATGAAGCGCTGCAGGCGCGGGAAGTGGTCGGTGGCTCGATCCGCCATATAGAAAGCATGTCCGATGAGATTGGTGTCGCGGCGGGGGCGGTGGGTGAGCTGGCGCATCAGGTGGCGTCGATCGATTCGGTGCTGGCGGTGATTCGCGGGGTGTCCGAGCAGACCAACCTGCTGGCGCTCAACGCCGCCATCGAAGCGGCGCGTGCCGGCGACATGGGCCGCGGGTTTGCCGTGGTGGCGGACGAAGTGCGCACCCTGGCACGCAGGACTCAGGCCTCCACTGACGAGATTCAACAGATGATCGGCAGCCTCAAGCAGGGCGCCGAGAATGCGGTGTCGTCGATGCGCACCGGGCAAGCGGCGACCGGCACTGGCGTTGAATCGAGCCAGCGCACCGGGGCGTCGTTGACCGCGATTACCGGGCAGGTCGAGCGCATCAGCGACATGAACCACCAGGTGGCGACGGCGACCGAAGAGCAATCGGCGGTGACGGAAGAGATCAACCGCAATGTGCAGGGGATTTCCGATCTGGCGCGGGCCACGGCAGGGGAGGTTCGGGCGTGTCGCGAGGATTGTCAGATGTTGCAGAAGCTGGCGGATGATCTGGCGCGGCAGATGGGTGGGTTCAAGTTGAGTTGAGAGATGTATTGCCTGAACTGGCGCCATCGCGAGCAGGCTCACTCCTACAAGGAAACACATTCCCACTGTAGGAGTGAGCCTGCTCGCGATTGGATTTCAGCTGCGACACATAATCCGGATCAAAACCACGCATCCTGCATCGCCAGACACGTCTCATCCCGCGCCTCCAGCAACGTCAGCTCATGCTGGCAACCCGGCACTTCCCACGTCAGGAAATACCGCGCGGCCTGCAGCTTGCCCTTATAAAAGTCGGCATCCGCCGCATTGCCCTTGGCCAACCCTTCCTCGGCGCGGATCGCCTGTTCCAGCCAGCGCCAGCCAATCACCGTGTGCCCGAATACCTTCAGGTACAGCGCCGAATTCGCCAGGCTGCTGTTGACCTTGCCCTGCGCCAGATCGGTCAACAAACCGATGGTCACTGTTTGCAGGCGCGCGACCAGTTTTTCCAGCGGCTCACGCAGTGCGGTTAACGATTCGTACGCGGTAGCGCGTTCGGCGGTGTCGGCAATCAGGCGAACCAGTTGCTTGAGCCCGGCGCCGCCGTTCTGCGCCAGTTTGCGACCGAGCAAGTCCAGCGACTGAATACCGTGGGTGCCTTCATGGATCGGGTTCAGGCGGTTGTCGCGGTAATACTGCTCCACCGGGTATTCACGGGTGTAACCGTGGCCGCCGAGGATCTGGATCGCCAGTTCGTTGGCCTTCAGGCAGAACTCCGACGGCCAGGATTTGACGATCGGCGTCAGCAAGTCCAGCAACTCATGCGCCTGTTTGCGCTCGGCTTCGCTTTCCAGCGTGGTGGTGTCATCGAACAGCCGCGCCGCGTACAGGCCGAGGTCAAAGGCCCCTTCGACGTAGGACTTTTGCGTCAGCAGCATGCGTCTGACGTCGGCGTGCTGAATGATCGCCACCGGTGCGGTGGTCGGGTCCTTGCTGTCCGGCACTCGCCCCTGCGGGCGTTCGCGGGCGTATTCCAGTGAGTACAGGTAGCCCGCGTAACCGAGCATCACCGCGCCCATGCCGACGCCGATTCGCGCCTCGTTCATCATCTGGAACATGTAGCTCAAGCCATGATGCGGCTTGCCTACCAGATAGCCGACACACTCGCCGTTATCGCCGAAGTTCAGCGCGGTTGACGTGGTGCCGCGCCAGCCCATCTTGTGAAACAGACCCGCCAGCAGCACGTCGTTGCGCGGGCCCAGCGTGCCGTCATCGTTGACCAGAAACTTCGGCACGATGAACAGCGAAATGCCTTTGACCCCCGGCGGCGCATCCGGCAGCTTGGCCAGGACCATGTGCACGATGTTTTCCGACAGCGGGTGATCGCCGCCGGAAATGAAGATCTTGTTGCCCTTGAGGCGATAGGTGCCGTCAGACGCCGGCTCGGCGCGGGTACGAATATCCGACAATGAGGAACCGGCGTGTGGCTCGGTGAGGGCCATGGTGCCGAAGAAACGCCCGTCGATCATCGGTTGCAGGAAGCGCTGTTTCTGCTCGTCGGTGCCGAAGCTTTCGATCAGGTTGGCCGCGCCCATGGTCAGGAACGGGTACGAAGTGGTTGCCGCGTTCGCCGATTGAAAGTGCGCAAAACAGGCTTGCGACAGCAGCGTCGGCAGTTGCATGCCGCCGGCCTCGAAACTTCTCGCAGCGTTGAGGAAACCGGCCTCAAGGAAGGCATCCACCGCCGGTTTCACCTCGGGAATCAGCATCGCCTGGCCGTTCTCGTAGCGCGGCTCGTTCTCGTCGCCCTTGCGATTGTGCGGCGCGAAGTATTTTTCGGCGATGTTGCGCGCAGTGCCAATGGCCGCGTCGAAGGTCTCGCGGTTGTGCTCGGCAAACCGCTCGCGCCGGGTCAGGCCCTCGGCATCGAGGACTTCGTACAGCTCGAAAGCCAGATTGCGGGAACTGAGCAGCGTCTCGGACATGGCGGCCTACCTGAAATTTGGGGTTGGGCCGAGTCTAGTCCTGCTGATAGAGGCTGAATACGATGATTGATGGGCGTGATACAGAAGTAAAAGATCGCAGCCTTCGGCAGCTCCTACACGGTCTATGTAGGAGCTGCCGAAGGCTGCGATCTTTTGATCTTTTGTAGGAGCGAGCCTGCTCGCGAAAGCGGTGGGTCAGTCAACATTGATGGTGACTGACACATCGCTATCGCTGGCAAGCCAGCTCCCACAGGGATTGTTGCCATGCCGGGCACCTATGCAGGTGCCCGGTTTTCGTTACTAACCGATGGTCATCAAGCTCGCATTCCCCCCCGCCGCAGCGGTGTTAACACTCAACGCTCGCTCGATCACCAGACGCTCCAGCGCAATGTTGGTCTCACCCTGGGACAAGCCCTGAACACCAACAATCGCCCCGGCACGCTTGGCAATCTGCTGGCAAACGCCACGCAACTGGTCGGAATGACCGTGATGCAGGACAGCGTCGAAGACCACGTCGTCCTTGGTCCAGTCAGAAACCAGCTTGATCCGCGCCTGAACGTCCTTCGGCAAGCGTGCGAACAATGCCTTGCTGATGTCGGACTCCGGCCATACCGCCGAACCGCCGACAGCCAAGACCGCCGCCAGTTGGGTCAGCAGATCGCCTTCAACGTCCGCCAGGCAGAGCACGTGCTCGCGCGGCAGGATGGCGTAGCTGTTCTTCTCGCCGGTCGGGCCGGCCAGCACACGGGTGATACCGCTTTGCGACTGGGCGGCGTACTGCACGCACAGGGCGCTCAGGTCGGCGTATTTGTTGCTCTCGGCCCACGCTTTGAAGGCGTTCAGCGGTTTGCTCATGGCATCACGCAGACGCACGTCCGGGGCAACGACAGTGTCACCGCGAGCGAAGGACTGTTCGATCGCATCGGTAGGACGCGTCGACAACAAACGGTACAGGTACAGCGGACCACCGGCTTTCGGGCCAGTGCCCGACAGGCCTTCGCCACCAAACGGCTGCACGCCGACCACGGCACCGACGATGTTGCGGTTGACGTAGACGTTACCGGCGTTGACGTTGTCGATCACCTTGGCGATGGTCTCGTCGATACGGGTGTGCACGCCCAGGGTCAGGCCATAACCGGACGCATTGATCTGGCCGATCAACTGGTCGATCTCTTTACGCTTGTAGCGAACCACGTGCAGCACCGGGCCGAAGATCTCGCGTTGCAATTCGTCGAAGCTTTCCAGCTCGATCAGGGTCGGCATGACGAAAGTGCCGCGTTTGACTTCTTCAGTGTCGGCAATCGCCACCTGGTACACGTTGCGACCTTTATCGCGCATGCCCTGAATGTGCTTGTCGATGCCAGCCTTGGCTTCGGCGTCGATCACCGGGCCAATGTCCACGGACAGACGCTCAGGGTTGCCGAGACGGCTTTCCGCCATGGCGCCTTTGAGCATTTCGATGACACGGTCTGCGGAATCTTCCTGCAGGCACAACACACGCAGTGCCGAGCAACGCTGGCCGGCGCTGTCGAAGGCCGAGGACACTACGTCGATCACGACTTGTTCGGTCAGTGCCGAGGAGTCGACGATCATCGCGTTCTGGCCACCGGTTTCGGCGATCAGTGGAATCGGACGGCCCTGGCTGTCGAGGCGACCTGCGATATTGCGTTGCAGCAGACGCGCAACTTCGGTGGAACCGGTGAACATCACGCCTTTGACGCGCTCGTCACCGACCAGGCCGGCACCGACGGTTTCACCGCGACCCGGCAGCAGTTGCAGCACGCCTTCGGGAATCCCGGCTTCCAGCAGCAAGCGCACGGCTTGCGCAGCAACCAGCGGCGTTTGCTCAGCCGGTTTGGCCAGTACCGGGTTACCGGCAGCCAGTGCCGCAGCGACTTGGCCGCTGAAGATTGCCAGCGGGAAGTTCCACGGGCTGATGCACACCACTGGGCCCAGTGGGCGGTGGGCGTCGTTGCTGAAATCGTTGCGTGCCTGCACTGCGTAATAACGCAGGAAGTCGACCGCTTCGCGGACTTCGGCGATGGCGTTGGCGAAGGTCTTACCGGCTTCACGGGCCAGCAGGCCCATCAGCGGCTGGATCTCGCCTTCCATCAAGTCAGCGGCACGTTCCAGAATCGCCGCGCGCTCGGCCGGCGGGGTGGCCTGCCAGATTGGCGCAGCATTCAGCGCGCACTGGATCGCGTTGTCGACGTCTTCGACGGTGGCTTCCTGTACGTGACCGACCACATCGCGGTGATCCGCCGGGTTCAGCACCGGTGCCGGGGCTTCGTTGCTGGAAGCGCAACCGAGCATCGGCGCGGCTTTCCAGTTGTTGTGTGCGGAGGCAAGCAGCGCGCAGGACAGCGAGGCCAGACGATGTTCGTTGGCCATGTCGATGCCGGCAGAGTTGGCACGCTCGGCGCCGTACAGGTCACGCGGCAGCGGGATGCGTGGGTGCGGCAGGCCGAAACCACCTTCCACGGTCGCCATCTGCTCGATCTGCGCCACCGGATCGGCCACCAGCTCCTGAATCGAAATCGACTGGTCGGCGATGCGGTTGACGAACGAGGTGTTGGCACCGTTTTCCAGCAGACGACGCACGAGGTACGCCAGCAGGGTTTCGTGGGTGCCGACCGGTGCGTACACGCGGCACGGACGGTTCAGCTTGCCTTCGGAAACTTTGCCTACAACCTGCTCGTAAAGCGGTTCGCCCATGCCGTGCAGGCACTGGAATTCGTACTGGCCCGGGTAATAGTTCTGACCGGCAATGTGGTAAATGGCCGACAGGGTGTGGGCGTTGTGCGTGGCGAACTGCGGGTAGATGACTTCCGGCACCGACAGCAGTTTGCGGGCGCAGGCTATGTAGGAAACGTCGGTGTACACCTTGCGGGTGTAGACCGGATAGCCTTCCAGGCCTTCGACCTGGGCGCGCTTGATCTCGCTGTCCCAGTACGCGCCTTTCACCAGACGGATCATCAGGCGATGACGGCTGCGGCGAGCCAGGTCGATCACGTAGTCGATCACGTACGGGCAACGCTTCTGATACGCCTGAATCACGAAGCCGATGCCGTTCCAGCCGGTCAGTTGCGGTTCGAAGCACAGGCGCTCGAGCAGATCCAGCGACAGTTCGAGGCGGTCGGCTTCTTCGGCGTCGATGTTCAGGCCGATGTCGTATTGCTTGGCCAGCAGGGTCAGCGACAGCAGGCGCGGGTACAGCTCATCCATCACCCGCTCGTACTGCGCACGGCTGTAGCGCGGGTGCAGGGCCGAGAGCTTGATGGAAATGCCCGGGCCTTCATAAATCCCACGACCGTGGGAGGCTTTGCCGATCGAGTGGATGGCTTGTTCGTACGACGCCAGGTACTTCTGCGCGTCGTGCTCGGTCAGGGCTGCTTCACCGAGCATGTCGTAGGAATAACGGAAGCCCTTGGCTTCGAACTTGCTCGCGTTGGCCAGTGCTTCGGCGATGGTTTCGCCGGTAACGAACTGCTCGCCCATCAGGCGCATGGCCATGTCGACGCCCTTGCGGATCATCGGCTCGCCGCTCTTGCCGATGATACGGCTCAGCGACGAGGTCAGGCCGGCTTCGTTATGAGTCGACACCAGTTTGCCGGTCAGCAGCAGGCCCCACGTGGCGGCGTTGACGAACAGCGAAGGGCTGTTGCCCAGGTGCGGATGCCAGTTACCTGTGCTGATCTTGTCGCGGATCAGTGCGTCGCGAGTGCCTTTGTCCGGGATCCGCAGCAGCGCTTCGGCCAGGCACATCAGCGCTACGCCTTCCTGGGACGACAGGGAAAATTCCTGCAACAGGCCCTGAACAATGCCTGCACGACCGCCGGCACTTTTCTGGTTACGCAGTTTTTCCGCGATGGAGGCGGCAAGTTTGTTGGTGGCTTCGGCCATCGGTGCCGGCAGACGCGCCTGCTCGATCAGCATTGGCACCACTTCCGGCTCTGGGCGACGGTAAGCAGCGGTGATCGAGGCGCGCAGTACCGATTGCGGCAGGATGCTTTCAGCGAATTCTAGGAAGCACTGGTGAGCGTGATCGGTGTGGACTTCGCCGGCGTCGTCGCTGTCCTTGGCGGTCAAACCGTTCAGCTCGGTCAGGGTTGCACCACCCTCGAGTTTTTCCAGGTAATTGAAAATTGCCTGCTTGATCAGCCAGTGCGGTGTGCGATCAATCGAGGTCGCGGCAGCCTTCAGGCGCTCGCGGGTCGGGTCATCGAGTTTGACCCCAAGGGTGGTGGTAGCCATATTTTTATCCTCATGGTTGCCACAGTTGCGTGGCATCAGCTGGCGGCAAGATTAGCCTTGCGCTGAAAGAGGTGCAACCGGGTGCAACCCTTTTTTTGTCGGAAAAATAAACGCTTCGTCAGGAATTATTTTCGGGTACTGAAGTGCAGCTCCTGCTTGGTGCTTTTGCTTCTAGCGGAGCGAAGTGACTGCGCTAAAAGGGAGCAAAAACGGCGTATTTATCGGTATATCCGACTAGGTGCAACTTAATCTCCAGAAACTGGTTGCACCTTTTTTACTTTGTTGCATAGCATTCGCGCCCAAGGTGCAACCGGGAATACCCGGTGCATCGGCTGGTGGCTTTCCTGGGGAAACATCAGTCCTAAATGCGCGGGATCCGGAATCGTCTGCCAAACGTCGTCGTTTGTGCGCGATCCATCACCGCTGCTACATAAAAACAAAGCCAGGGCGTAACTAATGAGCGTAAGCAATCCAACACTGATCACGTTCGTGATCTACATCGCAGCAATGGTGCTGATCGGCTTCATGGCCTATCGCTCCACCAACAACCTTTCTGACTATATTCTTGGCGGCCGCAGCCTCGGCAGCGTCGTCACGGCTCTGTCCGCCGGTGCTTCCGACATGAGCGGCTGGTTGTTGATGGGCCTGCCGGGCGCCATCTACATGTCCGGTCTTTCTGAAAGCTGGATCGCCATCGGCCTGATCGTCGGTGCCTACCTGAACTGGCTGTTCGTCGCCGGCCGTCTGCGTGTGCAGACCGAGCACAACGGCGATGCGCTGACTCTGCCGGACTACTTCTCCAGCCGTTTTGAAGACCAGAGCGGCCTGCTGCGCATCATCTCGGCGGTTGTGATTCTGGTGTTCTTCACCATCTACTGCGCTTCCGGCATCGTGGCCGGCGCCCGTCTGTTTGAAAGCACCTTCGGCATGTCCTACGAGACGGCACTGTGGGCCGGTGCTGCGGCGACGATTGCCTACACCTTCGTCGGCGGTTTCCTCGCGGTGAGCTGGACCGACACCGTACAAGCCACCCTGATGATTTTCGCGCTGATCCTCACGCCGATCATCGTCCTGCTGGCCACCGGCGGCGTCGACACCACGTTCCTCGCCATCGAAGCGCAGGATCCAAGCAACTTCGACATGCTCAAAGGCACCACCTTCATCGGCATCATCTCGCTGATGGGCTGGGGTCTGGGCTACTTCGGGCAACCGCACATCCTGGCGCGCTTCATGGCCGCTGACTCGGTGAAGTCGATTGCCAAGGCCCGTCGCATCTCCATGACCTGGATGATCCTGTGCCTGGGCGGCACCGTGGCCGTGGGCTTCTTCGGTATCGCTTACTTCTCGGCGCACCCGGAAGTGGCCGGTCCCGTGACCGAGAACCACGAGCGTGTGTTCATCGAGCTGGCGAAAATCCTCTTCAATCCATGGGTTGCCGGTGTCCTGCTGTCGGCGATTCTCGCCGCCGTCATGAGCACCCTGAGCTGCCAGTTGCTGGTGTGCTCGAGCGCCCTGACCGAGGACTTCTACAAAACCTTCCTGCGCAAATCCGCTTCCCAGGTTGAACTGGTGTGGGTCGGTCGTGCCATGGTGCTGCTGGTGGCGTTGATCGCTATCGGTCTGGCGGCCAACCCGGAAAACCGCGTACTGGGCCTGGTTTCATACGCCTGGGCCGGTTTCGGTGCTGCGTTCGGTCCGGTTGTACTGATTTCCGTGGTCTGGAAAGACATGACCCGCGACGGCGCACTGGCCGGTATCCTGGTCGGCGCGATTACCGTGGTGGCCTGGAAGCACTGGGAAGTGATGGGCCTGTACGAAATCATCCCGGGCTTCATCTTCGCCAGCGTGGCGATCTACATCGTCAGCAAGCTCGGCGAGCCAACCAAAGGCATGGTGCAGCGCTTCGAAGCGGCGGAAAAAGATTTCCACCTGAACAAGTGATGCGCTGAGCTTCGGCTCACAAGAAAACGGCCCGTTTCCGAAAGGAGGCGGGCCGTTTTTTTGTGCCTGTAATTTCTCTGATTCACCACAACCCTCTGTAGGAGTGAGCCTGCTCGCGATTGCGGTTTATCAGTGACGAAAATATTGACTGACACACTGCTATCGCGAGCAGGCTCACTCCTACAAGGGAAGGTGGTGTATTTGAGGGCTGTGTCTGTAGTCGGATGCGTCGATATCCGAAGGCTTTTTCGCCAGAAAAAGTAGGGAAAATCTGATTTCCCCGTCACCCGCCCAACACCCCTTGCCCCTCATGCAGAATCGCCCGCCCTCATTCTGCAGAGACACATCGGATGTTCGCGCCTGCCAATCAACCGCGTTTCACGTTGACCCTCGAAGGCGCCCAACTTGACCTCAAGGTCCTTGAGTTCACGGGCAAGGAAGCCATCAGCCAACCCTTTCGCTTCGAGCTGGAACTGGTCAGTGAGCGACCGGATCTGGACCTCGAAAGCCTGCTGCACCGTCAGGCGTTTCTGTGTCTGGGGGCGGACGGTTCCGGTATTCATGGTCAGATTTATCAAGTCGGTCAGGGCGACTCCGGGAAACGTCTGACGCGCTATCACCTGAGCCTGGTACCGCGTCTGACGTACCTCGGTCACCGCACCAACCAGCGAATTTTCCAGCATCAAACGGTGCCGCAGATCGTTGCGCGGATCCTCAAGGATCACGCGATCCTGCGCGATGCCTTCGAGTTTCGTCTCGGCAGTGACTACCCGGAGCGTGAATATTGCGTGCAATACGCCGAGAGCGATCTGGCCTTCATCCAGCGCCTGTGTGCCGAGGTCGGCATTCATTACCACTTTCAACACAGCCCCGAGGGGCACGTATTGGTGTTCGGCGACGATCAAACGGTGTTCCCGCGGCTGGCGACGCCGACGCTGTACCTGCCGGGCAGCGGCATGTCCGCCGGCGCGCCGGCCATCCAGCGCTTCAACGTTCGGGTGGAAACCCGCACCAGCGTGGTGACCCGGCGCGATTACAACTTTGCCAAGCCGCAATTGCAGCTGCAAAGCCGCAGTGAAAGCGAGCTGCGCCCGGTGCTGGAGGATTATCACTTTCCCGGCCAATTCAACGATCGTGAGACCGGCAAGCATCTGGCGCAGCGTGCGCTGGAAAGGCATGTCGCCGACTACCGTCAGGCCGAAGGCCTCAGCGATGAATCCGCCCTGGTGTGCGGACATTTCCTGCAACTGAACGGGCACCCGCGCAAGGACTGGAACGACCTGTGGCTGCTCACCGCCATCGAGCACCGTGGGCGCCAGCCACAAGTGCTGGAGGAATCGGTGACCAGCGATGGGGAAACTTTCCAGGGCTACCGTAATACCTTTCTCGCCACGCCGTGGGACGTGTTCTTTCGTCCGGCCCTTGGCCCGGAAAAACCACGGATGCTCGGTTATCAACCTGCCGTCGTCACAGGACCGAAAGACACCGAAATCCACTGCGACGAGTACGGCCGGGTCAAGGTGCAACTGGCCTGGGACCTCGACGGCGAGCTCAACGAGCATTCCAGTTGCTGGCTGCGTGTCGCTACGGGGTGGGCGCATGAGCATTACGGCAGCGTGCTGATCCCGCGGGTCGGCATGGAGGTGCTGGTCGGTTTCATCGATGCCGATGCCGACAAACCGCTGGTCATGGGTTGCCTGCCGAATGCGGCGACCCCCGTGCCGCTGGACCTGCCAGCCGAGCAGACCCGCAGCATCTTCCGCAGCCAGAGCAGCCCCGGTGGCGGCGGATACAACGAACTGCGCATCGAGGACAAAAAAGGCGCCGAGGAAATCTACCTGCGCGCCCAGCGCAACTGGACCCAGCATGTGCTGCACGACCAGCAGGTGCAGGTGGACAACCAGCGCAGCATCGTTGTCACCGGCATCGCCAAGCATGAATTGAAGGCTGACGAGCAGCGCATCACCCACGGCCAGCGCCAGACCGAGGTCAAGCAGGACGATCACCTGAGCGTGGCCGGTGACCGGCATATCCGGGTGAGCAATCAGGCAACCAGCGCCAGCGGACAAATCCACCTCAGCGCCGGGCAACAAGTGGTCATCGACGGCGGCGCGAGCGCAACGATTCAGGCGGGCGGGCAGTGGATCAACATCGGCCCCGGCGGCATCTTCAGCAGTGTGCCGATTCAGGTCGGTGGCGCGCCGATGGCGGCGATGAGTGCCGCGCCGAGTGTGCCGGGATTGCCGGCAAAACTTGCAGCAGCGCCGGCGGCCATGCTCACCGCCGCACAAATCATGAGCTTAAAAGGTGATGCGCCATTCTGCGAAGAATGCGCGCGCTGCAAGGACGGTGTTTGTGCAGCCTGAGCGCCTTACACCGGCAGAGTGGCTGGCGCGTGAACCGCTGAAACCTTCGGAGCAACTGTTCGCGATTTTCAGTAATGCCAGCGACGCCAGGCCGCCGTTGGTTGCGGCGAGGCCGATTTGGGCGGAGACGATCTACGCCGAGTGGGATGCGGTGATGCCCTTTGTCGGAATTGTCGCTGTGGACAGTGAGTTTCTCGATTGGGTGGCAGCCACCGAGTCTCGCGACTGGGGTTGGCTGGCGGTTTCTTCGGGGAGTCTTGAGGTGGTCGTCGAGCACTTTCGCAGCCTGACTCAGGTGCTGATGCCGGATGGCAAAGCGGTATTTTTTCGGTTTTGGGATGGGCGGTTTTTGTTGCCGATCTTGCAGTCGACGGCCGTGGATTCGGCGCAGTTGTTACCGGTGATCTCACGCGGTTTGATCAATGGTCAGGGCGTGGAGGTCGGGGGCAGGGCGCAGGCCTCGGGGCGGGTGTTTCCTTGGTGGCAAGTACCGGAATCGGTCTTGGCGGCGGCAGGCGATGACGTTCGCGTCGGCAATACGCTGCAGTGGCTGAGCGAGGAACATCCGGGGTTGTTGGAGGCGTTTCCCGAGGCGGTTTTACGCTGCAAGGTCAGGCAGTTTTTTCAGCGGGCAGCGTCGGAAGAATCGTCGTCATCGGCGTTACTGGCGTATTTGCTGGCAGAGACGGAGTGACATTTCCGGGCGAAGTCCTCGGACGTTTCCTTCGAGTTGCGGCGGCTTTCATGAACTGGTGGGCGGTGGGTGGCAGGGATAGTCTTTTCGTTGTCACCGCGAGAGTGGTGGCAGGGTGTAGGAACCCTCGCTTTCATGACTTCACAGTTCGTTGGATTTTTGCGGCACTTGATTCAAGTCCTTAAGATCGTTCGCGGCGGCTGTGCGTGGGACACGCTTCGGCGTGACCGAGGTCCATGATTGCTCGGTTCCTACTCTTGCGCACAGCTGCCACCCAAACCTGTAGGAAGGTGCGTTGGCAGCTCACATTTATCAATCATGGAGCTAACAAAATGAAGAATATGCACCCCGATCCACCCTACGAAAAATACATCCCCCATCCCGACAACCGCTACATGGCCCTGACCGGCAACTGCAACGACATGCCCACGCTGTTCGTCGACACGCATGCCCCTTCCGACGTCCTGATGGACGCCGCCAACTACCGCATCCGCACCGTCGTCCAAGTGCTGGAAAACCTGTGCATGCGCGGCTCGATCGAGTGCGACTCCATCATCCTCAGCGACTTCGCCAAACTCTGCGCCATCCCCTTGCGCGACGGCTGTGATTTGCTCGACGTCATCGGTCGACGCTTGGGCGCCACGCCTTCCTGATACCGCAAGATCAAAAGATCGCAGCCTTCGGCAGCTCCTGCACGGGATCCTCTGTAGGAGCTGCCGAAGGCTGCGATCTTTTGACGTTGAGGCCCGCTCGGC
Organism: Pseudomonas sp. 86_A; assembly: GCF_017491705.1. Classification (NCBI taxonomy): domain Bacteria; kingdom Pseudomonadati; phylum Pseudomonadota; class Gammaproteobacteria; order Pseudomonadales; family Pseudomonadaceae; genus Pseudomonas; species Pseudomonas sp. 86_A. The sequence goes on along the minus strand of NZ_JAFGYS010000014.1, from coordinate 118,428 downwards.
TGTGAACCCCTGACTTGCCGCCCGGTAAAAGGTAAACTTTGCGCCCTTCGCAGGAGCAGCCATGAATTATCGTCACGCCTTCCATGCCGGCAATCACGCCGATGTGTTCAAACACCTGACCTTGACCCGCCTCATCGCCCTGATGTCGCGCAAGGAGCAGCCGTTTGCCTATCTCGACACGCACGCCGGCATTGGTCTGTATGACCTGCAGGGCGATCAGGCCAACCGTACCGGCGAGTACCTGGAAGGCATCGCGCGGTTGTGGGATCAGCAGGACCTGCCGGCGCTGACCGCCGACTACATGAAGGTTTTGCACGAGATGAACCCGGATGGCCAGTTGCGCTACTACCCGGGGTCGCCGGAGCTGGCGCGGCGTCTGACCCGGCCGCAGGACCGGGTGATGCTCAACGAGAAGCACCCGGAAGACGGCGTGCTGCTCAAGGACAACATGGCCGGTGATCGTCGGGTGAAAGTGCATCTGGGTGAGGGCTGGCATGTGGCGCGGGCGATGTTGCCGGTGCAGGAGAAGCGCGCGGTGATGTTGATTGATCCGCCGTTCGAGCAGCTCGACGAGATGCAGCGCTGCGCGGCGTCGATGAAAGAGGCGATTGGCCGCATGCGCCAGACCGTGGCGGCGATCTGGTATCCGGTGAAGGACCAGCGTGCGCTGCGTCGTTTCTATCAGGACCTGGCCGGCACCGGCGCGCCGAAGTTGCTGCGTGTGGAGTTGCTGGTGCATCCGCTGGACACGCCGAACAGCCTGAACGGTTCGGGCCTGGCGATTGCCAATCCGCCGTGGGGGCTGGAGGAAGAATTGCGCGAGCTGCTGCCGTGGCTGTCCAAGAAATTGGGGCAGACCCAAGGTGGGTGGCAGATGGATTGGTTGATTGCCGAGAGCTGATCAACGGCAAGATCAAAAGATCGCAGCCTGCGGCAGCTCCTACAGGTCCGTAATCGTTCACGCATTGGTGGACGACACTTAACCCTGTAGGAGCTGCCGCAGGCTGCGATCTTTTGCTTTCAGGCTTTACTTAATTACCCGCCAGGCTCGGTGGCATGCACACGCCGGTGCCGCCAATCCCGCAATAACCTTCCGGGTTCTTCGCCAGATACTGCTGGTGATACGCCTCGGCGAAGTACACGGTCGGCGCCTGTTCGATCTCGGTGCTGATTTCGCCCAGGCCGGCCTTCGACAGTTCGGCCTGATACACCGCCTTGCTCTTCAGTGCCGCGTCCAGATGTTCCGGGCTGGTCGCGTAGATCACCGAGCGGTACTGCGTGCCGATGTCGTTGCCCTGACGCATGCCCTGCGTCGGGTTGTGCAGTTCCCAGAACATTGCCAGCAGCTCTTCGTAGCTGACCTTGGCCTTGTCGTACACCACCAGTACCACTTCAGCGTGGCCGGTCAGGCCCGAGCAGACTTCTTCGTAGGTCGGGTTCGGCGTGTAGCCGCCGGCGTAACCGACCACGGTGCTGACCACGCCTTCACGCTGCCAGAAGCGGCGCTCGGCGCCCCAGAAGCAGCCCAGACCGAAGATCGCAAAGTCGACGTCCTGGAAAAACGGGCCAAGCAGCGGGGTTTCTTCGAAGACGAAATGCTTTTCAGGCAGGGTCATCGCGGTTTCGCGGCCGGGCAGAGCTTGGTCTTTGGTCGGTAGCACGTTTTTGTTCACCAGAATTTCCGAGCGCAGAACCATGATCGTTCCTCTCAGTCAGGATGGGATGTAAAAAGTCAGACCGCCAGTGTGCCCAATGATGCCCAGTTAATCACTACCCAAAATGTGGGGCTACTCACCGCCCTTGTAGGAGTGAGCCTGCTCGCGATGGCGGTATTTCAGCGACAAATAAGTTGATTGACCTACCGCTATCGCGAGCAGGCTCACTCCTACAAGGAATCTGCGGTGTTTTTTAGAGGCAGAGCGGGCCGCGCGGGTAGCGCTTGAGCGCCTGGATCAGCTCGGCGCCGGGGATCGGCCGGTCGAACAGGTAGCCCTGGCCGACGTCGCAACGATGCCGGCGCAGGAACGCCAGTTGCTCGGCGGTCTCGATGCCTTCGGCCACGACCTTGAGCTTGAGGTTGTGCGCCATGGCGATCACCGCGGAGGTGATTTCCATGTCGTCCTGGTTGTCGGGAATTTCGTGGATGAAGCTGCGATCGATCTTGATGATGTCGATCGGGAATTTCTTCAGGTAGCTGAGCGACGAATAGCCGGTGCCGAAGTCATCCATGGCCAGGGTCAGGCCCAGGCGCTTGAGCTGGTCGAGCTGCAAGTGCGTGTCTTCAGTGGCTTCCAGCAGCAGGCCTTCAGTCAGCTCCAGCTCAAGCAGATTGGCCGGCAGCGCTTCTTCCTTGAGGATGTTGGCGATCGAGGCGACCAGATCCGGGTCGGAAAACTGTTTCGGTGACAGGTTGATCGCCACTTGCAGATTGCCCATGCCGGCGGCGGTCAGGGCCTTGCTCATGCGGCAGGCCTGACGGGCGATCCACTTGCCGATCGGGATGATCAGGCCGGTCTCTTCGGCCACGCTGATGAACTGGTCCGGGCGGATCATGCCGCGTTCCGGATGATTCCAGCGCAGCAGCGCTTCCATGCCCAGCAGACGACCGCTGCGCAGGCACAGCTTGGGCTGGTAGAACACGTCCAGCTCGTTCTGGGTCAGGGCGCGGCGCAGGTTGTTCTCGACGAACAGCTTGTAGCTGGCCTCGGCGTTCAGCGCTTCGGTGAAGACCTGCACCTGGTGTTTGCCGTTGGCCTTGGCCTTGTGCAGGGCGAGGCCGGCGTTGCGCATCAGGGTCTGCGGATCGCGCCCGTGCAGCGGCGCGCAGGCCAGGCCCACCGAGCCGGTGACGCTGATCAACTGGTTGTCGACGAACATCGGCTTGTCGAGGGTCGCCAGCAGTTGGTTGGCGATCTGCTGGCCGGTGGCGAGGTCGGTGTCGTCGAGCAGTACGGCGAATTCGTTACTGGCAAAGCGTGCGAGGCTGCCGCTGGGGCTCAGGCTGTTGCGCAGGCGCCGGGCGAGGCTGATCAGCAGTTTGTCGCCGGTCTGGTGGCCGAGGCTGTCGTTGATCCGCTTGAAGTTGTCGATGTCCACCAACAGCAGGCTGATCGGTGTATCGCTATCGCGGGCGAAGCGTTCGTCCAGGTTGCGGATGAACGCCGGCCGGTTGCCCAAGTTGGTCAGGTTGTCGGTGTAGGCCAGACGCTCAATGCGCTGCTGTGCCAGTTTGGTCTGGGTGATGTCTTCATAGATGCCGATGTAGTGGGTCAGCTCGCGGTTGTCGCCGTACACCTTGGAGATCGACAACTGGCCCCAGTACGGTTCGAGGTTCTTGCGTCGGCTCTTGAATTCGCCCTGCCAGCTGTTGCTCTTGGCCAGCGCCGAGGGCGCGTCGAATAGCAGTTCGCTGAGGTTTTCCAGGGCCGGCAGTTCCGACAGGCGCTGGCCGTGGACTTCCTCGGTGGAGTACTGGGTGATCGCGGTGAAGCTCGGGTTGACGTACTCGACCACGCCGTCGCAGTTGACCAGCAAAAAGGCGTTGGCGCTTTGCTCGACCGCCCGCTGGAACAGGTGCAGGGCGCTGGTGGCGGTGCGGCGGTTGTGGTTGTTGATGACCTGGGCGAACTGATCCGCCAGTTCACCGGCAAAGGCGATTTCATCGGACTGCCAGGCGCGGGTGACGCCGGTCTGCTCCAGGCACAGCACGCCGACCACCTGACCATCGACGCGGATGCTGGCGTCGAGCATCGCGTTGACGTCGCGCGGGCGCAGGGCTTCGGCCATCTCGCGGGTGCGCGGGTCGCGCATCGCATTGTGCGCGTCAATGGCACGGCTGCCGTGCAGGGCTTCCATGTAGTCGGGGAAGCCGCTGATGTCGATCACCTCGGGCAGGATGTATTCCTGAGTCGCGCGGTGATACGCCGAAATCGGCACCAGCAGATGACCTTCGAGGTTCCACAAGCTGGCGCAGTCGATTTCATAGATATCGCAGGCGCAGCGGGTGATCAGCTCGGCGGCTTCCTGCAGCGAGTTATGGCTGCTGTAGCGCTGGCGGGCCAGCAACAGGATCAGGTCCTGTTGGGCGCGCACTCGCTCAAGGTGTTGCAGTTGTTCCTGCTGGGCGCGCTGGTTGAGTTCCAGGGCGATCTGCAGGCGCGAATTCTGGGTTTCGAGATCGACGGACGGCAGCATCGGGGCTTCGTCGAACAGGTTATCGACAGCCAGCAGATAGCCGCGCAGCAGGTGCCGATTGTGCTGTTTGTAGGCTTCGCCGAGTTCGAGGATGTTCAAGTCGCCGGCGGCGGTGTGCAGGGTGTAGCGCACCAGATAATGCGGGCTGTCACAGAGTTGTTGCTGGATCGCGTCGTGCAACTGATAGCGTGCTTCGGGCTCCATCAGGCTGGCGTAGGGCGAGCCGACCAGCGCACACAATTCGACGGCTGGCTGGCCGAACTGGCGTTCGCAGTTGGGATCGAGAAACAGCATCGCCCAACTGGCTTCATTCATGCGCTCGAAACGCAGCATGCCGAGCCGCGAGGGCACAGGCAACTGCGTCACTACCTCGGCCACCATACGGCTGGCGGCATCGGGTTGGCTCTTCATGAAGGAACTCGCTTGGAAATATGCTGAACGCGCCGGGCTCGCGCCCTCTTTACTGTTGCCTGCGGCAAGGTTGCATCATTGCGGCACCGACTGACAAGAGAGATGAAGGCCAAGTGCTATAAGAATGTGTCGGCCGCGCGAGGCATTTCTCCAGCGCCTATTGGAAAAGAGCAAAAGATCGCAGCGCGTGGCAGCTCTGACAGGCGATGCGCTGCCCTGTAGAACCCGCCGAAGCCTGCGATCTTTTCAGCATTCAACGCAGTTTCAGGCCAATCGATTGCAGCCGTTTGCCGTCGCGATCGTGGTAATTGATCGAAATCTGATCAGCTTCAACCACCACATGGGCGAAGTTGTCTTCGCTGACGACTGTGCTGGTCAGCTCATGCCGATAGTCGCCGGCTGCCGTGCGCACCAGCGGCTGATCGAGAATGAAGGTCGAGGCCTTGGCGTAGGGCAGCAGCTTGCTGTTGTGAAACGGCGAAGACACGATGGTGTGGACTTCGAAGTCCGGATCTTCGCTGTGGGTCAGGCGCGCGGTCAGTGAGCCGTGCACGTCGCCCGAGACAAACACGACATTCCTGATCCGATGGCTGCGGATGGTTTCCAGCAGGCGCAGGCGCTGCTCGGGAAAGGCTTTCCAGGCGTCGTCGCCGTGCAGTTTGCGGTCGGGGTAGAACATCACGCTGGTGACCACAAACTTGACCCGTGCCGGGCTGTTGATCAGCCACTGGATCAGCGCCTGTTCCTGCGCCTCGTCGAGTATGCGGCGATCATCGGCGGACAGGTTGCGCCGGGTGCGGCTGTCGGTCACGAACCATTCGATATCACCGTCGCTGAATTGATACCAGTAATGCTCGAGTTTTGCCCGGTTCACTTGGTTGTTAGTTGTCAGTTCATGCGCTGGGCTGTGGCTGACTTGATAGATTTCATAAGCCGCCATGGCATTGCGATATAACACGTGATCAGACTTTCCGGCATTGGCTGGCCAGTTGTCTTCGATTTCATGGTCATCAAGTATCATGTAAGTCGATGTGTTGGCCATTAGTCGCTGAATGTTCGGCTGAGAAAAAGCTGCGCGGTACTTGCTGAGGATTTCCTTATATTCACGGTCGGGTGCGATCAGATTAAGGTCGTCGACATAAATCTGATCGCCCGTCATCAGCGTGGCACTGATCGGCGGTTGCGCGCCTTCGATCAATTGGTTGATCGAAGCGAAGATCCGGTCACCGAGGTGTGGCAGCGAGGGGATGCCGGCGGTCATGCGTAAATAGCGGCAGGAGCCGACGATGTAGGCCCGTGGCTGCAGAGCTGCGCTGGATCGGGTGCGCAGGTGATAGATCTCCCGGGGCCACTGCAGCGGCAACTCGGCCACGCTGTCGACGGTGTGCACCGGATTCATCGGGCTGAACCAGCCAGTCTGGTATTCATACTCGGTGTCGCTGCTCAAGTTGTTAAGTGCAAACACAGCGGTCATGTCGCGCAATATCTCGAGTTCGACAAACGTGCCGCTCGACCATTGTTGTGTGCCTTGCGCGCGGTAACGAAGGGCGGCAAATACCGTTGTATTGTCTTGTCGGTCTGCGCGAATAAATATCCGCGCATGATGCGTTGTGGTGTGGCCGATGATTGGGCCGATAGTTGGCTTGAACATATTCGAATCCGTTCGATTAAGTTGGTGTTGATAAATAAACTGGAAGTTTTGCTATTAACTAGAGGCGCAAAGGTTAGTTGCCTGCCGGTAAAAAATATCGAGGCGAAGTGGACTGCGTTCGTAGCTCAAGTCAGCCGAACGTGTAGGAAGGGGCGCTGCTGTTGTCTCAGGCAAAAAAAAGCCCCGTCAAATTGACGGGGTTGAGGTACGAGCGTGTGGCGCTCGAAAACGTGAAACGCAATCGGCCCTCCCGTGGGGGAGGGCCGATCGGGGTTACAGCAGGATGGTGCGGATGTCGCCCAGCAGGCTGCCCAGACGCTGGGTGAAGCGTGCAGCAGCAGCGCCGTTGATCACACGGTGATCGTAGGACAGCGACAGTGGCAGCATCAGTTTCGGCTGGAAGGCTTTGCCGTCCCAGACTGGCTGGATGGTTGCCTTGGAAACACCGAGGATCGCCACTTCCGGCGCGTTGACGATCGGCGTGAAGCCGGTGCCGCCAATGTGCCCGAGGCTGGAAATGGTGAAGCAGGCGCCTTGCATCTCGTCCGAAGACAGCTTCTTGGTGCGGGCTTTTTCAGCCAGCGAAGCGGCTTCTGCAGCGAGTTGCAGCAGGCTCTTCTGATCGACGTTCTTGATGACCGGTACCAGCAGGCCATCCGGGGTGTCGACGGCGAAGCCGATGTTGACGTACTTCTTGCGAATGATCGCCTTGCCGCTTGGCGCCAGCGAACTGTTGAAGTCCGGCAGTTCCTTGAGCAGGTGCGCGCAGGTCTTGAGCAGCAGCGGCAGGATGGTCAGCTTGACGCCGGCCTTCTCTGCAACGGCTTTCTGCGCAACACGGAAGGCTTCCAGCTCGGTGATGTCCGCCGAGTCGAATTGCGTCACGTGTGGCACGTTCAGCCAGCTGCGGTGCAGGTTGGCAGCGCCGACCTGCATCAGGCGGGTCATCGGCACTTCTTCGATTTCGCCGAAGCGGCTGAAGTCCACGACCGGGATCGGCGGGATGCCCGCGCCACCGGTTGCGCCAGCAGCAGCGGCCGGTGCTTCCTTGGCCTTCTGCATCATCGCCTTGACGTAAACCTGCACGTCTTCCTTGAGGATGCGACCGTGCGGACCGCTGGCGCCAACAGCGCTCAGCTCGACGCCGAACTCACGGGCCAGTTGACGCACGGCCGGGCCGGCGTGAACTTTGGCACCAGGTTTGGCCGGAGCAGCAACCGGAGCGGCAGCAGCAGGTGCCGCGGCCGGAGCAGCAGCGGCTGGCGCTTGAGCGCTCGGTGCAGCAGCAGCAGCTGGAGCCGGGGCAGTAGCAGAGGCTGCGCCTTTGACTTTCAGCTTGAGGATCAGGTCGCCGGTACCGACTTCGTCGTCCAGCTTGATGGAAACGCTTTCCACCACGCCAGCGGCAGGCGATGGGATTTCCATGCTCGCCTTGTCGGATTCCAGGGTGATCAGCGACTGGTCGGCTTCAACGCTGTCGCCAGCCTTGACCAACACTTCGATGATCTTGGCCTTGCCGGCCGAACCGATGTCCGGAACGTGGATGTCCTGAACGCTGTCGGCAACTGGAGCGGCCGGGGCTGCTGCAGGCGCCGGCGCAGCGGCAGCGGCTGGCGCAGCAGCCTGAGCCGGAGCGGCCGCAGCAGGGGCCGCAGCACCCGCCACTTCCAGATCCAGGATCAGGTCGCCGGTGCCGACTTCGTCGTTGAGCTTGACGCTGATGGCCTTGACCACGCCTGCGGCAGGCGACGGGATTTCCATGCTCGCCTTGTCGGATTCCAGGGTGATCAGCGATTGATCAGCCTCGACGGTGTCGCCGACCTTGACCTGGATCTCGATGATCTGGGCCTTGCCCGACGAACCGATGTCCGGCACGTGCACTTGCTGCACCGAAGCGGCAGCAGGAGCAGCGGCTGGCGCGGCGGCAGCAGGAGCGGCAGCCGGTTTCTCTTCGGCTTTGGCCGGTGCAGCGGCAGGCGCAGGGGCCGCTTGCGCGGCGCCCTCGACTTCCAGCTCAAGCAGTTCGTCGCCTTCTTTCAGACGGTCGCCCAGCTTCACTTTCAGGCTTTTGATGACGCCGGCTTTCGGGGCCGGCACTTCCATGCTGGCCTTGTCCGATTCCAGGGTCAGGATGCTCTGGTCGGCTTCGATACGGTCGCCGACCTTCACAAACAGTTCAATTACTTCACCTTCACCGCTGCCGATGTCAGGTACGCGAATGAGTTCGCTCACAAAATGTCTCCTCAGCAGTCCAGTGGGTTGCGTTTTTCCGGGTCGATGCCGAACTTGACGATGGCCTCGGCCACGACTTTAGGTTCGATATCACCACGGTCAGCCAGTGCTTCCAGGGCTGCCAACACCACGAAATGACGGTCGACTTCGAAGAAATGACGCAGTTTCTTGCGGCTGTCGCTGCGGCCGAAACCGTCGGTGCCCAGGACTTTGAATTCCTTGGACGGTACCCACTGACGGATCTGCTCGGCGAACAGCTTCATGTAGTCGGTAGAGGCAATGACCGGACCTTTACGGCCGCTCAGGCACTCTTCAACGTAGCTCTGCTTAGGCTTCTGGCCAGGCTTGAGACGGTTGCTGCGCTCAACGGCCAGGCCGTCGCGACGCAGTTCGTTGAAGCTGGTGACGCTCCATACGTCAGCGCCGATGTTGAACTCTTCACGCAGGATCTTCGCCGCTTCACGGACTTCACGCAGGATGGTGCCGGAGCCCATCAGCTGAACGTGGTGCGCCGCATCGCGGGTGTCTTCTTCGAGCAGGTACATGCCTTTCTTGATGCCTTCTTCGGCACCGGCCGGCATGGCTGGCTGCTGGTACGACTCGTTCATCACAGTGATGTAGTAGAAAATGTCCTGTTGCTCTTCGGTCATCTTCTTCATGCCGTCCTGAATGATCACCGCCAGCTCGTAGCCGTAGGTTGGATCGTAGGTGCGGCAGTTCGGGATGGTCGCGGCCAGCAGGTGGCTGTGACCGTCTTCGTGCTGCAGGCCTTCACCGTTCAGGGTGGTACGGCCGGCGGTGCCGCCGATCAGGAAGCCACGGGTACGGCTGTCGCCAGCGGCCCAGGCCAGGTCACCGATACGCTGGAAGCCGAACATCGAGTAGAAGATGTAGAACGGCAGCATCGGCTGGTTGTGGCTGGAGTACGAAGTACCGGCGGCGATGAACGAGCTCATGGCGCCTGCTTCGTTGATGCCTTCTTCAAGGATCTGACCTTTCTGGTCTTCCTTGTAGAACATCACCTGGTCTTTATCGACTGGCTCGTAGAGCTGGCCGACGGAGGAGTAGATGCCCAGCTGACGGAACATGCCTTCCATACCGAAGGTACGGGCTTCGTCCGGGATGATCGGAACGATGCGCGGGCCGATTTCCTTGTCCTTGACCAGTTGCGCGAGGATCCGCACGAAGGCCATGGTGGTGGAGATTTCACGGTCGCCGGAACCATCGAGGATGGCTTTGAGGGTGTCCAGGTCCGGGGTCGGCACGCTGAAGCTCTGTGCGCGGCGCTGCGGTACGAAACCGCCCAGGGCTGCACGACGCTCGCTGAGGTAGCGGGCTTCGGCGCTGTTTGGCTCTGGCTTGAAGAACGGCAGGTTCTCCAGCTCTTCGTCCTTGACCGGAATGTCGAAACGATCGCGGAACAACTTCAGGCTGTCGACGTCGACTTTCTTGGTGTTGTGCGCAGTGTTTTTCGCTTCGCCGGCACCGGTGCCATAACCCTTGATGGTCTTGGCGAGGATGACGGTCGGTTGTTCTTTGTGGTTGACCGCTTCGTGGTACGCCGCATAGACCTTGTACGGGTCGTGGCCGCCACGGTTGAGTTTCCAGATCTCGTCGTCGGACAGATCGGCAACCATCGCCTTGAGTTCGGGCGTGTTGAAGAAGTGCTCGCGAACGAACGCGCCGTCTTTGGCTTTGTAGTTCTGGTACTCGCCGTCGATGACTTCGTCCATGCGACGTTGCAGGATGCCGTCGACGTCTTTGGCCAGCAGTGGGTCCCAGAAACGGCCCCAGATGACTTTGGTCACGTTCCACTGAGCACCGCGGAACACGCCTTCGAGTTCCTGGATGATCTTGCCGTTGCCGCGAACCGGGCCGTCGAGGCGCTGCAGGTTGCAGTTGATGACGAAGATCAGGTTGTCCAGCTTCTCGCGGCCGGCCAGGGAGATGGCGCCCAGGGATTCCGGCTCGTCGCACTCGCCGTCGCCCAGGAAGCACCAGACTTTCTGTTTGCCCGGCTGGATGAAACCGCGGTGTTCCAGGTACTTCATGAAACGTGCCTGGTAGATCGCCTGGATCGGACCCAGACCCATGGATACGGTCGGGAACTGCCAGAAGTCAGGCATCAGCCAAGGGTGCGGGTAGGACGACAGGCCCTGACCGTCGACTTCCTGGCGGAAGTTGTTCATCTGGTCTTCGGTGATGCGGCCTTCCATGAACGCACGGGCGTAAACGCCTGGCGAGGTGTGGCCCTGGAAGTAGATCAGGTCGCCGCCGTGTTCGTCGGTCGGGGCCTGGAAGAAGTAGTTGAAGCCGATGTCATACAGGGTCGCACTGGAGGCGAAGCTGGAGATGTGACCACCCAGGTCAGAATCTTTCAGGTTCGTACGCATTACCATGGCCATCGCGTTCCAGCGTACCAGCGAGCGAATGCGGCGTTCCATGAACAGGTCGCCAGGCATGCGTGCTTCGTGGGTAACGGGGATCGTGTTGCGGTAAGGCGTGGTGATGGCGTAAGGGAGCTGCGAGCCGCTGCGGGTCGCGAGTTCGCCCATACGGGTCATCAGATAGTGAGCACGGTCTTCGCCTTCTTTGTCGAGAACCGATTCCAGGGCGTCCAGCCATTCCTGGGTTTCGACGGGATCGAGGTCTTGCATGGCTTGCTCCAGGGCGGAAAGGCTTCCAGAATCGGTTGCCTGAGTTTGCGACTGGCCTTGTGGGCAGACGATTTAAAATTCTTGGATTGCCGACAGGTTGTTCCGGCGGCGTGTAGTTTTACTACAAATCTTTGAGCATTTCAGCCTTTCGGATGTATAGACGAGTAGTAAAACTACAGATGAAAGGCTTGTGGCCTCCGACTGCGTTGTGAGAATAATCGTTAAGGTTGGTCGATTACCATCCGTAAAAGGTGAAACTTTGATGCTGGATGCTAAAGAAGAAGAGATTTCAGCTATTTCTAACTTTTGTTCGACAGTCCTTCGCGTAGCGGGTTTTCATCAAACACTACAAGCGGCCATTTACACGCCGATCAAGGATAGACCATGACCCTGCCCGTGCTTGCCGATCTGCCCGCCATTCTCCTGCCGTTGGTCACTCGATCCGAGCAGTCGTTCCGTACGGCCGTCGCCTCACTGGAAGACGATCACGGCCTCGCCAACTGGACCCCGGAGCGCTGGGCACAGTTCGCCCGCGTCAGTGCCGCCAGCGATTTTGTCATTGAACAGAGCGTTCGTGACCCTTTGATGTTGCTGTCGCTGGTGCAGTCCGGCGAACTCGACCGACCGTTCGCGCCGGGTGAACTGTGCGCGCAGATTGCCGCCGCCGTAAACACCGCGCAAAGCGAAGACGAGCTCGGTCGTGTATTGCGTCGTCAGCGCGCTCGCCATCAAGTGCGGATCATCTGGCGTGACCTCAACCGCCAGGCCGATCTGGTACAGACTTGCCGCGATCTTTCCGACATGGCCGACGCCACCATCGACCAGGCCTATCAATGGCTGTACAGCCGCCATTGCCAGCAGTTCGGTACGCCAACCGGCCGGCGCAGCGGTTTGCCGCAGCAGATGGTCATCCTCGGCATGGGCAAACTCGGCGCGGTGGAGCTGAACCTGTCCTCGGACATCGACCTGATTTTCGCCTACCCCGAGGGCGGCGAAACCGTCGGGGTGAAACGCGCGCTGGATAATCAGGAATTTTTCATTCGGCTCGGCCAGCGTCTGATCAAGGCGTTGGACCCGATGACCGTCGACGGCTTCGTGTTTCGCGTCGACATGCGCCTGCGCCCGTACGGTTCGTCCGGCGCGCTGGTGCTGAGCTTCAATGCACTGGAGCAGTATTACCAGGATCAGGGCCGCGACTGGGAACGCTACGCGATGATCAAGGCGCGGGTGGTGGCCGGTGATCAAGCGGCTGGCGCGCAGTTGCTCGACATGCTGCGGCCGTTCGTTTACCGGCGTTATCTGGACTTCTCGGCGATCGAAGCGCTGCGCACCATGAAGCAGCTGATCCAGCAGGAAGTACGGCGCAAGGGTATGGCCGACAACATCAAACTCGGCTCGGGCGGCATTCGCGAAGTCGAGTTCATCGCCCAAGCCTTCCAGTTGATCCACGGCGGGCGCGATCTGAGCCTGCAACAGCGTCCTTTATTAAAGGTGTTGAGCACGCTGGAGGGGCAGGGTTATCTGCCGCCGGCGGTGATCAGCGAGCTGCGCGAAGGTTATGAATTCCTGCGTTACACCGAACATGCGATCCAGGCGATTGCCGACCGCCAGACCCAGATGTTGCCGGACGGCGCTCAGGATCAGGCGCGCATTGCGTTCATGCTCGGGTTCGCCGATTGGGAGGCGTTCCACGAAAAACTGATGTTCTGGCGGGGCCGGGTGGCCTGGCACTTTGCGCAGGTGATCGCCGACCCTGATGAAGAAGAGGGCGCCGACTGCGAAGTGGTGGTCGGCGGTGAGTGGCTGCCGCTGTGGGAAGAGGAACAGGACGAAGAGGCCGCGTGCCGGCAACTGGAAGAGGGCGGTTTCAAGGACGCGACCAAAGCGCTGAAGACGCTGGCCGGGTTGCGCGGCAGCCCGCAATTGCGCGCGATGCAGCGGCTGGGACGCGAACGTCTTGACGCGTTTATTCCACGGTTGCTGGCGCAAGCGGTGGAGCATGCCGATCCGGATCTGGTGCTGGAACGGGTGCTGCCGCTAGTCGAAGCCGTGGCCCGACGTTCGGCTTATTTAGTGCTGCTGACAGAAAACCCCGGCGCCCTGCGGCGCTTGCTGACGCTGTGCGCGGCGAGCCCGTGGATCGCCGAGCAGATCACCCGTTTCCCGTTGCTGCTCGATGAATTGCTCAACGAGGGTCGTCTGTTCAAGCCACCTTTGGCCCCGGAACTGGCCGCCGAACTGCGCGAGCGCCTGACGCGGATCCCCGAAGACGACCTCGAGCAGCAGATGGAAGCCTTGCGTCACTTCAAGCTTGCGCACCGTTTGCGCGTTGCCGCTTCGGAAATCGCCGGCAGCCTGCCGTTGATGAAAGTCAGCGATTACCTGACCTGGCTGGCCGAGGCGATTCTCGAGCAGGTGCTGGCCCTGGCCTGGCGCCAGACGGTCGCCAAATACGGCACGCCGCTGCGCACTGACGGCAGCCTGTGCGATCCCGGCTTCATCATTGTCGGTTATGGGAAAGTCGGCGGGCTGGAACTGGGGCATGGTTCGGACCTGGACCTGGTGTTCATCCATGACGGCGATCCGCAGGCGGAAACCGACGGGCCGAAGCCGATCGATGGTGCGCAGTTCTTCACCCGGCTGGGCCAGCGGATCATTCACCTGCTGACCGCGCAGACCAACTCCGGTCAGTTGTACGAAGTGGACATGCGCCTGCGGCCGTCCGGTGCGTCGGGGTTGCTGGTCAGTTCGCTCGGTGCGTTCGAGCGCTATCAGGAAAATGAAGCCTGGACCTGGGAACATCAGGCCCTGGTGCGGGCGCGGGTGCTGGTGGGCAGTCAGGATGTCGGCCAGGCGTTCGAGAAAGTTCGTGCGCAGGTCTTGGGCAAGGCGCGGGATCTGGCGAAGTTGCAACAGGAAGTCAGTGAGATGCGCGCCAAGATGCGCGACAACCTCGGCAGCAAGGGCACCGCGGCCGGTACGGCGGCAAATGCCTTCGAGGCCACGGCGCCGTTCGACCTCAAGCAGGACGCCGGAGGTATCGTCGATATTGAATTTATGGTGCAATACGCGGCCCTGGCGTGGTCGCACAGCCACCCGCCACTGCTGCGCTGGACCGATAACATCCGCATTCTGGAAGAGCTGGAACACGAAGGGCTGATGCCTGCCGAAGACGCCAGCCTGTTGCGTGAGGCCTATAAAGCCTACCGCTCCGCCGCTCACCGGCAGGCCTTGCAGAAGGACGCCGGGGTGATTCCGGGCGACCAGTTTGTCGAGGAGCGGCGGCAGGTATTGCGGATCTGGAAAGAGTTGGGGCTAAGCTGAGTCGCAGATGTGTGAGTGAATGCAAAACCCTGTAGGAGTGAGCCTGCTCGCGATAGCGGAGTATCAGACGACTTCAATGTTGAATGTAACGACCCCATCGCGAGCAGGCTCACTCCTACAATAGATCTGCAGTGAGTCGCAGATATGTGAACAGATGCAAAACCATGTAGGAGCGAGCCTGCTCGCGATAGCGGAGTGACAGTCGACAGAAATGTTGAAGGTAATGCCCCATCGCAAGCCGCCACATTCCCACTGTGATTCTCGAGGCGGGGAGGCGTAATGCCTCCCCGGTTCGTTTATGGAAACCACATGAATATTCTGATCGTTGGGCCCAGTTGGGTCGGTGACATGGTGATGGCGCAGACACTGTTTCAGTGTCTCAAGCAGCGCCACCCGCAATGCGAAATCGACGTGCTGGCCCCCGAGTGGAGCCGGCCGATCCTTGAGCGCATGCCTGAAGTGCGCAAGGCCTTGAGCTTTCCGCTCGGCCATGGCGCGCTGGAGCTGGCGACGCGCCGGCGGATCGGCAAATCCCTGGCCGGTCAGTACGATCAGGCGATCCTGCTGCCGAACTCGCTGAAGTCGGCGCTGGTGCCGTTTTTCGCCGGCATCAAGCAGCGCACCGGCTGGCGCGGCGAGTTCCGCTACGGCCTGCTCAATGACGTGCGCACGCTGGATAAAGAACGCTATCCGCTGATGATCGAGCGCTTCATGGCCCTGGCTTACGAGCCGAACGCCGAACTGCCGAAACCTTATCCGCGCCCGAGCCTGCAGATCGACCCGGTGACCCGCGAAGCGGCGCTGGCCAAGTTCGGCCTGACCCTCGACCGCCCGGTGTTGGCCCTGTGCCCCGGCGCCGAGTTCGGCGAGTCCAAGCGCTGGCCGTCCGAGCATTACGCCAAGGTCGCCGAGGCGCGGATTCGCGAAGGCTGGCAAGTGTGGCTGTTCGGCTCGAAAAACGATCACGCGGTGGGCGAAGATATCCGCGCGCGGCTGATTCCCGGCCTGCGTGAAGAGTCGGTCAACCTCAGTGGCGGCACCTCGCTGGCCGAAGCCATCGACCTGCTGTCCTGCGCTGATTCGGTGGTGTCCAACGACTCCGGCCTGATGCACGTGGCGGCGGCGCTCAACCGGCCGCTGGTGGCGGTCTATGGCTCGACTTCGCCGGGTTTCACCCCGCCGTTGGCCGAGCACGTCGAAATCGTTCGTCTGGGCCTCGATTGCAGTCCTTGCTTCGACCGCACCTGCCGTTTCGGCCATTACAACTGCCTGCGCCAGCTGATGCCGGACGCGGTCAACGATGCCTTGCAGAAACTGCAGGGCTCCGTGGTCGAGGTTCATTAAGTTGCGGGTATTGCTGATCAAGACTTCATCGCTGGGCGACGTGATTCATGCGTTGCCAGCGCTGACCGACGCGGCCCGAGCCATTCCCGGGATCAAGTTCGACTGGGTGGTGGAAGAAGGCTTCGCCGAGATCCCGACCTGGCACCCGGCCGTCGGCAAGGTGATTCCGGTGGCGATTCGTCGCTGGCGCAAGAATCTCTGGCAGACCCTCAAGAGCGGCGAGTGGAAGCGCTTCAAGCAAAGCGTGCGCGCCAGCAAATATGACTTGGTGATCGATGCCCAGGGCCTGCTGAAAAGTGCCTGGCTGACACGCTACGTCAAAGCCCCGGTGGCCGGCCTTGATAAAGGCTCGGCGCGTGAGCCGATCGCTGCACGTTTTTATGATCGCAAACTGGCCGTGGCTCGCGGGCAGCACGCGGTCGAGCGCGTACGGCAGTTGTTCGCCATCGCCCTCGGTTATGACTTGCCCAAAGGGCTGGGCGATTACGGCCTGAACGTCGAGCGTCTGGTGGAATTGCCGCGCAAGAGCGCGTTCGTGGTGTTCCTGCACGGCACCACGTGGGACACCAAGCACTGGCCGGAAGCCTACTGGCGCGAGCTGACCGAGCGGGTCGGCTATCTGGGCGTCGGGGTCAAACTGCCGTGGGGCAACCCGCTGGAGAAGGCCCGCGCTGAACGCATTGCCGCCGGTTTCAAACACGCCGAAGTGTTGCCGAAGCTCAATCTAGCCGGCGTCGGCAAAGTGCTGGCCGGTGCCCAGGCCTGTGTCGCGGTCGACACCGGCCTCGGCCATCTGGCGGCCGCGCTGGACGTGCCGACGATTTCGCTGTTCGGCCCGACCAACCCGGGTCTGACCGGCGCCTACGGCAAGGTGCAGATTCACATGGCCAGTGATTTCCCCTGCGCCCCTTGCCTGCAAAAGAAATGCACCTACCAACCGACTGCGCAGGATGCCCGTCAGTTTGACCTGAAACGCGAGCAGCCTCTGTGCTTCACGCGTGTGAATCCCGAGCGTGTCGCCAGCCGACTGAGCACGTTGTTAATGGCTGAGGAGCTGCGCTGATGCAATTGGCATTCGTCCTGTACAAATATTTCCCGTTCGGTGGCTTGCAGCGCGACTTCATGCGCATCGCCCTCGAGTGCCAGAAGCGCGGTCACCAGATTCGCGTCTACACGCTGATCTGGGAAGGCGACGTGCCGCCCGGTTTCGAAGTGCTGGTGGCGCCGGTCAAGGCGTTCTTCAACCATCGGCGCAACGAGAAACTCACTGCGTGGATGGAGGCTGACCTGGCCAAGCGTCCGGTGGACCGGCTGATCGGCTTCAACAAGATGCCGGGTCTGGACGTCTACTACGCCGCCGACGGCTGTTTCGAAGACAAGGCGCAGAACCTGCGTCATTCGCTGTACCGCCGCTGGGGTCGCTATCGCCACTTCGCCGAGTACGAGCGCGCGGTGTTCGGCAAAGACGCGAAAACCGAAGTGTTGATGATTTCCGAAGTGCAGCAGCCGCTGTTCATCAAGCACTACTACACCCCGCTTGAGCGCTTCCACCTGCTGCCGCCGGGCATCGCCCAGGACCGTCGGCGTCCGGCGGATGCCGATGAGATTCGCGCAGGTTTCCGCGCCGAATTCAATCTCAAGGATGACGAGCTGCTGCTGGTGCAGATCGGTTCCGGGTTCAAGACCAAGGGCGTCGACCGCAGCCTCAAGGCGCTGGCGGCATTGCCCGCCGAGCTGAAGAAACGCACCCGGCTGTTTGTAATTGGCCAGGATGACCCCAAATTGTTCCAGATGCAGAGTGCAACTTTGGGCCTGGGCGACAACGTGACGTTCCTCAAGGGCCGCAGCGATATCCCGCGTTTCCTGCTGGGCGCCGACCTGTTGATCCACCCGGCGTACAACGAAAACACTGGTACGGTGCTGCTCGAGGCGCTGGTGGCCGGTTTGCCGGTGCTGGTCAGCGCGGTCTGCGGTTACGCCCATTACATCGCCGAGGCGGACGCCGGGCGAGTGCTGGACGAGCCGTTCGATCAGGCGCAACTGACGCAATACCTGACTGACATGTTGAGCGACGCCTCTGCGCGCGCGGCCTGGAGCCGCAATGGTCTGGCTTTCGCCGAGACGGCTGACCTCTACAGCATGCCGCAGCACGCGGCCGATGTGATTCTGGCGGAGCACGCTTAAATGAAGTTGATGCTGGCTGAACCGTTCAAGAGCCTGTGGGCCGGACGTGACCCGTTCGCCGAAGTCGAAGGCTTGCAGGGCGAGGTCTACCGCGAGCTGGAAGCTCGACGGACGCTGCGCACGGAAGTCGAAGGCAACGGATTTTTCGTCAAGATCCACCGTGGCATTGGCTGGGGCGAGATCTTCAAGAACCTGCTGACCGCCAAGCTGCCGGTGCTCGGCGCGGGTCAGGAGTGGAAGGCGATCCAGCGTCTGCAGCAAGTCGGCGTACCGACCATGACCGCTGTCGCGTACGGCGAGAAGGGCAGCAACCCGGCCGATCAGCACTCGTTTATCGTCACCGAAGAACTGGCGCCGACCATCAGCCTCGAAGACTACAGCATCGACTGGGTCAAGCAGCCGCCGCAGCCAACGCTCAAGCGCGCGCTGATCGCTGAAGTGGCGCGCATGACTGGCATGATGCACCGCGCCGGGGTCAACCATCGCGACTGCTACATCTGCCACTTTCTGCTGCACACCGACAAGCCGATCACCCCGCAAGATTTCAAGCTGTCGGTGATCGACCTGCACCGCGCCCAGACCCGTGCCAAGATCACTCAACGCTGGCGCAACAAGGACCTGGCGGCGCTGTATTTCTCGGCGCTGGACATCGGCCTGACCCGTCGCGACAAGCTGCGTTTCCTCAAAGGCTATTTCCAGCAACCGCTACGGCAGATTCTGGCCGAAGAAGCGCCGCTGTTGAGCTGGCTCGAAGGCAAGGCCAACAAGCTCTACGCGCGTAAACAGCGTTACGGGGATGCGCTCTGATGGCGGGTTGGATTCTGGAGCCGCCATACCGCGATCTGGCCGAAGACTTCGGCAGCCTCGAAGCGGTGTTTGCCCTGCAAGGCGAGCGCCTGACCCGCGACCCGCTGTCGGAAGTCATCCGTGTGCAGCGCAACGGCGTCAATTACTACGTCAAACGCTACGTCGGCGCCGGTAAAGGCTTGCGCCGTTACCTCGGCAAGCCACGGGTGAAGATGGAGTGGCAGAACCTCAAGCGCTTCGCCAAGTGGGGCATCCCCACCGCTGAAGTGGTGGCCTGGGGGCTGGAGCGACGGGGCGCCGCCTATGCCCGTGGGGCGATGATCACCCGCGAACTGCCGCGCACCGAAGACCTCTCGGCGCTGGCCGAACGCAATGATCCGAAACTCAAGGATCGCCGCTGGGTCGATGGCGTCAGTCGGCAATTGGCGGTTTACACCCGGACCATGCACGATCACCGCTTTACCCATAACGACCTGAAGTGGCGCAACCTGCTGATCGACGATCAGGCGCAGGTGTATCTGATCGACTGCCCGAACGGCGATTTCTGGCGCGGCTTCTGGCTCAAGTACCGGATCACCAAGGACCTGGCCTGTCTCGACAAGGTGGCCAAATATCACCTGTCGAACACCCAGCGCCTGCGCTTCTACCTGCAATACCGCGGACGTGATCGGCTCAATGCCGCCGACAAGAAACGGATTCGTCACGTGGTGAGATTTTTCGAGGGACGCGAATGACTGATTTCCTGGCCGCTGAAGACCGGGCGCTGCTTGAGCGTCATGGCCTCGGCACTTTCGATGCGCTCTGGGCCAAACAGCTCGAAGCGGTGGACGAGCCGAACACCGATGGCGGTGGCTGGAGCAGCGTGTTTCGCCTGGAGCTGGAAGGCCAGGCGTACTACCTCAAGCGTCAGAGCAACTATCTGACCCGCACCCTGCACGCGCCGTTCGGCGAACCGAGTTTCGCCCGCGAGTTTCGCAACATCAGCCGTTACAACAAACTGGGGATCCCCGCGCTGCAAGCGGCGTTCTTCGGTGAGCGCAAGGTCAAGGGCGACGTCCAGGCGATCCTGCTGACCCGTGCCCTCGACGGTTGGGACGACCTCGATTCGCTGTTGCAGCGCTGGTCCGAGCTGAGCGCCGCGCAGCAGTCGGCGATTCTCCAGGCTTGCGGGCAACTGGCGCGCCAGCTGCACGGCGTGCGTCAGGTGCACGGCTGCTTTTATCCGAAACACATCTTTTTGCAGGCTGACGGCGAGCGTTATCGGGCGCAACTGATCGACCTGGAAAAGACCCGGCCATTGCTGTTCGGTCAGCGTGATCGAGTCAAGGATCTGGAACCGCTGCTGCGTCGCGCGCCGGAATGGAGCGAAGCGCAATTGCGCGAGTTGCTCGCGGCCTATCTCGATCAGCCAATCGGCAGCTCGCTGGTCGACAGTTGGGTTTCGCGACTGACTGTACGTCGCAGTCGCAAGGAGAGCCGTTGATGCGCTTGGCTGAACTGAAAAATGCCGGACGCACGCCGAGTCTGCCGCTGACGATTTCGCTCGCCGATGCGGCAGGCCCTGCGGATCTGCAATTGCTGAGCCTGCTGCGGGTGTTGCCCGGGCAGCGCTATGTCGGTGCCGGGGTCTGGCGCGGGCGGCCGGTGCTGGCCAAATTGCTGGTGGGCAGCAAGGCCGCACGGCATTTTCAGCGTGAGCTGGCGGGCGTCAAATTGCTTGCTGACCAGGGTCTGACCACACCGTTGCTGCTGGCCGATGGCTTGCAGGACGGCGAGGGCGGCTGGCTGCTGTTCGAATTTCTTGAAAACGCCGAAAGCCTTGGCGATGCCTGGCAACAGGTCGAGGCGTTGCCAGTGCTGGCGGACGAGCAGTCGGCGGTACTGGCCGAGGCACTGGGGGCCATCGGCCAGCTACATGGCAAGGGTCTGTGGCAGGAAGACCTGCACTTGGACAACCTGCTGCGCCATGGCGGTCAGTTGTACCTGATCGATGGTGCCGGGATTTGCGCCGAGACCGCCGGTCAGCCGTTGTCGCGACAGAAGGTGCTGGAAAACCTCGGGGTATTTTTTGCCCAGTTGCCCAAGTCGCTGGAGCCGTTCACCGAAGAATTGCTGGTCTATTACCTGCTGAGCAACAGCGAGCATGCATTGCCGCTGGAAGCGCTGCAGAAGCAGATCGCCAAGGTTCGCGCCTGGCGCCTGAAGGATTACCTGATCAAGGTCGGCCGCGAGTGCAGCTTGTTCAGTGTGCAACGTGGTGCGTTTGGCCTGCGGGCGATCCGTCGCGAGGAAGCAGCGGCGATGCTGCCGGTGCTGGAGCAGGCCGATGCGTTGCTCGATCGGGGCCATCTGTACAAGACCGGCGGCGCGGCGAGCGTTGGCAAGGTCGAGGTGGCCGGGCGCACGCTGGTGATCAAGCGCTACAACATCAAAGGTTTTGCGCACTGGTTCAAGCGTTTTTGGCGGCCAAGCCGTGCGTGGCACTCGTGGCGTGAAGGCAATCGCCTGGCATTCCTCGGCATCGCCACGCCAAAACCGCTGGCGGTGCTGGAAAAGCGCTTCCTCTGGCTACGCAGTCGCGCCTATCTGGTGACCGAGTTCCTGCCGGGGCCGGACATCATCGAGCGCTTCGCCCCGTACGTCGAAAGCGGCGCGGCGCCAGAGTCCGAACTGCTGGCGCTGGACCAACTGTTTGCACGGCTGATCGCCGAGCGCATCAGCCATGGAGATTTCAAGGGCCATAACCTGTTCTGGCAGGCGGATCGCTGGGCGCTGATCGACCTGGACTCGATGTGTCAGCACGCGTCTGTCAGCCGTTTCGCGCCGGCCTATGCGCGGGACCGGGCACGGTTCATGCGCAACTGGCCCGAGAGCAGCGCGTTGTATCAGGTGATCGATCAGCGGTTGCCCAAAGACATCTCCAGCGCGGCCTGAACCACCCTCGCGAGCAAGCTCAGTCCTGGATCGGATGCATTCCTCTGTAGGAGTGAGCCTGCTCGCGACGGGAATTTAAAGCCCCTCAAGTCCCCCGTTGAGCAATGACGGACAAGCACCACTGACTTGTCCTACAGCTTCTCCAGAAGCCATGAACTGTGCCCGCTCCAGCCCCGATGCTAGCTTGCCCTGACCACCTCGGAGGGCAAACCTTGACCATCAAAAACGCCATAACACTCGGCACCTGCGCATGGCTTTTATCCGGCTGCGGCACCACCGCCTCGGTGCTGCAAATGGACGCTGACGTCGCTCGCGACATGCGCAAACAGAAAACCTACTGCCAATCGATTCCGCGGATCTACAGTGGTCTGGCATTCGATTTCTGCGTATTGAATGCCCCGCCTGACCCGACGGGCGTGCTGTTGCCATTCGTGCTGCTGGATCTGCCGTTGTCCGGTGTACTGGATACGGTGGTTTTGCCGTACACGATTTATCAACAGGTCATGGATGGCAACATCAGCATCTATTGGCGAATGGGTCGCGGGTAGCTTGCTTTGCAGTTTTCTCTGTTTGAAAACCAGAGCGAGTCGCAGGCGATTGTCGAGGCGACAGCACTTTTGTATCCATCCGGGAAATACAGCGACTTCGTCATCTATGTTGATGAAAGCGGCGATCACGGGATGCAGAAGCTGGACCCCTATTACCCGATATTCGTGCTCGCTTTTTGCGTCTTTCACAAAAGGCATTACTGCGAAAAGGTCATTCCGGCCGTCCAGAAATTCAAGTTCAACCATATGGGGCACGATCTGATCGGGCTGCACGAGCTCGAGATTCGAAAGGAAAAAGGCGCATTCTCCAGCCTGTTCACTTCAAGAGCGCACAAGCACGCCTTTCTTGACGAGTTGACCGGCATTATCGAGGCCAGCAATTTCGTCCTGATCAGTTGCGTCATCGACAAGGCCTTGCTGCGTGAAAAACAGGCTGCTGCAGACAATCCCTATCACCTGGCTGTTGGTTTCTGTCTGGAAACGCTGCATGAGTTTTTGCAGGAAAAGCATCAACAGAAAGCGTTAACGCACGTGATTTTCGAGCGGCGAGGCAAGCGCGAAGATAACGAGCTTGAGCTGGAGTTCCGTAGGGTATGTGGTGGGGCAAACCGGCTGGGTATACAGATGCCGTTTGAAATTGTCTTCGCCACAAAACAGGTAAATTCCACTGGATTGCAGCTGGCTGATCTTGTTGCAAGACCCATCGGCATGAGCGTTTTGAGGGGCGGTCAGGATAATCGAGCTTTTGACGTGCTCAAGCGCAAGTTCTATTGCAGCGGAGGGCGGGACAGTGCCGGGGAAGGTTTCGAGAACTGGGGTTTGAAGGTTTTCCCGCCTTCAGAAAGCGAAAAGCCCCGGTGATCTCACCGAGGCATTAGCGCCGACCGGGATCCCCCAGTCCATTTGCACAGGAGTCTATGTTGAGAGGTTCGGGAGTGTCAACGCGAAGGCCCGCCAGTTCCGCTAGAGGCTTGTCGGCGCTTTTACGCTATAATCCCGCCCTTTAGCTGTCTCTCGCCCGGTGCGAGGGCACATCAATTTTCAAGGCGCATCGCGCCTGAATGCAGACTAAAGAGGCTAGACCCTGTGGCATTGACGATTCTTGGCCTGTCCGGCGCCCTTAGCCATGACCCTTCAGCCGCCTTGTACATCGACGGCAAGCTGGTGGCGGCGGCTGAAGAAGAGCGCTTCGTCCGCGATAAGCATGCAAAGAACCGCATGCCCTACGAATCGGCGAAGTTCTGCCTGGAACAGGCCGGTATCAAGCCATCCGACGTTGACGTGGTGGCGATTCCGTTCGCCCCGATCAGCATTTTCGGCAAGGCCCGCTGGCAGTACGCCAAGCGTTACTGGTACGCACCGGACCGCGCACTCGACGCGATCCTGATGGGCAACCGTCGTTACAAGCGCTATCGCAACAAGATCGTCTGGTGCCTGGAGCAACTGGGTTTTGATCCGAAGAAGATCAAGATCGAGCCGGTCGAACACCACTTGGCTCACGCCTCCAGCGCCTACCACTGCTCGGGTTTCAAAGAGAAAACCGCGATCCTCGGCATCGACGGCAAGGGCGAGTACGCCACGACCTTCTTCGGTTACGGCGAAAACGGCAAGATCCACAAGATCAAGGAATTCTTCGATCCGGACTCCCTCGGCGGCCTGTACGGCGCGATTACCGAGTTCCTCGGTTTCGACATGCTCGACGGTGAGTTCAAGGTCATGGGCATGGCGCCGTATGGCGACGCCAGCAAATACGATTTCTCGCGCCTGGCTTCGTTCGAAAACGGCGAGCTGGTGATCAACACCGACTACGCCAACGTCATCGGCCTGCGTCGCTACAAAGAGAAGGGCAAGGGTTACTACTTCTCGCCGAAGCTGATCGAGTGGCTGGGTCCGAAGCGCGAAGGCGACATCGCCGACGAGCCGTACATCCACTACGCCGCGAGCATTCAAGCGCTGTTCGAAAAAATTGCGCTGCAGATGATCGACTACTACCTGGGCGACGTGCTCAAGGAAACCGGCAAACTGGCCTACGCCGGTGGCTGTGCGTTGAACGTCAAGCTCAACCAGAAAATCATCGCCCGTGACGACGTCAAAGAGCTGTTCGTGCAGCCTGCCTCCGGCGACGCCGGCACTGCAGTCGGCGCAGCGGCCTATGTCTCCAACGCCCGTGGCGTGCCGGTCGAGAAGATGGAACACGTCTACCTCGGCCCGTCGTACAGCAACGAAGATGTGATCGCCGCGTGCGCCCGTCACGAGAACAAGCCGACCTGGCGCAAGCTGGACAACATGCCGGAGCAGATCGCCAAGATCATGGTCGATGGCAACCCGGTGGCCTGGTTCCAGGGGCGCATGGAGTTCGGTCCGCGTGCACTGGGTGGTCGTTCGATCATCGGTTGCCCGAGCGTGGCCGGTGTGGCTGACCGCATCAACCACCAGATCAAGTTCCGCGAGCGCTGGAGGCCTTTCTGCCCGTCGATGCTCGACACCGTGGCACCACAGATGATCAAGATCGATCACCCTGCGCCGTTCATGACCTTCACCTTCGAAGTGGCGGAGGAGTGGAAGACCCGCGTGCCGGAAGTCGTCCACGAAGACGGTACTTCCCGGGCCCAGGTGCTCAAGCGCGAATATAACCCGCGCTACTACGACATGATGAAGGCGCTGGAAAACCTCACCGGCAACGGCGTGTCGCTGAACACCTCGCTGAACCGTCGTGGTGAACCGATGATCTGCTCGCCGACCGACGCCCTGAACATGTTCTTCGGCTCCGATCTGCAGTACCTGATCATGGAAGACATTCTGGTGGTCAAAGAGGGTGCAAACGCTTATGACTCGCTCGGCTGAACGCCATGTGCTGCAGTTCTGTCACGGCTATGACGGGCCGTTCCTCGACTGCGCACGGCAGTACGCCAGCCTGTTCGCGGGCACCGGTTATCGGGTGACCACGGTCTTTCTGACCGGGGCTGCCGATAGCGAGGTGGCCGCCGCGTGTGCTTCCGATGAAGTGTTGTTCATGGAATACAGCTCCAAGGCCATTCGTGGCCTGAAGCTGGGCGCCATCGGCGATCTGCGCAAGATCGCCGCTTCACGCAATTTCAGTTTCTGCATCGCCCATCGCTTCAAGCCGATCTACATCGCCTTGCTCGGCACGTCGCTGCCGGTGATTGGCGTGCACCACGCGTTTGACGATTACAAACGCGGCACGCGCAAGCTGTTCGCGCACATTTTCCGCAAGCGTCTGAGCCTGCTCGGCGTGTCCGATGCGGTCCGCGACGACATGCGTCGTTGTCTGCCGAAATGGCCGTCGACCCGCATCCAGACCCTGTACAACCGCATCGACGTGCCGGCCTTGCAGGCCAGTCAGGTGTCGGCCCGCGAAGCCCGCGAGACGTTGGGACTGGCGGCGGATGCGTTCATTGTCGGCAACGTCGGACGGCTGCACCCGGACAAGGATCAGGCCACGTTGCTGCACGGCTTTGCCGCGGCGTTGCCCGGTCTGCCGGGCAACAGCCAACTGGTGATCCTCGGCAAGGGCCGTCTGGAACAGGACCTCAAGGAGCTGGCGCGCGAGTTGGGTATCGGTGACCGGGTGCTGTTTCTTGGTCAGGTGCCGGAGGCGCGTAATTACTTCCGTGCGTTCGATGTGTTTGCCCTGAGTTCCGATCACGAACCGTTCGGCATGGTGCTGCTGGAGGCCATGGCCGCCGGCGTACCGTTGCTCGCCACCGCGTGTGGCGGGGCCAAGGAAGTGGTCGAGGGCGTGGGCATCCTGTTCCCGCTGGGCGATGCCGAACACCTTGCACAAGGCCTGCAACATTTGGCCGGTATGGATGATCAGCAGCGCCGGCAGTGCGCCGAGCTGATGCTCGATCGCCTGCGTGAGCGTTTCTCCGACCGTGCGGTGCGCGACACCTTCTGGCGTCTGCCGCAAGTTACCGATCTGGCACCGAGGGGCTGATGCTCAACCGATTTCAAGGCTGGCGCGAACGTGGCTGGTCGCCCGTTGACGCCTCCACCTATGCCACCGCCTGGCAGCGTTTTGGCGGCAGCGTCGCGACCCATCCACTGGTGGTTGAACGTCTGGCCGCGCTGGCCGGCATCCCGGTCCGTTATCTGGCGTGGGAGCAGGGCGGCGAAGTCAAAGCGGCGATCCCGACCTGGGGCCGCGATCTGGCACTGTCCAAGGACGTGCTCAAGCGCAATGGCAAGAAAGGCCTGTTCGACCTCGGCAACGCCGAGCTGATCCTGCCGGCCGCCGTCGATGCCCAGGCACCGCTGCGACATCGTGCACGCTATCTGTCGGCGCTCAACGAAAACCGCTTCAGCGGCATCAAGTTGCAGACCGAACAACTGGCCATGGCCCGTACCCCGGAAGAGCTGTCGAAGAAGTTTCGCTACAACCAGCGCCGCGAGCTGCGCCTGCTGGAAGAGGCGGGCGGTGTGGTGCGGTCGGTGGGCGAGTTTTCCAGTACGGAGCTGGCCGCGATCTACTGTGATCTGTTCCAGCGCCGCTGGGGTTTCCCGGCTACCGGCGCGGCACGCATGGCCGAGGTGATCGAGCTGCTGCGGGAATTGCTGATCGGTTCGGTAATCTTCCTCAACGATGCGCCGATTGCGATTCAACTGGTGTACCGCGTTGAAGCGCCGGAGTGGATCAGCGTCGAGTACATCAACGGCGGCGTCGATCCCGAAACCCGCGAATTCAGCCCCGGCAGCGTGTTGAGTTTCCTCAATACGCAAAGCGCCTGGGAACACGCCCGGGCACTGAACAAGCCGCTGCGCTTCTCCTTCGGTCGCGCCGACCGTGAATACAAGGATCGCTGGTGCAATCCTGTGCCGGTGTTCACCGTATGAGTCAGCCCATGAGCCGTAAACAGCAACTGCTCAAGCGTCATCGTCGCAATAAACGCATCACCTTGCTGATCGCCCTGATCGTGTTGATAGCGCTCGGTGTGCTGGTGGCAGGGTGGTTGCCGCTGGTGCTCGCGGTGGTCGGCTGGGTCGCTCACGAAGCGTGGTTTGCCGATCATCTGTTCTATTCGCCGAAAGACGATTACCAGTACAGCTTTCCGCCGTTCACACCGCAGCCCAAGGTCCATCTGAACGGCGAGCAATTGCGCCTGGACGAGGGCGTGATGCTGGTGGACGAGGCCACGCTGATCCTCGCGGTGCGGGTCAAAAGCAGCTGGCTCGGACGCTTCTTCGACCCGCGTGTCGAATTGCTGGGCGGGACAAGTCCTGATGCGCAGACCTTCGAACGTGGCGTCAACGGCCTGCGTTACCTGAATCTCAGCGGCCAGGCGCAAGCCCTGTCGCAAGGCCGGTTGCGTCTGCGCGCAAGGTTCTGCCGGGTGACCGGTGAGCCGCTGCTGTGGGCGCTGGAACAACCGGACTACCGCCGTCAACGCGTGATGGTGATTGCCCCGCACGCCGACGATGCCGAGCTGGCCGCCTATGGCTTGTACAGCCAGGCCGATGAAGCCTGGATCGTCACCCTGACCGCTGGCGAGATCGAAGCCGAACACTATCAGCAGATGGGCCTGAACAAGGTCGAGGCGGCGCGGCTCAAGGGCCGTTTGCGGGCCTGGGACAGCCTCGCGGTGCCACGCTGGGCCGGCGTGCCGCAGGAACATTGCGTGCAGCTCGGGTATTTCTGCCTGCAACTGGCGGCGATGCAGGCTGCGCCGAATCAGGCAGTGGGTTCGCGGGAAGCAGACCTGAACGACACGCGACTGTTTCGCCAGTTGAATCCGTTCAGCTTGCCGGGCGATGCCGATGGCGCGCCAACCTGGAACAATCTGCTGGCCGATTTGCGTGAAGTGTTGCTGCGCGCCCGCCCGGAGGTGATCGTGCTGCCGCACCCGATCCTCGATCCGCACCCTGACCATATCTGCGCGCAGCAGGCCGTCCTGCAGGCCTTGCATGGCCTCGACTGGCAGCCGACGCTGCTCGGTTACGCCAACCATTTGCACGACAACGACCGCTGGCCGATGGGCAACACCGGGCAAGGCATCGCCCTGCCGCCGGCCTTTGACTCGACCGTGGCGATGCAGCCGCTGTGCCTGCCGCTGTCGATCGAACTGCAGCGGGACAAAGCCATGGCGCTGGGCATGATGCATGACCTGCAGCCACCGGCACCGTTCAAGCGTCGCCTGCGCCGAGTGATTCAGCGCCTGCTGGCCGGTCGGACACCCTCGGTGTACGGGGAAAACGAATTTTTTCGAAAAGCGGTCAGACGCCAGGAATTGTTCTGGTTATTGAAGCACGGTGAACCGGGCGATCAGCGGGGAGAGTCATGAGTCAACGGTCCAAGGTGTTGCAGCTGCAACCCGACTACAACGTCAAAGCCCATGATTTCGCCGACCTGGCCGAACAGATCGTCAAGGCGTTGCCCTCGGAGCGCTATGAGGTCACCGCCGCGTTCCTGCGTGGCAAGCCCGGCCCTGGCGAGCCGGTCAGCCGGGCCGACCGTTCGGTGTATTTCGAGTTTTCCGACAAGTCGCTCAAGGGCATGCGCCTGCGGGCGATGTGGCAGCTGTACAAGTTCTGTCGCCGGGAAAAGTTCGACGTGGTGATCTGCAACCGCTTCAAACCGGTGAACATGATGCTCACGCTCAATCGCTGGTTGAAAGTGCCGCTGTGCATCGGCATCTCCCACGGTTTCGGCGAATACGATCGCTTTTACCGGCGCCGCCAGACCCAGCGCCTGATTGATCGGCACTGGCGTTTCGTCGGCGTGTCGCCGGCGGTCAAACAGTACCTGCTGGACTGCGATTGCGGTTTCACCGAGCAGAACACCTACGCCATCACCAATGCCATCGACATCGAGCAGGCCGAAGGCTTGCAGCACAGCCGTGAAAAAGCCCGCGAGCTATTGGGCATCGACCCGCAGGTGCGTTTGATTGGCGCGCTGGGTCGACTGGTATCGGTCAAGGGCCACACCTATTTGCTGCAGGCGTTTGCTGCGCTGAAAGACAAATACCCGAACACGCAGTTGGCGATCATTGGTGCCGGACGCCTGCAAGCGCCGCTGGCGGCCGAGATCGAGCAGCTGGGCCTGAGCGGCCGGGCGCACCTGCTGGGCTTCAAGGAGAACGCGCTGCAATACGTGCGTGCGTTCGACATTTGGACCATGCCGTCGCTGGCTGAAGGCCTGGGCCTGGCGTTGCTCGAAGGCATGAGCGGGCATTTGCCGGTGATCGCCTCGAACGTGCCGGCGATGTTGCCGCTGATCGAAGGTGCCGGTGGCCTGGCAATCACACCGAAGGATGTGCCGAGTCTGGTCGCCGCGCTGGATAACTATCTGGCGTTGTCGGATGACGAGCTCAAGGCCAAGGGTGAACAGGCCTACCGCTATCTGCAGGAACAACACGACATCGAGGTGTTCCGTCAGGAATACCTGGACCTGATCGACTCTGGCCTGGAACAGGCTCGCAAGGAGCAGCCGTGAGCGAAGAACACGCCATGAGCGAAGCAAACGCCCTCGTCACCGTCATCATCGCCTCGTACAACCATGGCCCGTACATCGAGGAAAGCATCCTCAGCGTCCTCAACCAGAGCTACAAGAACATCGAGCTGCTGGTGGTCGATGACGGTTCGAAGGACGACAGCGTCGAGCGCATCAGCGCGCTGCAGGCGCAGTACGGGTTCGATTTTCGTGTGCAGCAGAATCAGGGCCTGACCAACACGCTCAACGGCGCCATCGCCCGTTCGAAGGGCAGCCTGATCGTGCCGTTCGGTTCCGACGACATCATGTACCCGGACCGTATCGCCACTCAGGTGGCGTACATGGATGGCAAGCCCGAGGTCGGCATCTGCGCCGGGAATATCGAGCTGATGCACGCCGATGGCAGCCTCTACCCGGAGAAGCGTCAGCGCCGCGACGTACCGTTCCGTCGCCTCGATTTCGATGACATGTTTCTTGAGCGCAAGCCCTACCCCCCGGCGCCGACCCTGATGATCCGTCGTGAGGCACTGGAAAAGGTGGGTGGGTTCGATCCGACGATTCGTCTTGAAGACCTGTATATCGAGCTGAAGGTGACCCGCGCCGGTTACTTCATCGATGGCCTGAGCGTGGTGATGGCGCGCTACCGCAAGCACGCCACCAACTCGTACAAGAACCACCGCTTCATGATCGAGAACATCCTGCGCACCTATGCGCTGTTCAGCGATCATCCGCTGTACGACGAGGTGCGCTTCAAGGCGCTGAACTCGATGTTCCTCAAGACCGCCAACCGCAATCGCAAGCTGGCGCGCGAGCTGCTGGCGCAGATTCCGTTCAAGGCCTGGAACAAGAAGACCTGGCGCGGCTTGGGGCGTTTGCTCTTTTCCCCGCTGGAAAAGGACTGAGGCGACAGTCGCTCGCACTCAGCGAGCGACTTTCTCCGGCAGGCGCTTTTCACCCTTCTGGCGCTGGCGCAACCAGTGCACAACCTTCTTGCCGGCCGCCATGCCCGGTTGCTCGATATAGAGGAAGGTCGCGCTGCTGATCAGAATCAGCAAACACGTGCAGACGGCCACCAGTGGCAGGTACACCGACGTTTCCCGCGCATCGATATTCAGCAGCAGCGGCAGACGCTGGACCATCATCCACAAGACGAACCCATGCAGCAGGTAGGTGCTGTAGCTGATCTCGCCGAGCCAGCGAATGCTCCGCGGCTTCAGCGCACCGAACAGGTTGTTGCCGGACGCCACGATGACGAAAAACAGCGTCAGCAAGAACAGCGGCGCAGTCTTGAACGCCCGATTGAACGCGGTGAATGCAATCACCAGCGCGAGCACGGCGATGATGCTTGCCAGGCGCGACTGACTCCAGGCTACGAGCGCAGGACGGCGAATCCAGTACGCGGCGGCGATGCCGCCGAGAAAACTCGCCAGAAAGTGTTTCTTCAGCGAGTGTTCCCAACCGATGACCTGATACAGCGCGTAGATGCCGATCAGACACAGCACCACTTGCAACCAGCTGCCGCGGTAGATGAACACCAGCCCGGCCAGTGGCAGCGCCAGGTAGAAAAACACCTCATAAGCCAGCGTCCACGTGACGTTGGATATCAGCATGCCCGAGTGGCGGTACTGGTTGATGTCCGGTCGGTCGAACGTCAGCCAGGCAAGAACCTGCTTGAACAGTTCCAGGCCCGGCTCTTTCAGTTGCCAGTTCTGCAGGTGGAAGACCGACACGAATACCAGCAGCATCAGCGGCAGGTACAGCGGATACAGGCGAAATACCCGTGAAACGCCGAACGCCAGCCAGTCGTGGTTGCGTCCTTGCGCGAGCAGGCGGCTCCAGAACAGGAACCCGGTGATCATGAAGAACAGCGCAACACTGCCCTGACCCAGCATCGAATAGAAATTGCTCGGGGGGAAGTCAATCACCCCGGTGCGCAAGAAGATCCAGGTAATGATCGAGTGGTGCACGAATACGCCGAACGCGAGGTAACCGCGCAGGCCGTCGATGCTGGCATAACGGCTTTCGCCGGAATGCTGCAGGTGCCGGGCGATTTTCGGTACCGCGCGCAACAGCAGCGCGGAGGTGACGATGGCCAGCAGATAGGCGGCCAGCGCAAATATAGGATTGGTTTCGGTCATCACTGAACTCGGGCCGGAGTGTTGCCGGCCAGCACTTGCCTGTGCAGATTTTCAACCGCGGATTTAGACGCCGTCATGGCGTACCCCTGGAGCAACGCATCGAGGTGATCCTCGAACAACCAGCGCTTGTCGACAGTGTAACGTTGCATATGACGCAAATTGCGTTGGCGCAGCGAAAGACTGAGCGGGGTAGGGTAGATGCGCAGGTCGGCCAGATCAATCAGCCCGAACTCGCCATCTTCCAGGACCAGCACGTTGCCCAGGTGCAATGAGCGGAAATACACACCTTTCTCGTGCAACTGCGCCATGAATTTGCCGAAACGCTCCACCAGCGCCTGACGCACCGCCGGAGCCGTAATGCTCTGCAGCACCTGACGCAGCGTGTGGCCTGGCAACGGCGCGTAATGCACAGCACTGCTGCCATCGTCGAGACGGTACAGGTTCAGTACTTGCGGTGTGGGAATGCCCATCTGACGCAGTTGTTCGCTGTTCACCGCGAAGCGTTCGGAGTAGGGATTGAAATTGCCGGAGGTGTACCAGCGGCGTCGGCGGAACAGTTTGAGGAAGCTGCCATCGCTCAGGCGCAGGACTTTCGGGCCCAGGCCATCCTCTTCGATGACCTGAGCTGCGCGGCTCATGTGTTCCAGGTCCGCAACTGCCAGCTTTTGCACCGGCAGGGTCAACAGGCGCCGCGCGCGTTGATTGATGCTCAGCGCCGCGATCAGCGCCAGCGGGATCCACAGCAGGAACCAGTGCTCCTTGGGCCGCGAAATGATCCCGCCGCCTTCAGTCAGACCGGCACCGATACCGAATACCAGCAAGGTCGAGGCAATGATCAGCAGGGGCTGCACACGTTGACGCCAACTGCTCAGCAGGCTCCTTCCAATGAAAAACAACCAGGGCAGAAAACCAATGATGCCAACGTAATACAGGACACCCAGGGCAAAACTGTGCGGCTCCTGAAAGCTGACACCGTTGCCGGGGTCGACGGCAAGGCTGGCGCTGTAGCCATGACCGATCCAGGGATGATCAGCAATCATGTGCAGCACTTTCTGCCAGATTTCCAACCGGTAGGAGTCACCACGCTCGGTGATCATCTGGCCAAACAGGATAATGACGGCTGCACCGCTGAGGAACAGTGCGATCAATAGCCCCACCGAGCGCCGGTTCCAGCAGATGAAACACAGCCACAGCGCTGCCATGGTCAGTGCTACCAGCGGCGTTCTGGAGCCGGTGCCGATCACTGCCATGAACATGATGGCCATCGCCGGCACGCTGAGCCACATCATCTGGCGGCGCTTGCAGGTCATGGTCACGCTCAGCCAGTAGGCACTGAAGAACCCGAACAGGTGCGAACTGAGCAGCGGATTATCGAAGGCGCCGCCGCCTATCAGGCGCATTCCCGGCTCATAAATCCGCGCGAACATGAACAGGAAAATCGTGGTGGCAATCAGGGCGACCAGCGCTGCGCCAAACAGCAAGGGCTGAAGGATATCGCTGCGGTAGCGCACCAGCAGGTAGCAGCCGGCAAACAGCAGCAAGGTATGCAGCGGCGGCTTGAGCATGCCGCCGAAAGACTCCCCGGCCGGTCCCCAGGCGATGCTGAGCAATGCCCAGCAAGCAAACAGCAGGACGGCGACGAAGATCGGTTCGCGCAGCAGTTCCTTGAGCTCGCGCGGGCGCAGGCACAGCGCGATCAGCGTCGGAATGCTGAACAGTCCGTAGAACAGCTTGTGATGCAGGCTTCGACCCGGCAAAAAGAACAGCGCGCACAGGAGCAAGAAGTAACCCGTGGGAAGTATCCACAGGCTAATGAAATCGAAAATCCGATTGGACGTACTGCTGAAGCCGCGAAGTTGCATGCTGTGGGATTCATTCCTGAAGTTGATCGACCATTCGAGTGATGGCTATTTGATGCAGAAAAAGATGCCTAACAATAACAGCCTTTCGTCGATTGCCAGAACCCTGAAGAAGCTGTGCTAAAGTCAGCGTCCTTTTTATCGACTTTCGCGTGATATGACCGACTCCAGTCCCGCCGCAAGCCCTTCGAGCTTGAAAATCTACTTCCGTCTGCTCGGTTACGTCCGGCCGTACATCAGTCTGTTCCTGATCAGCATCGTCGGCTTTCTGATTTTCGCCTCGACGCAGCCGATGCTCGGCTACATCCTCAAGTACTTTGTCGATGGCCTGTCCAATCCTGAAGCGGTGCTGTTTCCTTCTGTACCGTACCTGCGTGACCTGCAACTGCTGCAGGCCGTGCCGCTGCTGATCATCCTGATCGCCGCGTGGCAGGGGCTGGGTTCCTATCTGGGCAACTATTTTCTGGCCAAGGTTTCCCTGGGCCTGGTGCATGACCTGCGGGTGCAGTTGTTCAACAACCTGCTGGTCCTGCCCAACCGCTACTTCGACAAGCATAACTCCGGCCATCTGATTTCGCGTATCACCTTCAACGTGACCATGGTCACGGGGGCGGCAACAGATGCGATCAAGGTCGTAATCCGTGAAGGCATGACGGTGATCTTCCTGTTCGCGTCGCTGTTGTTCATGAACTGGAAGCTGACGCTGGTGATGGTTGCGATCCTGCCGCTGATCGCCGTGATGGTGCGCACCGCGAGCAAGAAATTCCGCAAGCAGAGCAAGAAAATCCAGCTGGCGATGGGCGACGTCACCCATGTGGCCTCGGAAACCATCCAGGGTTATCGCGTCGTTCGCAGCTTCGGTGGCGAGGCTTACGAAGAACAACGTTTCCTCAACGCCAGCCAGAGCAATACCGACAAACAACTGCGCATGACCCGCACCGGTGCGATCTACACGCCAATGCTGCAACTGGTGATCTACACCGCCATGGCGGTGTTGATGTTCCTGGTGTTGTTCCTGCGCGGTGACGCCTCGGCCGGTGACATGGTCGCCTACATCACCCTGGCGGGCCTGCTGCCCAAGCCGATCCGCCAATTGTCCGAAGTCAGCTCGACCATCCAGAAAGGCGTGGCCGGTGCCGAGAGTATCTTCGAGCAACTGGACGTCGAACCTGAAGTCGATACCGGTACGGTCGAACGCGACGCGGTGACCGGTCGTCTGGACGTGCGCAACCTGAGCTTCACCTATCCGGGCACCGAACGTCAGGTGCTCGACGACATCAGCTTCTCGGTCCAGCCAGGGCAGATGGTAGCGCTGGTGGGACGTTCGGGCAGCGGCAAGTCGACGCTGGCCAACCTGATTCCGCGCTTCTATCACCACGACAAGGGTGAAATCCTCATCGACGACGTGGAAATCGAGCAGTACAAACTGCTCAACCTGCGCCGTCACATCGCCCAGGTGACCCAGCATGTCACCCTGTTCAGCGACACCGTGGCCAACAACATCGCTTATGGCGATCTGGCCGGTGCGCCGCGTGAAGACATCGAGAAAGCGGCGCGTGATGCCTACGCGATGGACTTCATTTCGCAGTTGCCGCAAGGCCTGGACACCCAGGTTGGCGAAAACGGCGTATTGCTGTCCGGCGGCCAGCGCCAGCGCCTGGCGATTGCCCGAGCGCTGCTCAAGAATGCGCCGCTGCTGATTCTCGACGAGGCCACCTCGGCGCTCGACACCGAATCCGAGCGGCACATTCAGGCGGCACTGGATCAAGTGATGAAGGGCCGCACCACGCTGGTCATCGCTCACCGCCTGTCGACCATCGAGAAGGCCGACCTGATCCTGGTGATGGATCAGGGCCGGATCGTCGAGCGTGGCACTCACGGCGAATTGCTCGCGCAAAACGGCTATTACGCGCGCTTGAACGCCATGGGCCTGGACGCACCGACCGAAGACATCGCCTGATTCCAAAGCCATACCCTGTGGGAGCGAGCCCGCTTGCGAAAGCGCTGCAGCAGACGACATCTCTGTCGAATGTGCGCACGTTACCGCGAGCGGGCGCGCTCCCACAGTTGTTTGTATCCAGACCTTTACGCTTCTTGACCAAACCGGAATAAATCCCGGCACCGCGCTTGTTAAGGTTCCGCAACGAACTCTGACTTCCATCGAGGGGGCCATCCCCGTCGCGCGGGTACTTCCATGCTGCAACGCTATCTCTGGAAACTGCTGCCCAAGCCGCAGCGGGCCTTTCTGCTCGGACGCCTGTCGGTGGTCGATCGTCAGGTGGTGAACAAATCGATGTCGGCCAACCTGAGGTTTCCCCGCGCCTTCCAGCAGCGCTCCTGCCTGTTCATTCATGTTCCCAAGTGCGCTGGCAGCAGCATCTGCACGGCGATGTTCGACGGCTGGCGTCCCGGGCATCTGCCGCTGTATTGGTACGAAGAGCAGTTTCCCGAGCAGTTCGCGAACGCCTTCAAGTTCGCTTTTGTCCGCGATCCGCTGGAGCGCGCCTATTCGGCCTATGCCTTTTTGCGTGGCAACGAGTTGAGCACGCGTGACCACGCGGCGCAGCGCATGGTGCGGCAGTACCGGGATTTCGACGATTTCGTGTCACGTTGGCTGCACCCGGACACAATCGCCCGGCAATTGCACTTTGCCGCGCAGACCGACTTTCTCACCGATTCGCTGGGGCATCTGGCGCTGGACTTTGTGGGGTATCAGGAGCACCTGGCACGAGATTTTGCCCTGGTCTGCGAGCACTTGGGGCTGGACAGCCAGTTGCCGCACGTCAACAGCTCCCGCGAGCGGCAAGCGCTGCCGGCGCGTGAGTTCTGTTCAGTGCGCACGCGGCGATTGGTGCGCCGGGTTTACCAGCGTGATTACGAGATGCTCGGTTATGAATGAGTCTTTGTCTCTGGCAATGCAGGCGCTGGGCATTCGACCGTACGGCCTGGCGCTCTCGCATCAGGCCCGGGCAGCGCTCAAGGGGCAGCGGCCATGTTGTCTGTGGCTGACCGGTTTCTCCGGGGCTGGCAAGTCGACTTTGGCCAATGCGCTCGAACTGCACTTGCATGAGTCGGGCCTGCACACCTTCCTGCTTGATGGCGACAACGTGCGTAACGGCCTGTGTCGGGACCTGGGCATGAGCGACGTCTGTCGTCGGGAAAACACCCGGCGCATGGCGGAGGTGGCGCGGCTGATGGTCGAGGCCGGACTGATTGTGATCGTCGCGGCCATCTCACCATTCCGCGCCGAACGCGACGCTGCGCGCAGCTTGTTTGCGCAGGGCGAATTCATTGAAGTGCACGTCAGTACTTCGCTCCAGGTCTGCGCCCGCCGCGATCCGAAAGGCTTGTATCAAGCGGTACGGGAAGGACGAATCAAACACTTCACGGGGGTGGACAGTCCGTATGAGGCCCCCCTGGCCGCCGAGTGGCAGATCGATACCGAGGACGTGGAATTGTCCGATGCCTGTGGACAACTGGCGGCGCTGGTGCTCAAAAAATAAGCAAAATACGTAGCTGTTTCATCCTGTTGCAGGCTGCACTCAAGCCTGCGCCAACCCTGTGTTAATATCGCGCCCCTGTTCATTTTGTATGTGGGTTGCTCCATGAAGTTGTCCATGCCGCGATTCGATCAAGCCCCAGTCTTGGTGGTCGGCGATGTCATGCTCGACCGTTACTGGCATGGTGGAACCTCACGGATTTCCCCTGAGGCACCGGTTCCGGTCGTAAAAGTCGAGCAAATCGAAGACCGCCCGGGCGGTGCTGCCAACGTTGCCTTGAACATTGCCGCGCTGGGTGCGCCGGCGTCGCTGGTCGGTGTGACCGGTGACGACGAAGCCGCCGACAGCCTGAGCAACAGTCTCAAGGGCGCGGGCGTGCGTGCACTGTTCCAGCGCATTGCGCATCAGCCGACCATCGTCAAGCTGCGGGTCATGAGCCGGCACCAGCAATTGCTGCGTATCGACTTTGAAGAACCGTTCGCCACCGATGCCCTGGCCCTGGCCTCGCAGGTCGATGATCTGCTGGAAGGCATCAAGGTGCTGGTGCTGTCCGACTACGGCAAAGGCGCGTTGAAGAACCATCAGGCGTTGATTCAGGCCGCCCGGGCCAAAGGCATTCCGGTGCTGGCCGATCCCAAAGGCAAGGATTTTTCGATCTACCGTGGCGCCAGTCTGATCACGCCGAACCTCAGCGAATTCGAAGCCATCGTGGGCGGTTGCGCCGATGAACACGAGCTGGTGAGCAAGGGCGCCGCCCTGATGCACGATCTTGAGCTCGGCGCGCTGCTGGTGACCCGTGGCGAACACGGCATGACCCTGCTGCGTCCGGAGCATCCGGCGCTGCACCTGCCGGCCCGCGCCCGTGAAGTGTTCGACGTGACCGGTGCCGGCGACACGGTAATTTCCACGCTGGCGGCGGCCATTGCTGCCGGTGAAGAACTGCCGCACGCCGTGGCGCTGGCCAACCTCGCTGCCGGCATCGTGGTCGGCAAGCTCGGTACCGCCGCGATCAGCGCGCCGGAACTGCGCCGCGCGATCCAGCGCGAAGAAGGCTCGGAACGTGGCGTGCTGGGGCTCGAACAACTGGTGCTGGCAGTCGCCGATGCTCGCGCGCACAACGAGCGCATCGTCTTCACCAACGGTTGCTTCGACATTCTGCATGCCGGCCACGTGACCTACCTCGAGCAGGCACGCGCCCAGGGCGACCGTCTGATCGTGGCGATCAACGATGACGCCTCCGTCAGCCGCCTGAAAGGGCCGGGCCGTCCGATCAACAGTGTCGACCGCCGCATGGCGGTCCTCGCCGGCCTCGGTGCGGTGGACTGGGTGATCAGCTTCCCGGAAGGCACCCCGGAAAACCTGTTGCGCGAGGTCAAGCCGGACGTGCTGGTCAAGGGTGGTGACTACGGCATCGACCAAGTGGTCGGCGCGGACATCGTCAAGGCCTATGGCGGCACGGTGAAAGTGCTGGGGCTGGTGGAAAACAGCTCGACGACGGCGATTGTGGAGAAAATCCGCAAGTCCTGAGGACGTGTCATTGTGGCGAGGGGAAAAATCCCCTCGCCACAAGTTTTGCTGAGGCCTTTAGACTGCCTTGCGCGGTACGATCTTCTTCAGCAACTGCTTGGCTTTACCGCGCAATCGCGCCAATCCAGTGGATTTCTCCGGCGGCGTCAGGCCTTGCTGGCGCAGCCAGTCCTTCCAGCGAATCCGCTCCTCGCGCACCAGCCAGCCATCCTGTTTGGCAAAGCTTTCGGCCAGGTACAAGCCGCGCGTGCCTGCCGGATACAGCTGGCCTTTCTTCAAGGTATAGAGCTCGGCCAGCGGCTCGCCATCCTGCAGCGGCATCAGGTAAAGATCCGGGCGTTTGCGGTCCAGACGGGCGACCAGTTGATCACCCTCCAGCCGCTCATCGACATGAAACAGACTCAGCGATTTGGCTTCCTTGGGCACTTCCAGGCGCAGGTCGTAGATCAGTTGCAGCGACGCGGTGGGCAAATGCACATAGGCCTGTGGCCGCTCGAGCAATTGCAGGTTGGCGCAACGCACCGGTCGCGCCGAGCCGGACAGCGGCGTCAGGCGAAACGGCAGCGCCTCGCGATAATGCAGGGCGGAGGAGTAGGGCGCCGGCAGCCAGGTGTCGTTGAAACGCCCGCCGAGCCAGCCTTCCGGGGTTTCCAGCAGGCACTCTTCGGCAATCTCCTGGATCGCGGTGTGCAATGGGATGTTCAGCTCATGGGCCGGCACGTAACCGGAAATCAGCTTGAGCACCACGTCACCGCGGTCTTGCCGCCGCTGGCGCACCAGCACCCAATAGTCGCGATTCTGCCAATGCAGGGTCAGGCGCACCGAGACCCCGAGGTTGGCCAGTTCCAGCGCGAAACGCTCGGCATCCGCCACGCTCACCGG
Source organism: Pseudomonas sp. 86_A (assembly GCF_017491705.1). Lineage (NCBI taxonomy): Bacteria > Pseudomonadati > Pseudomonadota > Gammaproteobacteria > Pseudomonadales > Pseudomonadaceae > Pseudomonas > Pseudomonas sp. 86_A. Next base: position 78,789 of record NZ_JAFGYS010000014.1, on the reverse strand, counting down.
TTTGCGGCGCTGCAAGGTCTGGGCGAAGTTCAGCGGCATGCCGACGCTCTGATACGTCAGGCCTTCGGGCGTGGCTTCGACGAACAGCGGCAGGGTCTTGAAGTTGCTCGGGTTCTTTCTGATGAGCGTGCGCGGCATGTCGGCTCCTGCTTAAGGCCGCGGGGCGGCGTCAGTGACCACGAAGGACCTGGGCAACGGTCGCAACGTTATGGGCGAGGTGCAGCGGATTGATCGTCCCGACAATAGCACTGGCAACGCCGGGCTGTTGGAACAACAACTCGAAGCTGGCGCGCACCGGGTCCACGCCGGGACTCAGGCACACATGGCCGCTGGCCAGGGCCTTTTTCACCAGGATGGCTTTGCCGTGGGCAGCAGCATAGTCAATGACTGCCTTCTCGTTCTGTTCGTTCAGATTGTAGGTGACCATCGCGCAGTCACCTTGCTCCAGCGCCTTGAGCCCGCCTTCGACGGTTTTTCCGGAGAAACCGAAGCCGCGAATCTTGCCCTCGGCCTTGAGCGCGGCGAGGGTGGCGTAGACCTCCTCGTGCTCAAGGATCGCCAGGTCGTTGCCGTCGGAGTGCACCAGCACCAGGTCGATAAAATCGGTTTCAAGACGTTGCAGACTGCGCTCGACCGACATCCGCGTATGCGCGGCGCTGAAGTCATGGCGCGACACGCCGTCGGCAAACTCTTCACCGACCTTGCTGACGATTACCCAGTCATTGCGCTGGCCGCGCAGCAACGGGCCGAGGCGTTCTTCGCTGCGGCCATAGGCCGGCGCGGTGTCGATCAGGTTGATGCCCAGCCCCTGCGACTGCTTGAGCAACATGCGTGCGGCGTCATCGTCAGGGATCTGAAAACCATTGGGGTATTTCACGCCCTGGTCGCGGCCGAGCTTGACCGTGCCCAGGCCCAGCGGGGATACCATCAGGCCGGTGCTGCCCAGTGGGCGATGCAGTTCGTGCAGGGTTGCGACGCTCATGGCAACAGTTGCTCCCAGGCCGGTACGCCCATCGGTGGTTTCGGCAGCGCCGGCAATGGCTCGGCGGCTTGCGGTTGAATGCCGTCGCGCTCCAGTGAGGCGATGACGCGATCAGCGAAGTCTGGCGCCAGTGCGAGTTTGGTCGGCCAGCCCACCAGCAGGCGACCCTGCTCGGCGAGGAAGGCGTTATCCGGACGGGTCAGCCCGGTTTGCAGGGGTTCGGCGCGATCCACCCGCAAGGTCGCCCACTGCGTGGTGCTGAGATCAATCCACGGCAACAGTTGCGCGATTTCTTTTTGTGCCGTGGCAATCTGTTCGGCGGGCTCGCGGTTCACGCCTTCGCTTTCGGCAATGTCGCCACCCAGGTACCAGACCCACTGGCCATCGGCGGCCGGGTGCGTGGTCACGGTGATGCGCGGTTTGGTACCGCCGCCCAGGCAGTGTGCGTACAGCGGCTTCAGGCCCGGGCCTTTGGCGATGATCATGTGCAGCGGCCGACGTTGCATCGCCGGTTGGCTCAGCCCCAGATCCTCCAGCAACTGCGCGGTACCGGCGCCAGCGCTGAGCACGATGCGTTGCGCACGAATCTCGCGGCCGTCGACTTTCAGGCCGACCAGCACACCCGCTTCCAGCAGTGGCTCGATGGTTTGCCCGGCGAGCAGACCGTCACCGGCCAGGTCGGCCAGGCGCTGGATCAGGCTCGGCACGTCGACCACCAGTTCCGCCAGGCGATAGACCTTGCCTTTGAAGCGCTTGTCTTGCAGCGCGGGCGGCAGTTGATCGCCCTTGACCTGATCGACCCGGCCGCGCACGGCTTTGCTGGCGAAGAAACTGGTGAGATTGCCGGCCAGGGTGCCCGGTGACCACAGGTAATGGGCTTCGGACAACAGGCGTACGCCGGACAGGTCCAGCTCACCGTTGCCGGCCAGCGCTTCGCGCCAGCGGCGCGGCATGTCGGCGATGGCTTCCGAGGCGCCGGTCAGCGCGCCATGCAGTGCGTATTTGGCGCCACCGTGGATGATGCCCTGGGACTTCACACTCTGCCCGCCGCCGAGGCTGGCGCTTTCCACCAGCACGGTCGAAAAACCCTGACGGCGCAGACGCGCGTTCAGCCAGAGGCCGGCGACACCAGCGCCGACAATCAGAACGTCGGTGGAAATAACGGATGGCATGCAGCGACCTCAGTGTTCAAGACGAGGGCGCAGTATACAGACTCGGGGATCGGAGCTCAGATGCGAAAAAAGATCGCAGCCTGGGGCAGCTCCTACAGGGGGTTGCATTCCAATGTAGGAGCTGCCGCAGGCTGCGATCTTTTTCTTCAGTGGCCGGCGGTTTTCGAGAACAGCTGGATGACGACCACGCCGAGCACGATCAGCGCCATGCCGAGCATCGCCGGCACATCCAGTTTCTGTCCATAAATGAACAGCGCCGCGACGCTGACCATCACGATGCCCATGCCCGCCCAAACGGCGTAGGCCACACCCACCGGTACGGTGCGCACCACCAGGGTCAACATCCAGAACGCAATCGCGTAGCCGACGATGACCAACACCAATGGCAGTGGCGTGCTCAAGCCTTTGACGGCTTTCATCGACACGGTGGCGATCACTTCGGCGCAGATGGCAATGGCCAGGTAGGCGTAGGCGTTCATGGTTCAAATCCTCAATGTAAAACGTTGCTTGCTGAGGCGGCATTCTAGTGATTCGTCAGATGGGGTAAAGTCATTACCTATCTGTTTTAAAGATGGGTTAGACCATGAATACCCAGTGGAACCTGGAACAACTGCGCGCTTTCGTCGGCGTCGCCGAACAACGCTCGTTTTCCGCCGTGGCCCGCCAGCAGCGCAAGGCGCAGTCGGCGATCAGCAGCGCGATTGCCCTGCTGGAGGATGATCTGGGCGTCAGTCTGTTCGAGCGTAGCAGCGGTCGCTCACCCAGGCTTACCGAAGCGGGAGAGGCACTGCTCGAAGAAGCCCGGGAAGTGCTGCGTCAATGTGAGCGCCTGAACGGTCGGGCGATGGCGATGATGCGCGGCGAGGAAGCGCAGTTGCGCGTGGCCCAGGATGAAGCGATGCCGTATCAGGCGCTGGTGGAAAGCTTCGACGCCCTGGCCGAGCAATTTCCCAGCCTCGAAGTGCAACTGACCAGCGCCGCCCAGGGCGAAGTGGCGCGCAAACTGGTCGAACGCCGCGCCGATCTGGGCCTGCTGTTCTATCACGATGAAATCCCCGAAGCGCTGGAACGCCGGGTCTTGGGCCGGGTGGAAATGGTCACGGTCTGCGGGATCAATCATCCGCTGGCGAAGCAGTCCTACGTCACCTGCCAGCAACTGGCGCAACATCGGCAACTGTTGATGTCGACGCAGACCAGCGTTTATCCAGGCAACGAACCGGCCAGCCCGCAGGTGTGGCGCGCCGACAGTTTCTACGTGATGGCCGAATGGCTGGTGCGAGATTTAGGCTGGGCGTGGCTGCCCCGGCATGTGGTGCAGTACTCGGCCTATCAGGGCCTGATGGTTGAACTGGACAGCGAATGGACGCCGCCAGCGCTGGTGGTGGAGCTGGTCTGGCGCCGGGATGAGCCGTTGGGGCCTGCCGCGCGCTGGCTGGCCGAACGTTTTGCCGTGCACTTGCGGGCGATTGGCGACAAAAGTCGATAAACTCCGCCGCCATGAATAGAACTCTCTACACCGCGCTGTTTTACCTGGGGCTGCCATTGGTGGCGATTCGGCTGTGGCTGCGCTCGCGCAAGGCCCCGGCGTATGCCAAGCGGATTGGCGAGCGCTTCTCCTACGCGATGCCGTCATTGCAACCCGGCGGCATCTGGGTGCACGCGGTGTCGGTGGGCGAAAGCATCGCCGCCGCGCCGATGATCCGCGCCTTGCTGCAACGTTATCCACAGCTGCCGATCACCGTGACCTGCATGACCCCGACCGGTTCGGAGCGGATTCAGGCGTTGTTCGCCGGGGAGCCGCGCATCCAGCATTGTTATCTGCCCTACGACTTGCCGTGTGCGGCGGCGCGTTTCCTTGATCGGGCGCAGCCCAAGCTTGCGGTGATCATGGAAACCGAACTGTGGCCCAACCACATTCACCAGTGCGCCAAACGCGGGATTCCGGTGGCGCTGGCCAACGGCCGACTGTCCGAACGTTCGGCCCGGGGTTATGGACGCTTGCGCAAACTGACCACGCCGATGCTCGCCGAAATGAGTTTGTTCGCGGTGCAGACCGAGGCCGAAGCCCGGCGCTTTCGCGATCTGGGCGCACGTGCGGAGACGGTCGAGGTCACTGGCTCGATCAAGTTTGACCTGACCATCGACCCGCAACTGTTGCAACGTGCCAATGAGCTGCGCGGTCAGTGGCAGGCCCTGGAGCGCCCGGTGTGGATCGCCGCCAGCACCCACGAGGGTGAGGACGAAGTGGTGCTCGACGCCCATCGTCGCCTGCTGGCGAACTACCCGAATGCGCTGTTGATTCTGGTGCCGCGTCATCCCGAGCGTTTCAACGCGGTGTTCGAACTGTGCCAGCGTGAAGGCTTTGCCACTGTGCGCCGTTCAACCGGTGCCAACGTTGAGGCCAATACCTCGGTGCTGCTCGGCGACACCATGGGTGAGTTGCTGTTTCTCTATGCCTTGGCGGACAGCGCCTTTGTCGGCGGTAGCCTGGTGCCGAACGGCGGGCACAATCTGCTCGAGCCTGCGGCCCTGGCAAAACCGGTGCTGAGCGGCCCACACCTGTTCAACTTCCTCGACATCGCCGCGCAGTTGCGCGAAGCCGGTGCGCTGGCTGAAGTGGATGATGCCGAAGGCTTGGCGGTGGAAGTGCAGCGGCTGTTCGAATTGCCGCGTGATGCCCAGCGCATGGCCGAGGCCGGGCTGGCGGTGATGCGCCGCAATCAGGGGGCGTTGCAGCGTTTGCTGGATGGGCTGGGCAAGTTGATTCGCTGATTTGCACTCAACCCCTGTGGCGAGGGAGCTTGCTCCCGTTGGGCAGCGCAGCTGCCCCAAGCCCTGATACATCGAGTTGCCAGATTTACGACTGCTGCGCAGCCGAGCGGGAGCAAGCTCCCTCGCCACAGGTATCTTGTTTGCTGTTTACGGACGCGCCTTGAGCTGTGCTTCCGCAGCCTTGGCCAGATCCGGCGGCAGGAAGTCCTTGTCCGGGTTGTAGTCGGCTTTCAGATAACGCGTCAGGTCCTGCAAGTCACCCGGGTTCAACGTGCCCGCCGCCTGCTTCAAACGCAGGTTGTCGAGGATGTAGTCGTAACGGGTATTGTTGTAGTTGCGCACCGAGGTGTACAGCTGACGCTGGGCGTCGAGCACATCGACGATGTTGCGCGTACCGACCTGATAGCCGATTTCCGTGGCTTCCACTGCGCTCTGGTTGGAGATGATCGACTGGCGGCGCGCCTGCACCTGCTCGACATCGGTGTTGACCGCGCGGTGCAGGTTGCGGGTGTTTTCCACCACTTGTCGGCGCAGGGATTCGCGCTGTTGCTCGCTCTGATCCAGTTGCGCATACGACTGACGCACTTGCGAACTGGTCAGCCCGCCGCTGTAGATCGGAATGTTCAGTTGCAGGGCCAGCGTGCTTTGTTCGACGTTGCCACCGTACGGAGTACCGAAGGCATTCGGGTTGGCGAAGCCGAGGGCATCGTTGTCACCCTTTTCGTATTTGGCCACGGCATCGAGGGTCGGCAAGTGGCCGGCCTTGCGCTGCTTGAGGGTCTGTTCGGCGGAGCTGACCGCATAGTTGCTCGCCAGCAGATTGAGGTTCTGTTTGCCCGCGGTGTCGACCCAGGCCTTGGCATCGTTTGGCACCGGCGGCAGGATCGGCAGCGTGTGGACGATGCCCTGAATCGAGTTGTACTGGCGGTTGGTCAGGGTGATCAGCGCTTCGAACGCATCATCGACCTGACGCTGCGCAACGATGCGGTTGGCGCGCGCGGTGTCGTAGCTGGCTTGCGATTGCAGCACGTCGGTCTTGTCCGACAGGCCGACATCGAAGCGTTCGTTGGACTGGTCGAGCTGACGTTTGAACGCGGCTTCTTCAGCCTTGGTCGAGGCCAGGTTGTCCTGACTGCGCAGTACGTTGAAATAGCTTTCGGCCGATTGCAGGATCAGGTTCTGTTCGGTGGCCGACAGTTGCAGCGCCGCCTGCTCGTTGACGTCCTTGGCCGCCTGGTACTGGAACCAGCGGTCAGCGCGGAACAATGGCTGGGCCAGGGTCGCCTGATAGGAATGCGCGCTGCGATTGGCAATGGCTGAAGGCTGGTCGATGGAGGTGCGCACATCCGCGACTTCAGCGCCGCCGGAGAGGTTGGGCAGCAACCCTGCGCGGGCCTGAGGCACGACTTCTTTCTGTGCGCCGTACTGGGCGCGGGCAGCGGCCAGATCGGCGTTGTTGTCGACCGCTTCCTGATAGACGCTGACCAGATCGGTTTTGGTCGACAAGGGCGCTTCTGCTGCCCAGGCCATTGCGTTGGACGCACAAGACACGGCAAGAGCCAGTGAAAGTTTGCGCAGCATGAGGCGATCCCTAGCAAGAAATATTACGAAAATAATGTGCGCGCCAAGGCTACGGCGCGGCCCCGGTAGCGTCAAGGCGCGCAGGGCACAGCGAGTGTAGTTGCGCAATCGTGCGGCAACAATCCTGCAAGTCCCGCTAATTGCGCCATTCACCATGGTGTTTGCCGCGGTGTTGGCGTTCTTTGCCGGTTGTGTCTAGACTGGCCGGGTTCTTGTCGGGGTGCCTTGCTATGAGGCTGAGATCGAATAATTTCGGATCCCGTTGAACCTGATCAGGTTAGCGCCTGCGTAGGGAACAAGATTTCTCGTCACCCGGCGAGTCCTCTTGTGCTTCGTCCGGGAAATTGTTCGACAATCGAACGCTCGACGACGATGCACAGCACCAGTCCTGGTGCGTCCGTGCCTTTCAGGTTCTGCTCCGACAATCCACTGCCTGGATGCTGTCTGGAGAGCCCGTGATGACTACAAAAGCAAAAAACGCGATCAACCTGAGTGACTCGGCCAAGGTCGATGAGCAGTCGGTTCAGCCGTTCACCCGTTCGCAAAAAGTCTACGTTCAGGGCTCGCGCCCGGACATCCGCGTGCCGATGCGCGAAATCACCCTCGATGTGACGCCGACCGACTTCGGCGGCGAAATCAACGCGCCGGTGACTGTCTACGACACCTCGGGCCCGTACACCGATCCGAACGTGGTGATCGACGTGCGCAAAGGCCTGGGCGATGTGCGTTCGGCGTGGATCGACGACCGTGGCGACACCGAGCGTCTGCCAGGCCTGAGTTCCAACTTCGGCCAGGAACGCCTCGCCGACCCAGAACTGACCAAACTGCGTTTTGCCCACGTCAACAACCCGCGCCGCGCCAAGGCCGGGGCCAACGTCAGCCAGATGCATTACGCGCGCAAAGGCATCATCACCGCCGAGATGGAATACGTCGCCATCCGCGAAAACATGAAGCTGCAAGAGGCCCGAGCCGCTGGCCTGTTGAACCAGCAACACGCCGGCCACAGCTTCGGCGCGAGCATCCCGAAAGAAATCACCCCGGAATTCGTCCGCGAAGAAATCGCCCGTGGTCGCGCGATCATCCCGGCCAACATCAACCACGTCGAACTGGAACCGATGATCATCGGCCGCAACTTCCTGGTGAAGATCAACGGCAACATCGGCAACAGCGCACTGGGTTCGTCCATCGAAGAAGAAGTGGCGAAACTGACGTGGGGCATTCGCTGGGGTTCGGACACCGTGATGGACTTGTCCACCGGCAAACACATCCACGAAACCCGCGAGTGGATCATCCGCAACTCGCCAGTGCCGATCGGTACCGTGCCGATCTACCAGGCGCTGGAAAAGGTCAATGGCGTCGCTGAAGACCTGACCTGGGAGCTGTTCCGCGACACGCTGATCGAGCAGGCCGAGCAGGGCGTCGACTACTTCACCATCCACGCCGGTGTGCTGTTGCGCTACGTGCCGCTGACCGCCAAGCGCGTGACCGGCATCGTCTCCCGTGGCGGTTCGATCATGGCCAAGTGGTGCCTGGCGCACCACAAAGAGAACTTCCTCTACACCCACTTCGACGAAATCTGCGAAATCATGAAGGCCTACGACGTCAGCTTCTCGCTGGGCGACGGCCTGCGTCCGGGCTCGATTGCCGACGCCAACGACGAAGCGCAATTCGGCGAACTGGAAACCCTCGGCGAGCTGACCAAGATCGCCTGGAAACACGACGTGCAGTGCATGATCGAAGGCCCGGGCCACGTGCCGATGCAGTTGATCAAAGAGAACATGGACAAGCAGCTGGAGTGCTGCGACGAGGCGCCGTTCTACACCCTCGGCCCGCTGACCACGGACATCGCGCCGGGTTACGACCACATCACCTCGGGTATCGGTGCGGCGATGATCGGCTGGTTCGGTTGCGCGATGCTCTGCTACGTGACGCCGAAGGAACACCTGGGCCTGCCGAACAAGGATGACGTGAAGACCGGGATCATCACTTACAAGATTGCTGCCCACGCAGCAGACCTTGCGAAGGGCCATCCGGGCGCGCAGATTCGTGACAACGCCTTGAGCAAGGCGCGGTTCGAATTCCGTTGGGAAGACCAGTTCAACCTCGGTCTGGACCCGGACACCGCCCGTTCGTATCACGATGAAACCCTGCCGAAGGATTCGGCCAAGGTCGCGCACTTCTGCTCGATGTGCGGGCCGAAATTCTGCTCGATGAAGATCACCCAGGAAGTCCGCGAATACGCGGCCAACCAGCGGATCGACGCGGTCGACGTGGACGTCGCCCAAGGCCTGGCGGAACAGGCCGAGCGGTTCAAGAAGGAAGGCAGTCAGCTGTACAAGAAGGTTTGATCTGACCTGAAAGGCTCCGGGATGACCGGAGCCTCTGTGGCGAGGGAGCTTGCTCCCGCCCGGCTGCGAAGCAGTCGTAAATCCGGCCAGCGCGTTCTGATTGAAAGAACGGGTTGATCGGTTTTGGGTCTGCTGCGCAGACCAGCGGGAGCAAGCTCCCTCGCCACAGGAATGGTGTGCGATCACACACAAAACAAATGTCCCTCTGAGATAACACCCTTGAGCATTCAACCCAGCACCTATTCCCCCGAGCTCGCCGTACCCGCCGACAAGCGGGTGTTCGGCGGTCGCGATCTGTTTTCCCTGTGGTTCTCCCTCGGCATCGGCCTGATGGTATTGCAGACCGGTGCGCTGCTGGCACCGGGCCTGGGCCTGTCGGGTTCGTTGCTGGCGATTTTCCTCGGCACCCTGGTCGGCGTGCTGTTGCTGGCGGCGGTTGGTGTGATCGGCAGCGACACCGGCCTGTCGTCGATGGCCGCGCTCAAACTCAGCCTCGGCAGCAAAGGCGCGAGCCTGCCGGCGCTGCTCAACCTGCTGCAACTGATCGGTTGGGGCTCGTTTGAAATCATCGTCATGCGCGACGCCGCCAGTCTGCTCGGCACCCGCGCGTTCAGCGAAGGTTCGCTGTGGGCCAGCCCGATGCTTTGGACCTTGTGCTTCGGTGCGCTGGCAACCCTGCTCGCGGTCAGCGGTCCGCTGACGTTCGTGCGCAAGATCCTGCGCAAATGGGGCATCTGGCTGATATTGGCCGCGTGCATCTGGCTGACCTGGAACCTGTTCGCCAAGGCCGATCTGGCGGCGCTCTGGGCGCGTGCCGGTGATGGTTCGATGCCGTTCGCCGTGGGCTTCGACATTGCCATCGCGATGCCGCTGTCGTGGCTGCCGCTGATCGCCGATTATTCGCGATTCGGCAAGCGCGCGAAGAACGTGTTCGGTGGCACGGCGATCGGTTTTTTCATCGGCAATTTCTGGTTGATGAGCCTCGGCGTGGCCTACACCCTGGCGTTTGCGCCGAGCGGTGAGGTCAATGCATTGCTGTTGGCGTTGGCCGGTGCCGGCCTGGGGATTCCGCTGTTGCTGATTCTTCTCGATGAATCGGAAAACGCCTTCGCCGACATTCACTCGGCGGCGGTATCCAGCGGGATTCTGTTGCGCATGAAAGTCGAGCATCTGGCGCTGGCCATCGGCGTGATCTGCACGCTGATTGCGCTGCTGGCGCCATTGGCGCAGTACCAGAATTTCCTGTTGTTGATCGGCTCGGTATTCGCGCCGCTGTTCGGCGTGGTGCTGGTGGATCACTTCATCCTGCGCAAGCGCAGCGCTCAGGTCGCGTCAGCCGCATTGCGCTGGCCGGCGCTGTTGGCGTGGCTGGGCGGGATCAGCACTTACCACTTGCTGGCGAATCTGTATCCGGATGTCGGTGCGACCCTGCCGGCACTGGTGCTGGCAGGGCTGTTGCAGCTGGTGCTCGGTCGAGCCTTCAGTTACGGCCCGGAAACAGCTCGGGTTTGACCACGCCGTTCAGGCGCGGGTAAGGGATCTTCAGTTCGACGTGGCCCAGCGCGTAAGGCGCGATGGTGCTCACGTCGTACTTGAGGATCACGCCACCGTAGGTCAGCGCCACATTCGGGGTTTTCACGAACGGCCAGTTCTTCACGAACTCGGCTTCCTGATCCAGCTTGGTGCTGATCAGCCAGCTGTTGTGCGCGACTTGCGCCGCTTTCCAGAACGCCTCTTCCTGACCTGGCAGCAACATGTCCGACAGGCTCAGCACTTTATGCTGCTGGCGCGAGTAGTTGATGAAACCGCGACCCGGGGTGCCATGCGCACCGCCGGTGTCGAGGTAGCTCGACAGCTCGACAATCACCAAGCCGTCATGCTGCTCGCGTACTTTGGCCTGCAAATAGCTGCTGTTGCGCGGGCCGGCGTTGCGCAGAAACTGATCACGATAGGCTGCCAGGGTTGGCGCTACCGGCGCGTTCGCCTCGGTGCGGGTCATTTGCAGCAGGCGTTTTTCGATAATGCCGTCCAGTGCAGGCTCGGCCGGAAAGTGCAGAGTGTCGATGTTTACCAGCGGGCAGTCCGGGTTGGAACAGCCGGGTTTCAGGGTTTCCGATGCGTCGCGGGTGGTTTCCAGCGGCGCGCGGTAGTTAGGCTGGAACAGGTTGGCGCAGGCGCCCAGGGTCAGGGCGATGGCGGCCACGGAGGCAATTTTGAAAAGCGACATGGGCGTCCTTTCTGAAACAGGGGAAGGCGAAAAGTTATCCGCTTCGACTCTCGCCGAAGCAGTCAGTTCGCCACTAAGCTAATTAGAGTGGGTTTCGCCTCCACCGTCCATCCCGCTGACGGTAAAGGGGCTGCATCAATCATCTCGGGCGCGTTAGGATGGCGCGAAGTCGAGGTTGCCAGTCACCACCAGCAGCCTCGTATCGGATTTACCGTAAAGAGGATGTTCATGACTGATTTTGCCAACGCCACTCCGGCCACCGTCGATGTCGTAAAGCGCGAGCGCTGCTACGAGGGCTTCTACAAACTCGACCGTTTGCACCTGCGCCATGAACTGTTCGCTGGCGGCATGAGCCGCGAGATCAACCGTGAAGTCTTCGTGCGTCACGACGCGGTGTGCTTGTTGCCTTACGATCCGCAGCGCGACGAAGTGGTGCTGATCGAGCAGTTTCGCGTCGGCGCCATGGGCAAGACCGACAACCCGTGGCTGGTGGAACTGGTCGCTGGTCTGATCGACAAGGAAGAAGTGCCGGAAGAGGTTGCTCACCGCGAGGCGCAGGAGGAAGCTGGGCTGGACATCAAGGCCCTGTGGCCGATGACCCAATATTTCCCGTCGCCGGGTGGCAGCAACGAATACGTGCATTTGTTTCTGGGGCGTTGCAGTACAGAAGGCGTAGGCGGCCTGCATGGGCTGGAGGAAGAGGCAGAAGATATCCGCGTCACGGTCTGGGCCTTTGAAGATGCCTTGCAGGCCGTCCGTGACGGACGCATTGCCAACGCGGCGAGCATCATCGCCTTGCAATGGCTGGCGCTCAACCGCGCCGAAGTGAGGGGGTTATGGTCGTAAACAAGCTGCGCGATCGTTATCGAGTTGACCTGGCGGGGCTGCAAGCTGCCTGCGAGGCCAACTACGCGCGCCTGATGCGACTGGTGCCGGACATGCGCAACGACCCGCAGGCGCGGCGCATCGCCGTGACCCAGGGCGAGCAGATGCTCGGCGTGCTGGCCCTCGAAGTGCTGCAGACCTGTCCGTACACCACGACGTTGCAGGTGCGCCAGGAACACAGCCTGCCCTGGCTGCCGGTGCCGCAACTGGAGGTGCAGGTCTATCACGACGCGCGCATGGCTGAGGTGATCAGCGCCGAACATGCACGACGCTTTCGCGGCATCTATCCTTACCCGAACGCCGCGATGCATCAGCCGGATGAAAAGGCCCAGCTCAATCTGTTCCTGGGGGAATGGCTGAGCCATTGTCTGGCCCTGGGGCACGAGTACGAAGTCGTTCGCTAGTTGTGAACTGCGTCCGGTTCGTCGGTTTCCTCTTTGCGCCATCCCCCAGCATAATTGCGGCACTCAACCGATTCCGTGCTTTTGCCCTGGGAGAACGCCTTGCCGAGCGTATCCGCATTGACCACCGCCGATCCGGCGTTGCTGGTGCAGTTATCCGACAGTCATCTGTTCGCCGAGGCGGATGGCACGCTGCTGGGCATGAACACCCGCGAGAGCCTGCAGAAGGTCATCGAACAGGTGCTCAGGCAGCAACCGCGGATCGACCTGATTCTGGCCACCGGGGATATTTCCCAGGACGGCACGCTGGAGTCGTATCAACAGTTTCGCCAGATGACCGCGCAGATCGATGCGCCGGCGCGCTGGATTCCCGGCAATCACGATGAGCCGCAGATCATGGCGCAGGCCGCGGTGCAAAGTGCGTTGCTGGAGTCAGTGGTCGATGTCGGCAACTGGCGCGTGACCTTGCTCGACTCGGCGGTGCCGGGTTCTGTGCCCGGTTACCTGCAGGATGATCAACTGCAACTGCTGGCGCGCTCGCTGAGCGAAGCGCCGGAACGCCATCATCTGGTGTGTTTCCACCATCATCCGGTGCCGGTGGGGTGTGCCTGGGCGGAGCCGATCGGTTTGCGCAATCCCGAAGCGTTCTTCGAAGTGCTGGACCGTTTCCCACAGGCCCGTGCGGTGTTATGGGGGCATGTGCATCAGGAAATCGACCGCGAGCGCAACGGCGTGCGGCTGATGGCTTCACCGTCGACCTGCATTCAGTTCGAGCCAAACAGTGAAGACTTCAAGGTTGGCGAACAGCCGCCGGGGTATCGCTGGTTGCGGCTGTTGCCCGATGGACGGCTGGAAACCGGCGTCGAGCGTGTCACCGACTTCGAGTTCACGGTCGATTACGGCTCCAACGGCTACTGATATATCCCTGTAGGAGCTGCCGCTGGCTGTGATCTTTTGACTTTGCTTTAAAGGATCAAAAGATCGCAGCCTGCGGCAGCTCCTACAGGGGGGCAGCATGGGCATCATTTGCATGGCCCATCGCTGCTCGACTCCCTGTAAACTCCGCTATCTTTCGCCGACACTCAGGGAGCTCAAATGTCCGGTTCGATCCTCTATATCCACGGTTTCAACAGCGCCCCGGCCTCGAAAAAAGCCTGTCAGCTGGTCGCGGTGATGG